>CAJXMR010000045.1 GCA_913056305.1 uncultured Ralstonia sp.
CTGATCGCCGCAGTGCTGGCTGGCCTGCTGTGCGTCGCGGCCGAGCGCCGCCTGCATTGGCTGGCGGGCATCGCGGGTGCGCTCGTGCTGGTGGCCGGCTGGCCGCTGCACGGCATTGCGTGGACGCAGCCGGTGGGCAAGCCGATCTCGGTGCGTCTCTTGCAGGGCAACGTGCCGCAGGACGTGAAGTTCCAGCAAACCGGCATCGAGCGCTCGCTGGAGCTGTACACGAAGATGGTCACCGAGAAGCCCGCGCAACTCGTGGTTACGCCCGAGACGGCCTTCCCGATCATGATTCAGGAGATGCCGCAGGAGATCGCGCTGGCCATCCGCACCTATGTGGATACCACGGGTTCCAGCGTGCTCTTTGGCGCCGCCAGCGAGGACTCGCGCGTCGATTACACCAACAGCGTGTTCGGCGTCGGCCCGCAATTCCAGGGCGTGTACCGCTACAACAAGCACCATCTCGTGCCCTTCGGCGAGTTCATCCCCTTCGGTTTCCACTGGTTCGTCAACATGATGAACATGCCGCTGGGCGACTTCCGGCGCGGCCTGCCCGTGCAGCCGGCCATGGCGGTGGCCGACCAGCGTGTCGCGCCCAACATCTGTTACGAGGATTTGTTTGGCGAAGAAATTGCCGCATCGCTGCGGCACGCAGACCAGCCCGCGACGATGCTCGCCAACGTGACGAACCTGGCATGGTTTGGCGACACGATCGCGCTGGACCAGCACCTGCAGATCTCACGCATGCGAGCGCTCGAGACGGGCCGGCCGATGCTGCGTGCCACCAACACGGGCGCGACCGCCGTAGTGCGGCCGGACGGCAGCGTTCAGGCGCGCCTGCCGGTCTTCACGCTGGGCACGCTGCAGGCTGACGTGCAGGGCACGCAAGGCCTCACGCCCTTCGTGCGGGCCGGCAACGCGCCTGCGCTGGGCCTGGGCGCGCTGGTTCTGCTGGTGGCATTCGTGCGCCGGCGCCGGGCTTCGGCGGATTGATCGTTCAGCGCCCGGAGGGCTTTCGAGCCACTTTCCGGAGTCGCTGACAAAAAACGCTAAAATTCAACGTTTTACGGCGGGCAGGGAGCCAGGCGCTTCCCGTGCCCGCCGCTGCATTCCACCGTCGCGCGGCGCAACGCACGTTCCGTGCCGCCGCGGACCAACGGGTACCACCATGCTTACCTTCCAGCAACTCATTCTCAAGCTGCAGTCGTACTGGGACGCCCAAGGCTGCGCGCTGCTGCAGCCGATCGACCTCGAAGTCGGCGCCGGTACCTCGCACGTGCACACCTTCCTGCGCGCGATCGGCCCGGAGCCGTGGCGCGCGGCCTACGTGCAACCGTCGCGCCGCCCCAAGGACGGCCGCTACGGCGAGAACCCCAACCGCCTGCAGCACTACTACCAGTACCAGGTGGTGCTCAAGCCGGCGCCGGAGAACATCCTCGACCTGTACCTCGGTTCGCTGGAAGCGCTTGGCCTGGACCTCAAGCAGAACGACGTCCGCTTCGTCGAGGACGACTGGGAGAACCCCACGCTCGGCGCCTGGGGCCTGGGCTGGGAAGTCTGGCTCAATGGCATGGAAGTGACGCAGTTCACGTACTTCCAGCAAGTCGGTGGCCTCGATTGCAAGCCGATCACCGGTGAGATCACCTACGGCATCGAGCGCCTGGCGATGTACCTGCAGCAGGTCGAGAACATCTATGACCTGGTCTGGACGGAATGGGAAGAACCGGGCCCCAACGGCCCCGTGAAGCGCCGCCTGACCTACGGCGACGTCTACCACCAGAACGAAGTCGAGCAATCGACCTACAACTTCGAGCACGCCGACACGACCGTGCTGTTCCGCCGCTTTGCCGAGCACGAAGCCGAGGCCAAGCGCCTGATGGGCGTGCCCGCGGAAGGCGCCGTTGAGAGCGATGCACCCGTCGTCCAACTCGCCCTGCCCGCCTACGAGCAGGTGCTCAAGGCTGGCCACACCTTCAACCTGCTGGACGCGCGCGGCGCCATCTCGGTGACGGAGCGCGCAGCCTACATCGGCCGTATCCGCAACCTTTCGCGTCTGGTGGCGCAGGCCTACTACGACTCGCGCGAGCGTTTGGGCTTCCCGATGTGCGGCACGGCGGCCGCCGTCAGTGCAGCCCCCGCGGAGGCCGCATGACCGCACACCGCGCCCGACGCGGCCTTGCCCTGCTGACGGCAGCGTCGCTGACGGCACTGGCGCTGCCCTCGGGCGTGGCCCAGGCGGCGCGGCACCAGCGCGCGGCCAAGCCGGCGCAGGGCGCCCAGGCCGCCGACCCGGTCTTTGTCGTGCCTGACACCCTGTCGCAGTTGTGCGTGGCCGACGCCAAACCGCTGCAGCAAGCGCTGGCCACGCAATGGTCGCCCGCGCCCGCATCGCTCGACCAGTGGACGAGCCTGGCCCGCACCATGGCGTGCGACCTGTCCGGCGCGCGCGATCTCGGCTGGCACCGCGTGCCGCTGCGCACCTACGCGACCGCCCTGCGCTTCCCCTTCACCTGGACGGAATGGCAGGGCTCGGGCAGCAAGGCACAACGCCGCACGCGCGTCTACCGCTCGTCCGCGCAGATGCCGAGCCGGCTGGAATTCAATGTGTCCGGCACGCTGCAGGAGGTGCGCTATGACGCGCGCCGCGGCGTGCTGTCGGCCCGCTTCCTGCGCCGCGACGCCGCAGGCGCCAACCCCGCGCCGATCGCGCCGCCGCCCCCGCCGGGCCAGTGCGCCGGCACGCAGCTGCAGTTCCAGCAGCAGGGGGGCGTGTGGCTGCTGTCGGGCGTGGAGCCCGTGCCCGGATCGCCCTGCTGAACCGCATATGTAACCGCCGCAACCGTGCGGCGCAGAACAACGACGTCACCGATTTCTAAGCTATGTCCACCCTCCTGATCGAACTGCTGACCGAAGAACTGCCGCCGAAAGCGCTGGCCCGTCTGGGCGAGGCGTTTGCGCAGAGCCTGTTCGACGGCCTGTCGTCGCAAGGCCTGCTCGAAGACGGCGCCAGCGTGGAAGGCTTCGCCACGCCGCGCCGCCTGGCCGCGTCGATCAGCGGCGTGCGCCGCACCGCCCCGGACCGCGAGCTGCGCGAGAAGGTGCTGCCCGTGAACATCGCCTTCGACGCCGAAGGCAAGCCGGCCGCACCGCTGACGAAGAAGTTGGCCGCGCTGGCCAAGTCGGTGGGCGTGGAAGCGATCGCGCCCGAGTCGCTCGAGCGCGCGCCGGATGGCAAGGCAGAGTCCCTCTTCTACCGCTACACCGCACGCGGCGCCGTGCTGGCCGACGGCCTGCAGACCGCGTTGTCGCAGACCATCGCCAACCTGCCGATCCCCAAGGTGATGACCTACCAGCGCCCCGATGGCGACAATGTGCAGTTCGTGCGCCCGGCGCACAAGCTGATCGCGTTGCTGGGCAACGAGGTCATCCCGGTGAGCGTGCTGGGCCTGCAGTCGGGCAACGTGACGCTCGGCCACCGCTTCCTGTCGGCCGGCGAAATCGTCATCACCGATGCGACCTCGTACGCCGGCGCGCTGGAATCGCAGGGCAAGGTGATTGCCAGCTATGCCAAGCGCCGCGAAGCCATCCGCGCCGAACTGCTCAAGACCGCCGGCGCCGATACGGTGGTGATGCCCGAAGCGCTGCTCGATGAGGTGAATTCATTGGTGGAATGGCCGGTGGTCTACCCCTGCCACTTCGAGGAGCAATTCCTCGCCGTGCCGCAGGAGTGCCTGATCCTGACCATGCAGACCAACCAGAAGTACTTTGCGCTGACCGACGCGCAAGGCCATCTGCGCAACCGCTTCCTGATCGTCTCGAACCTGGCCACCGCCACGCCCGAGGCCATCATCCAAGGCAACGAGCGCGTGGTGCGTCCGCGTCTGGCCGACGCGCGCTTCTTCTTCGAGCACGACAAGAAGAAGCCGCTGGCCGACCGTGTGCCGCTGCTCGCGCGCGTGGTCTATCACAACAAGATCGGCACGCAGCTCGAGCGCGTGACGCGCCTGCAGGCGATTGCCGGGCGACTGGCCGAGAAGCTCGGCGTCGACGTGCTACACGCCAAGCGCGGCGCGCTGCTGGCCAAGGCCGACCTGCTGACCGACATGGTGGGCGAGTTCCCCGAGCTGCAGGGCACCATGGGCACCTACTACGCCCGCCACGACGGCGAGCCTGAAGACGTGGCGCTGGCCTGCTCCGAGCACTACCAGCCGCGCTTTGCCGGCGACGCGCTGCCCTCCACCGCCACCGGCACCGTGGTGGCGCTGGCCGATAAGCTGGAAACGCTGGTCGGCATCTGGGGCATCGGCCTGTCGCCCACGGGCGAGAAAGACCCGTTCGCGCTGCGCCGCCACGCGCTGGGCATCCTGCGCATGCTGATCGAGAAGCCGCTCACGCTGACCATCAACGACGCGCTGCAGATTGCCGCCGCCAGCTTCGACGGCATTGCCGCCGTCAAGCCGGACGTGGCCGCCATCACCGACTTCCTGTACGACCGCCTGCGCGGCTACCTGAAGGACAAGGGCTACAGCACCAACGAGGTGGAAGCCGTGGTCAGCCAGCGCCCGCAGCGCCTGGACGACATCGTCGCGCGCCTGGAAGCCGTGCGCGCCTTTGCCGCCCTACCGCAGGCTGAAGCCCTGGCCGCCGCCAACAAGCGCATCACCAACATCCTGAAGAAGACCGACGTCGCCATCGGCGCGGTCAAGCCGCAGCTGCTGCAGGAAGACGCCGAGCGCGCGCTGCACCAGGCCGTCGCCTCGTCGGAGCCGCACGTGCACGACGCCTTCGCGCGCGGCGACTTCACCACGGCGCTCAAGACGCTGGCTGGCTTGCGCGAAGCGGTCGACACCTTCTTCGACGGCGTGATGGTGATGGCCGACGACACCGCGCTGCGCGACAACCGCCTCGCGCTGCTGGGCGAGCTGCACGGCCTGATGAACCGCGTGGCCGACATCTCCAAGCTGGCGGCCTGAGCGCAAGGTACCGGAGCCCCGAACGCGAGACCCAACATGCCCCACATCCCCAAGCTGGTGATCCTGGACCGCGACGGCGTCATCAACCTCGACAGCGACCAGTTCATCAAGTCGCCCGACGAATGGATCGCCATCGAGGGCAGCCTGGAGGCGATTGCCGAGCTGAACCAGGCCGGCTACCAGGTGGTGGTTGCCACCAACCAGTCGGGCATCGGGCGCGGGCTGTTCGAGGCCGCCGCGCTCAACGCCATGCACGAGAAGATGTACAAGGCGCTGGCCATGCAGGGCGGCCGCGTCGATGCCGTCTTCTTCTGCCCGCACACCGCCGCGGATGACTGCGATTGCCGCAAACCCAAGCCCGGCATGTTCCATGAGATCGCACGCCGCTTCGACGTCGCCCTGCACGGCGTGCCGGTGGTCGGCGATTCGCTGCGCGACCTGCAAGCCGGCGTCGAAGCCGGCGCCGTGCCCCACCTCGTGCTGACCGGCAAGGGCATCAAGACCCGCGACGCCGGCAACCTGCCACCCGGCACACAGATTCACCAAGACCTGCGCGCCTTCGCCCGCGCGCTGCTGTCGCCTGCGCCCCACCCCCAGGGCACGCCCTCGCGCGCGCCCCATGAATCCGCACCATGACTTTCATTCGTTCGCTGCTGTTCCTGGTTTTCATGCTTGCCTATACGCCACCCTATGCGGTGGCGTGCTTCATCGTCTTTCCATTCATGAACCCGCACCGGCGTTTCTGGATGGTGTCGGGCTGGACCAAGTCGATCATCTGGATGGCCCGCTGGCTGGTCGGCATCCGCTGGCAATACCAGGGCTGGGAGCACATCGAGGAAGCGGTCGCCAGCAACAAGCAGGTGGTCCTGCTCTCCAAGCATCAGTCGGCCTGGGAGACCATCGCGTATGTCGCGACCATGCCGCGTCCGCTGTGCTACGTGTTCAAGCGCGAGCTCCTGTACGTGCCGTTCTTCGGCTGGGCGCTGGGCCTGCTGAAGATGGTGCACATCAACCGCAAGGACGGCACCAACGCGTTCGTCTCGGTGGCGCGCCAAGGCAAGGAGCGGCTGGCCGACGGCTCGTGGATCATCATGTTCCCGGAAGGCACGCGCACGCGCACGGGCGATCCGAAGCCGCGCTACAAGAGCGGTGGTGCCCGCCTGGCGGTGGACACCGGCGCCTGGGTCATCCCCATCGCGCACAACTCCGGCCGGGTGTGGCCGCGCAATTCGTTCCTGAAATATCCGGGGCTGATCACGCTGTCAGTCGGCCCGGCCATCGCCAGCGCCGGCAAGACCGGTGATCAGCTCAACCGCGAGGTGCAAGCGTGGATCGAAGCAGAAATGCGTAGAATCGACGCGGATAGCTACCGCGAGCGCGCATGAAACTGCTGCGACCACCGACTTCGCCCACCGCCGCCGACACCGTGCAGCTCGAGCTGCCGCTGCTCGCGCCCGAAGCCCCGCCGCAGCCACACTCGCAGCCGGACGCCGCCCTCTTCGCCCCGCCCGCCCCCGATCCCACGACAGTCCCGCTCGGCGCCAACCAGCGCCGCCTGACGCTCGGTGAACGCGCGCTGGTCTACAACCTCAAGCGCTCGTCGCGGCGCACCATCGGTTTTGTCATCGATGACCGCGGGCTGTCGATCACCGCGCCGCGCTGGGTCACGCTCGGCGAGATCGAGCACGCCATCAGCGAAAAGCAGAAGTGGATCTTCGCCAAGCTGGCCGAGTGGCGCACCAACGCTGCCCGCCGTGTGCTGCCGCCCATGCTGTGGCAGGACGGCGCAGCACTACCCTTCCTGGGCAAGTCGGTCACGCTCAAGCTGGAGTCGCCCATCGGCGCGCTGATGTTCGACGCCGATATGTGCGTGCTGCACCTGGGCCTGCCGCCCACCACCACCGAGCAGCAGATCAAGGACCGCGTGCAGGGCTGGCTGCAGACGCAGGCGCGGCGACTATTCGGTGAACGGCTGGAGGTGTACGCCGAGCGGCTGGGCGTGCGGCACAGCGCGTACGCGTTGTCCTCCGCTGCCACGCGCTGGGGCAGCTGCACGGCCGACGGCAAGATCCGCCTGAACTGGCGGCTGGTGCATTTTCCGATGTCGCTGATCGACTACGTGGTGGCGCATGAGCTGGCGCATCTCAAGGAGATGAACCACAGCCCGCGCTTTTGGGACACGGTGGAGTCGATCTTTCCTGAGTTTCGCGAGGCGCGCGAGCAGTTGCGCTCGCACCCGCCGGAGTTGCTGCCGGCGTTCTGAGGGCACCGCCCCTTTGCCTTTGCCGCCCCCGTGCACAGCCCAGGCATGCCGCGCCGCCATCCATGATCTTTGCTCCCGCCCTCTCCCTGCTGGGCTTCCTGGTTCTCGTCATCCTGCCGCTCGTAGGCGTGTTGGGTACGATCCCGATGGTCGGCATTGTCATAGCAAGGTCCTGCAAGAAGCATCCTCCGCTTTCTCGGAAAGCGCGGACATGGATGTGGGCGTTGGCGGCCTTCCTTGCCGTGGCGGATCTGTGGACCGGTCTGCTGTTTTACCAGTTCCACAGCGTCGCGCGCGACGTTGACGAAAAGCACGCGAACCGGGTCGCACGGGAAAACTTCATCCTCGATCGCGACTTTCAGTATGGCGAGCTGGCGATTCCGGCTGGCAGCCAGATCAACCGCTACGACCCATTTGACAACGGCGAGAAGGATGCGCCCCTGGGATTGCGCGGCCTGCGCGCAGTGCGCTTCCCCCACCCGGTGCGCGTGGCCGGGGTCAGTACCGAGGCGATGGATGTGTCCGCGAATGCAAAACTCGTGTTGGCCGAAGACCAAACCATCGGCCCGCTGTTCGCTTACAACGCGAAAGGGAAACTGTCACGCGAGGGCCAGCCGGCGTCCGTCACTTGCAAACGCGGACAAGTTGCCAGCTTCGACGTCCCCTCGATCCCCTACGACATCGTGGCTGAATTCAGCAAGCCGGCACCCGATGGCCCTGACGCGCGGTTCAAGCCGAGCCAGTGGCAGTTTCTGGGCTGCCAGGACGACGCTTCGATCGACCTGCCGCCCGTCATCGCGCCGCGCTGACGCGTCTGGCTGCTGCTTAGCCTGATGACCCATTCCAAAGGGCATCGCAGTTGGTGGAAAATACGCGACTTGGCAACACCACGAAGCCGCGTTTCCTACCACCGACCATGAAGAAGATTCTGCTCCTGAGTGTCAGCGCCGGTGCCGGCCACATGCGCGCCGCCGAAGCCATCCGCGCCTTCGCCGACGCGCACCCTGCAGGCGTCGAAGCCACGCACCTCGATGTGATGGACTTTGTCTCCGCCGGCTTTCGCAAGCTGTACACCGATCTCTACATCAAGCTGGTCAGCAACCAGCCGGCGCTGTGGGGCTACCTGTACCAGAAGACCGACGAGGCGGCGCCCAGCGCGCTCTCGCAGAAGATCCGCCGTGCAGTCGAGCGGCTCAACTGCCGCGCGCTACTGGCCGAGATCAAGCGTCAGCGCCCGGACGCCATCATCTGCACGCACTTCCTGCCGGCGGAGCTGCTCTCGCGCGAGCTGGGCAAGGGGCGCGTCAACGTGCCGGTGTGGGTGCAGGTGACCGATTTCGATCTGCACAGCATGTGGATCGTACCGAATATGCGCGGCTACTTCGCCGCCAATGAAGAGATCGCCTGGCGCATGCGCGAGCGTGGGCTGGCGGCTGAGGCGGTGCACGTGAGCGGCATCCCCATCATGCCGACCTTCGGCAAGCCGCTGGACCGCGCCACATGCGCCGCCCAGTTCGGCCTGGATCCGCAGCGCAAGACCTTCCTGATGATGTCGGGCGGCGCCGGCCTCGGCGGCCTGGACGCCCTGGCCGAGCGGTTGCTGGCGATGGACGGCGACTTCCAGCTCATTGCGCTGGCCGGCAAGAACCAACCGATGCTGGAGGCGCTCCAGCGCATCGCGCAGCGCCACCCGGGCCGGCTCTTCCCGCAGGGCTTCACGCATCAGGTCGAGCGCCTGATGGCCTGCGCCGACCTGGTGATCACCAAGCCGGGCGGACTGACCACCTCCGAATGCCTGGCGATGCAGTTGCCGATGATCGTCAATTCGCCCATCCCCGGGCAGGAAGAACGCAATGCCGACTTCCTGCTGGAGCAGGGCGTCGCGCTCAAGGCCATCGACGATGCCGCGCTCGAATTCCGCATCCGTGGGCCGCTCAAGGAGCCGGAGCGGCTGGCGACGATGCGGCACAAGAGCGTGCCGCTGGGCCGCCCGCATGCCGGCCAGTTCGTGCTCGACCGCGTGCTCGGCGTTACAGCGGACGTGCGCGCAGCATGAACGCTGCCGCCTTTATCCCGCAGCGCAGGACACTCGCGCTGGTGGCCTGGGTGCTGCTGCTCGGCTTCTTCTTCGCCAACGTCGAGATCCAGATCGAGGGCAGCGCCGGCTGGGCCGCCAACCTGCCCACCTGGCGCATCGAAAAGCACTGGCTGCTGGACCTCTTCTGGGGCGGCCGCGCGATGACGGGCTACCACGCGTGGGTGTTCCCGTTCGTGGCGCTGTTCTTCCACCTGCCGGTGTTCTTCAACGGCCAGTGGTCCTGGCGCATCGAGGCGCGCATCATCGCGTGCATCATGCTCTTCTGGCTGGTGGAGGACTTTCTCTGGTTCGTCCTCAACCCGGCCTATGGCCTCGCCAACTTCACGCCGGCGCACGTGCCGTGGCACATCCACTGGATCGCCTTCGCGCCGACCGACTACTGGACCATGAGCGCGGCGGCCATCGCACTGTTCTTCGTTTCCCGCGCGCGCCCCGTCTCGCGCTGACTTGCCACCTGCCATGCGAATCCTCGCCCTTGTCGCCACCGCGCTGCTGCTCTGCGGCCCCCTCCCGTCAGCCAGCGCGGACGCGTCCCAGCCGTCGTCCGCCCGTCCGCTCCAGTGGGCGCAGAACGTGCCCGATACGCCCGTGAACAACCTGCATCGCATCACGCCGACGCTCTACCGCAGCGCGCAGCTCTCCAAGGACGACGTGCCGCAGTTGCAGAAGCTCGGCATCAAGAAGGTCATCAGCTTCCGCGCGTTCCATTCGGACAGCGAGATCCTGGCGGGCAGCGGGATCACCATGCAACGTATCCCGATCAACACCTGGAACATCCGCGACGATGACATGGTCACGGCGCTCAAGGCCTTGCGCGAAGTCGAACGGGACGGCCCGGTGCTGATCCACTGCCAGCACGGCGCCGATCGCACCGGGCTGGTGTCGGCGCTGTATCGCGTGGTGTACCAGGGCTGGAGCAAGGAGCAGGCGCTGGACGAGCTGCAGCACGGCGGTTACGGCTTCCACGCCATCTGGCAGAACATCACGCGCTATCTGCAGCGGGTGGATATCGAGCGCCTGCGCCGGCAGATCGACAACCAGGCCTGACCGCCACGATCGCGCCAATGGTGTGCCCAGCACGTTCTGGCCCAGGCTCCTACAATATCGGCTCCCCGCAGTCCCCCAGGAAGGAAAGCCCCATGCGAATGCTCCACACCATGCTGCGCGTCGGCGACATGCAGCGCGCGATCGATTTCTACACCAAGGTGCTTGGCATGCAGCTGCTGCGCACCAGCGACAACCCCGAGTACAAGTACTCGCTCGCCTTCGTCGGCTATGGCCCGGAGAGCGGCAACACCGTCATCGAGCTGACCTACAACTACGGCGTGAGCGAATACGAACTCGGCACCGCCTTCGGCCACCTTGCCATCGAGGTCGACAACGCCGCGCAGGCGTGCGACCAGATTCGCAACGCCGGCGGCAAGGTCACGCGCGAAGCTAGCCCGGTCAAGGGCGGCACCACCGTCATCGCTTTCGTGGAAGATCCGGACGGCTACAAGATCGAGCTGATCCAGGCACGCTCGATGCCCGATGGCAACCGCCACTGATCTCACACGGCGCCCGCTGGACGGCACCGCCATCGGCCTGATGGTGGTGCTGTGCCTGTGCTGGGGCTTCCAGCAGGTCGCCATCAAGGTGGCGACGCACGACGTCGGGCCGGTCATGCAGGCCGGCGTGCGCTCGTCGATTGCGGCAGTGTTGGTGCTGGCTTTTGCGCTGTGGCGCGGCACGTGCCTGTCGGTGCGCGACGGCACCCTGCCCGGCGGCCTGACGGCGGGCGTGCTGTTCGGCGTCGAGTTCCTCTGCATCTTCATCGGCCTCGGGTACACCACGGCCTCGCGCATGGCGGTGTTCCTCTACACCGCGCCGATCTTCACCGCGCTTGGGCTGCACTTCTTCGTGCCGGGCGAGCACCTGCGGCCGCGCCAGTGGCTCGGCATCGGCATTGCGTTTGCGGGGATCGTGCTGGCGTTTGCCGACGGCATCCTGCACCCGGCAGCCGGACCATCGACGACGCTGGGCGATACGCTGGGCGTGGTGGCGGGTGCGCTGTGGGGCGCCACAACCATCGTCGTGCGCGCGAGCAAGCTGTCGAACGCGCCGGCGGCGAAGACGCTGCTGTACCAGTTGGCCGTCTCGGCCGTCTTGCTGATGGTGATGGCGGCCGGCACCGGCCAGGCCTTCACGGCCAACCTGACGCCGACGGCCCTGGCCAGCCTCGCCTACCAATCCGTGTTGATCGCGTTTGCCAGCTACCTGACGTGGTTCTGGCTGCTGCGCCGCTACCTGGCGTCGCGGCTGTCGGTGTTCTCGTTCCTGACGCCGCTGTTTGGCGTGGCTTTCGGTGTGCTGTTGTTGCACGAGCCGGTCGGCCTGCGTTTTGCGCTGGCCGCCGCGCTGGTGCTCTCGGGCATCCTGCTGGTCAATCTTCGCTAAGGTCGGGCCCGTCCGACAGGCTGCCGGCGATGCGGTCCGCCGGCAGCGCGTTGGCCACCGTCACGAACTCGGCCACCGGCACTTCTTCTGCGCGGCGGCCCAGATCGAAGCCGAGCGCCTCGAAATCGATCACGTCGCGCAGCGCCCCGAGCGTGTTGCGCAACACCTTGCGCCGCTGCGAGAACGCCATCGTCACCACCGTGCCCAACGCGCGCATGTCCACCGGCGCATACGGCGATTTGTCCGCCGGCCACGGAATCATCCGCACCACCGCCGAATCGACCTTGGGCGGCGGGTTGAACGAGCCCGGTGGCACCTCCAACACCAGCTCCATGTAGTACCGCACCTGCAGCATCACCGACAGGCGGCTGAATGCCTTGCTGCCCGGCGCGGCCACCATGCGGTCGACCACCTCCTTCTGCAGCATGAAGTGCTGGTCACACACGCGGTCGGCAAACGCCGCCAGGTGGAACAGCAGCGGGCTGGAGATGTTGTAGGGCAGGTTGCCAACGATGCGCAGCGGCCGCCCCGCCTCGTGCAGCCCACCGAAGTCGAACGCCAGCGCATCGCCCGCATGCACGATCAGCCGATCGCCAAAACGGCGCTGCAGCCGCGCGACCAGATCGCGGTCCAGCTCGACCACCTGCAGCGTGCGCACACGTTCCATCAGCGGCACGGTAAGCGCGCCCAGGCCCGGGCCGATCTCGACCAGCACGTCGTCCTGCTGCGGGTCGATGGCAGAGACGATGGCGTGGATCACGCCGTCATCGACCAGGAAATTCTGGCCGAAGCGCTTGCGGGCCTGGTGCCCCTGGTGAACGCCGGTCGTGGATCGTGCCATCGCGGTACTCGAAATCGAAAAGGTAAAAACAGGAATCAGGAACGTGTTGCGTGCCGGGCCATGGCGATAGCCGTGTCGATGGCCTCGATCATGCTGCCGAACTCGGCGCGGCCGGTGCCGGCCAGGTCCAGCGCGGTGCCGTGGTCAACCGACGTGCGCACGAACGGCAGGCCCAGCGTGATGTTCACGCCGTGGCCGAAGGTACCGTACTTGAGCGGCGCCAGGCCCTGGTCGTGGTACATCGCCAGCACGCAGTCGGCGTCGGCCAGCAGGCGCGGCTGGAACAGCGTGTCGGCGGGATACGGCCCGCGCGCATCGATGCCGCGCGCACGGGCACGGGCGATGGCGGGTTCGATCACCTCGATCTCCTCGCGGCCAAGGTGGCCCGCTTCGCCCGCATGCGGGTTCAACCCCGTCACGAGAATGCGCGGCGCGGACAGCCCGAAGCGCGCGCGCAGGTCGCGCTGCACGATATCGAGCGTCTCGTCCAGCACGGCCGGCGTGATGGCATCCGGCACCTCGCGCAACGGCAGGTGCGTGGTCGCCAGGGCCACGCGCAGCAAGGCGTTGTCGTGCGCAGGCTGCGGGCCGGCCAGCATCATCACTACGCGCGGCGTGCGGCTGCGCTCGGCCAGGTATTCGGTGTGGCCGGTGAATGGCACGCCGGCGTCGTTGATGGTGCTCTTCTGCACCGGCGCCGTGACCATCGCGTCATAGCGCGTGCCATCAGCCGTGCCAGATTGGCAGCCTTCGATGGCGACATCGAGCAGGTCGAGCACGTAGCGCCCGTTGGCGGCATCGAGCACGCCCGCGCGCACGGGCGCGCCGAGCGGCCGCGCCACCACGGTCAGCGCGACAGAGGACGCCGCATGCCACAGGGCGCCCAGGCCAATCGCGTCAGCGCGCGCCTGCAGCAGCGCAGCATCGCCGATCACGTGCCAGCGCACGTCGGCATAGCGCGACGATGCTTGCCGCGCCAGATGCAGCAGGGCCGCGACGGTGATGTCCGGGCCGATGCCGGCGGGCTCGCCGGTGGTGATGGCAATGTTCAGCATGCGGCGCTTTTTTGCAGCGGTAACAAGGTCAATCTAGAAACGCCACGGCCGCCCGCAGGCGGCCGTGTGCGATGCGGATACCCGCAAGCGTAGCAGGCTTACTGCTGGCGGTTCACGCGGTATTCCACGTGGGCGGCGTCACGCAGCTGGCGCAGCCAGTCTTCATACGCCGACTGGACCTTCTGCTCACGGATCACCGAACGCGCGTAGTCGCGCTGGCGGTCAACCGGCACTTCGGCCTCGCGGCGGCCTTCCACCTGGATCAGGTGCACGCCAAACTGGCTCTGTATGGGCTGCGAGACCTCGCCCGGCTTGAGCTGACTCATCGCCTGCTCGAACTCCGGCACCAACTGGCCCGGCGACACCCAGCCCAACTCGCCGCCCGCGCTGGCGGAGCCATCCTGCGAGTAGCGGCGGGCCGCGTCGGCAAAGTCGTAACCGTGCACGATGCGGTCACGCAAGCCGGCCAGCTGGCGCCGCGCATCGTCCGCCTGCATGGTCGGGCCGGTCTTGATCAGGATGTGGCGCACCTGCGTCTGCTGCACCTTGGTCGAGATGGCCGTGCCCGGTGCGCGCTTCTCCAGCAGCTTGATCACGTGGAAGCCCGCGGGGCTCTCGAGCACTTCGCCTGCCACCTGGCCTGCCTTCATATCGACCACGGCGTTGGCAAACACTGCCGGCAGGCCGCCAATCGGGCGCAGCCCCAACTCGCCGCCCTGCGCAGCATCCTGCGCCCCGGAATTCTCACGCGCCAGCTTGGCGAAATCGGCACCGCCCTGGGCCTGCTTGAGCAGGTTCTCAGCCTTGCCATGCGCGGCGGCCTTCTGCTCAGCCGTGGCGCCTTCAGCCACCGGCACCAGGATCTGCGCGACGTTGTATTCCTGCGCGCCAGTGGCAGCGGCACCGCCGCCCTGCTGCGCGAGGTAGTTGTCGATCTCGCCGTCGTACACGTGCACCTTGGAATCGACCTCGCGATCGCGCAGGCGGGCCAGCAAGATTTCCTGGCGCAGGTCCTGGCGGTACTTGTCGTAGGCCATGCCCGATTGCGTCAGCTTGGCCTTGAGCTGCGCCACCGACAGGTTGTTGCGCTGGGCCACGCTGTCCACGGCACGGTCGAGGTCCGCATCGGAGACCTGGATGCCGCTTTCCTTGGCGGTCTGCGCCTGCACACGCTCCAGGATCAACTGCTCCAGCACTTCGCCCAGCAGGTCGGCACGCGGGGGCAGCGGACGGTTCTGTGCCTGGAAGGTGCGCTCGACCAGGTCCGCGCGGTCCAACAGCTCGCGGCGGGTGATGACATCGGTGTTGACCACGGCCACCACTTCATCCACCAGCTGGCTACGCGACGCGCCGGTTGCCGACGACGGCCCGGGCAAGGTCCCGCGCAGCAGCGGCTGGCTGGGCGACGCATCGGGCGTGGCGAAGACACCGCGCAGCGGCGCGCTCTTCTTCTGCGTCTGCTGCGCGTGAGCAGCGGGCAGCAGGGCTGCGCCGGCCATCAGCGCCACAAGCACACCAGTCATCCCGCCCAGCCGGCGGGTAGGGGCCACGCGCGTGGCGGAAGCGGTCGGACGCATTGCGGTCGGTTTGAAAGCCATAGTCGTTATTCGTATTGATCCAGCACAGACGGCGTAATCGGTTGCGCGCTCACCGGCTGGTAGCCGGGCACGTTCAGCCGGATCACGTCGATCGGATTGTTCCCCACCTTCGACAGCCCCTTGAACTCGATCTGGGCAAAGATGTGCGTCGTGTAGCCCGAGGTCGCATTGCTGTAGCGCTGCACCGCCAGCCGGCCCACCCAGCAGTCGGCCACGTATTCCAGGCCGAGCAGCATGTCGGACGGCTTCTTCGCATTCATGTCGTAGCCGATGCGGCCCAGGCCGTACAGCCGGCGCGTCAGCGGCCACTGCGCCGAGACGTCGGTCTGCTCCAGCGCCAGCTGCCCCGTGTTGGCGTCCGCTCGGTAGTAGCGGTAGCCAACGTTGAACACCTTGTTCGCTTCCGGCTTCCAGCTGAACGAGACGGTCGAGCGCATGATGCGGTCGATGTCCTGATTGTACTGAAGGTTGGTATCGAAGAAGATGCCGCGGAACATCTGGATCGTGGTCGCGCCCAGCAGGTCCGAGTAGCGGCGCACGGAGGTGGGCGCGGCGCCGGCCAGCGTCACGCGCTGGCCGTCGAAATCGATGCGCTGGGCCAGCGTGGCGCGCAGGCGTTCGATGCCGGATTCCGACTCGATGAAGCGCGTGGTGACGCCCGCCGTCAGCTTGTTGTTGTCGGCGATGCGGTCGTAGCCCGTGTACGGGTTCTCGGTAAAGATCTGACCGAGGTTGTAGTCCGACTGCGCGGTGTCAAACAACGGGATCTGCGACTGGTCGCGGAACGGCGTGTAGACATAGAACAGGCGCGGCTCCAGCGTTTGCAGATAGCTGACACCGAACAGCTTCGATACCACCGCCGCGTCGCGCTCGAAGGTCAGGCCGGAGTCGAGCGAGAAGGTCGGCAGCGTCCGGTTGATCTGCGTGTCCTGTGTATCCCCCGCCGGACGAGTCAAGCGGTACGAGGTAGCGTTCAGGATGAACTTGGGCGTGACGAACCAGCCCGGGCGGACGACCGGGTAGCTGATCGTCGGCTGCATGAACAGGCGCTCGCCCTGCACCGTGTTGTCCACCGGGATGGAAAAGCGCGTGTAGTCGGTCTGGAAATTGACGTCGAAACCGCCGAGGTCGTAGCGGTTGTACGACAGGTTCAACTGTGGCACGCGCTCGTATGGCGGCGTGAGCGCCGTCGTGGCCGTCGACAGCGTCTGGAACTTCTGCACCCGCGCCAGTGCCACCCAGTCGCCCATCGAATAGGAGACACCGCCCTCTTGCACGTACTGGCGCTGCGTCGCAGTCACGATACTGCGGCCGAGGTCGTCCGGATACGTGCCGTCAGAAACCTTGTTGTAGTTGATGTACGCGTTCAACCCCGGGGACAGCAGCTGACTGTGTTTCAACGCGATCGACCAGCGGTTGGTACGGGTATCGCGGTCATTCGGCAGGAACTCGCCACGCAGCGCGCCGCTGTAAGTCTCGGCCAGGTAGCGGTATTCGGCGCCCAGCTGCACACCACGATCGCTCAGCAGGCGCGGGTACAGCGTCAGGTCGCGGTTGGGCGCGAGGTTGAAGTAATACGGCAGCGTGATGTCAGCGCCGCTGCGGCTGTTGTAGCCGAACACCGGCGCCAGGAAGCCGCTGCGCCGGTCATCGTTGAGCGGGAAGTCCATCACCGGCGCGGCAAACACCGGCACGCCCATGAAGTGCAGCACGCCGTTGCGGCCGGTGCCGACCTGACGGTCGCTGTCGATGTCGATGCGGCTGGCGCTGAAGTACCAGTCGACGTTGTCCGGCGAGCAGGTGGTGTAGGTGCCCTTGGTGATGCGGCTGTTATCCGGGTCGATGAAATCGATGCGCTCGGCGCTGCCGTGGCCACCCGTCGTGTTGAACTGGTAGGACGGCGTGTTCATGGTGCCTTCGTTGGCCGTCACCTTGAGCTTGGCATCGGGGCCCGTGACCAGCGTGCCGTCGCGAAACAGGCGCACGTTGCCGGTGGCGGTGGCGACGTCGGTGTCCTGGTTGTAGTCCAGCGTGTCGCCCTTGACGACGGCACCGTTGCGGCGCAATTCGCCATGGCCGCGCAGGTGGATGTCTTCATTGGTGCGGCCGTCCATCGCGTCGGCGGCGGTGAACGTCGGCACCGTATTGTCGGGGCGCTTGACCGGCTCGGCCATCTTGGGCACCAGCGGGCTGCCGCCCGGCGTGGTCGGACCGGACGTGGCCAGTGCCGTCACGGACGAAGCGGCAGATACCGCCGACTGCGTGGCGTCCTGGCTCTGCGCCGCGGAGGTCGCCGTCCAGACTCCGGCCACCGCGAACACCAGCGGGCGCAATGCCAGCGTGCCGCGCCGGTTGGCGGTCCGCTGGTCGGGCGCGGCAACAGCGGAGCGCTGCCGGGTTTTCCTGGCTCGGTTCGGTTCGGTCATGCAAGTCGGAAACTGGGCGCGGCGCGCACCGGGCGCGCTGACACGTCATCGGTCGGTGTTCCGCCATCCGGGCCCGGCCGGATGGGGCCGGCGCGCGCTCGCGACGAAACTCGGTCGGGTATTATACGGGGCTTCCCTTCTGCCTCATTCCAGCGTTCCCTCAGCATGGCTTCGACCCCTGGCGCCGCCACCGGCGCGACCGACGCGCGCCTCACCCAATTACGCGACTGGCTCGGCACATTGCCCGCCGCGCACGGCCTGCGCATCGACACGCTGCGCCCAGCCTCGGCCGATGCCAGCTTCCGCCGTTATTTCCGCCTGGATGGCACTGTCGGTGGCCAACCCGGTACCCTCGTTGTCATGGACGCGCCGCCGCCGCAGGAGGACTGCCACCCGTTCGTCCACGTGGCCGAGCTGCTCAATGATGCTGGGGTGCACGCGCCGCGCGTCCTGGAGCAGGACATGGCGCAGGGCTTCCTGCTGCTGACCGATCTCGGCCCGCAGACCTACCTGCAGTCGCTGCGCGAGCGCGATTTCGACCTCGCCTACGCCAACACGCTGTTCCGCCCGGCCATCAACACGCTGGTGCGCTGGCAACTGGCCTCGCGCGAGGGCGAACTGCCGCCGTACGACGAGGCCCTGCTGCGCCGCGAGCTGTCGCTGTTCCCCGACTGGTATGTGGACCGCCACCTGCAGCGCCCGCTCGACGCCACCCAGCGGGAGTCGCTCGACGCCGTCTTCAAGCTGCTGGTCGACAGCGCCCTGGCCCAGCCGCGCGTGTACGTGCATCGCGACTACATGCCGCGCAACCTGATGATCAACGCGGCCGACCCGTCGCAGCCGGGCGTGCTGGACTTCCAGGACGCCGTCTACGGCCCGATCACCTACGACGCCGCCTCGCTGCTGCGCGACGCCTTCCGGTCGTGGGAAGAGGAGCAGGAGCTGGACTGGGCCGTGCGCTACTGGGAAGCCGCGCGCCGCGCCAAGCTGCCAGTGGATGAGGACTTTGGCGAGTTCTACCGCGCGCTCGAATGGATGGGCGCGCAGCGCCACCTCAAGGTGGCCGGCATCTTCGCGCGCCTGCGCTACCGCGACGGCAAGACCGGCTACGTGGAAGACACCCCGCGCTTCATCGCCTACCTGCGTCGCGTGTGCAAGCGCTACAACGCGCTGGCGCCGCTGGCCCGTCTGCTCGACCAGCTCGAAGATCGCGCCCAACAGATCGGCTACACCTTCTGATGAGCTCCCCGCGCGCCGCTGAATTCCGCGCTGGCGCCCTGGCGCTCGCGCCCATGTTGCTGGGCGTGGTGCCGTTCGGCCTGATCTACGGCGTGCTGGCCACCAGCGCCGGCATGCCCGCCTGGCTGGCCGTGGCGATGAGCGCCATCGTCTTCGGCGGCGCCTCGCAGATGATCCTGGTGCAACTGTGGGCCGGCGGCGCGCCTGCGCTGGTCATTGCCGCGACGGTGTCGATGGTGAATCTGCGGCACGCGCTGTATTCGGCCAGCATCGCCCCGGCGCTGGCGCACCTGCCGCGCCGCTGGAAATGGCTGATCGCCTACCTGCTCACCGATGAGGCCTTCGCCGCGATGAACCGGCGCGTGGTGTCTGCGCGCCCCGGCTCGGAAGAGGCCACCTATCGCCACTGGTATTTCCTCGGCGCGGGGGTGGCGCTCTGGTCGAGCTGGCAGGCGTCGACCCTCATCGGCGTGTTGCTCGGCGCCCAGGTGCCGACCACCTGGCCGCTCGATTTCTTCCTGCCGCTCACGTTTATCGCCATCGTCGTGCCGTCGCTGCGCACGCGTGCGCAACTGGCTGCGGCGCTCACCGGCGCCGCGCTGGCCGTGGCGTGGACGGGCTGGCCGCACAAGCTGGGGCTGATGAGCGCCGCGTGCGTGGGCATCGCCATCGGCGCGATCGTCGAGCGGTTGCTTGCCAAACCCTCCGCGCCCTCCGATAAGGAGGCCTCGGCATGAAGGCGCTCATCCTCTTCGGCGTGCTGCTGATCTCGGGCGCGGCTACCTACCTGATCCGCCTGTCGTTCATCGCGCTCGAAGGGCGCATGAATCTGCCGCAGTGGTTCCGCAGCGCCCTGCCCTACGTGCCGGCGGCCATGCTGACCGCGCTGATCGCGCCCGATCTGCTGATGCGCAACGGTACGCTGGCGGTATCAGCCGACAACCCGCGATTGATTGCCGGCATCGTCGCCATCGTCATCGCGCGCGCGACCAAGAGCGCGATGTGGACCATCGTCGGCGGCATGGCCGTCCTGTTGATTCTGATGAAGGTGATGGCTTGAGTCACGACATCCGGGCCATGATTTTTGCCGCGGGCCGCGGCGACCGCATGCGGCCGCTGACCGACCACACGCCCAAACCGTTGCTGCCCGTGGGCGGCAAGCCGCTGATCGTCTGGCAGATCGAACGCCTGGCCGCTGCTGGCGTGCACGACATCGTCATCAACCACGCGTGGCTCGGCGACCGGATCGAAGCCGCGCTCGGCGACGGCAGCGCCTGGGGCGTGCGCCTCGCCTATTCACCCGAAGGCGAGGCGCTGGAGACGGCTGGCGGCATCGCCCAGGCCATGCCGCTGCTGCGCACGGCCGAGGCCCACAGCGTCTTCCTTGCCATTGCGGGCGACGTGTTCTGCGACATCGACTACGCCCCGCTGCTGCGCCGTGCGCCGGCATTGGCGGCACAGGCCGCACCCGGCATGCATCTGGTGATGGTGCCGAATCCGCCCTACCACCCGCGCGGCGACTTTGTCCTGACCGACGACGGGCGCCTGCACGCCGACGGCGCCGAGCGCCTCACGTTCGGCAGCATCGGCCTGTACGACACCCGCCTGTTCGACGGCATCGCCCCCGGCACGCGCCTGGCGCTGACACCGCTGTACCGCCAAGCCATCGCCGATGGCCGCGCCACCGGCGAGCGCTTCGACGGCCGCTGGGAGAACGTCGGCACGCCCGAACAATTGGCTGCGCTGGACGCCGAACTGGGTACGCAGTCGGTTTGAGCGCACACAGGGCGGATTGGGAACGCAGCGGTACAATCGTTGCGTCTCTCAAGCCTCTTGCGAAACCGCCATGTCCGCCACCGAACTCGCCTTCCTCCAGACCTATCGCCAGCGCCGCGAGCGCGTCGCGCAGTGGTTGCGCGCGGCGGGTGGCGGGGTCGCCATCGTGCCGACCGCGCCGGAAGCCATGCGCAACCGCGACAGCGACTACCCCTACCGGCACGACAGCTATTTTTATTACCTGACCGGCTTCACCGAGCCCGAGGCAGTGCTCGCCATCGTCGTGCCGGCCGGCAATGCGCCTGCGCGCAGCGTGCTGTTCTGCCGCCCCAAGCATGAAGAACGCGAAATCTGGGACGGCTTCCGCTTTGGCCCCGAGGCCGCCCGCGAGGCCTTCGGCCTGGACGAGGCGCATTCGGTGGAAGACATCGACGCGACGCTGCCGGGGCTGCTCGCCAATGCGGCGGCCGTGGCCTATCCACTGGCCGAAAGCGGCACGTTCGACCGCCGCATGCGCCGCTGGCTCGACGCCGTGCGCATGCAGGGCCGCGCGGGCGTATCAGCGCCGCACCAGGCGCTGGACGTGCGCGCCATCCTCGACGAGCTGCGCCTGTTCAAGGACGCCGGCGAACAGGACATCATGCGCCGCGCCGCGCGCATCTCGGCCGGGGCGCACGTGCGCGCCATGCAGACCTCGCGCCAAGGCCTGCGCGAGTACCACCTCGAAGCCGAACTGCTCTACGAATTCCGCCGCCATGGCGCGCAGAGCGTGGCCTACAACTCCATCGTCGCCACCGGCCCGAACGCGTGCGTGCTGCACTACCGCGCCGGCAACGCTGAGCTGCGCGACGGCGATCTCTGCCTGATCGACGCCGGCTGCGAGCTGGACGGCTACGCCTCGGACATCACCCGCACCTTCCCCGTCAACGGGCGCTTCACCGGCCCGCAGCGCGAACTGTACGAACTGGTGGTGGCCGCACAGGAAGCGGCGATTGCCGAAACGCGCCCCGGGGTGCCGTACAACGTGCCGCACGACGCCGCCACGCGCGTGCTTGCGCAGGGCATGCTCGACACCGGCCTGCTCGACGCGAACACCGTCGGCACGCTCGACGACGTGCTTGCCGGCGGCCAGTACCGTCAGTTCTACATGCACCGCACCGGCCACTGGCTCGGCATGGACGTGCACGACGTGGGCGAATTCCGCACGCCGGGCGCCGTCCCTGCAGAAGGCGAGCGTGCCTGGCGCCCGCTCGAAGCCGGCATGGTGCTGACCGTCGAGCCCGGCATCTACGTGCGCCCCGCCGAGGGCGTGCCCGAGCAGTACTGGCACATCGGCATCCGCATCGAGGACGACGCCATCGTCACGCCCACCGGCTGCGAGCTGATCACGCGCGACGTGCCGGTGACCGTGGACGAGATCGAAGCGGTGATGCGAGGCCAGCGATGACGGACACGACCGCCACGGGTACCACAGCGGCCGACTTCGACGTCGCCATCGTCGGCGCCGGGCCGGTGGGGCTGGCGCTGGCCAACTGGCTGCTGCGCGACACCGACTGGCGCATCGCCCTGTTCGACGCGCGCGACGCCGAGGCTGCTGCCCGCGACCCGCGCGCGCTGGCGCTGTCGCACGGCTCGCGCGTGCTGCTGCAGGAGATCGGCGGCTGGCCCGCGCGCGCCACGCCCATCACGCATATCCACGTCTCGCAGCGCGGCCACTTCGGCCAGGCGCACATCCGCTGCGAGGACTACGACATCCCCGCGCTCGGCCACGTCGTCCAGTATGGCGACCTGAGCGCGGCGCTCAACGCCGCGCTGGCCGCGCAGATGCAGCGCTACCCGAACCGCCTCACACGCTACGACCACACGCCGGTCGACCGCGTCGAGCAGCTGCCGCGTGCCGACGGCACCGTCGCCCCGGCGAGGGTGCGGGCGCTGCAGGGCGAGCGACATGAGGGCCGCCATCCGCTGGCCGTCGAGACCGAGGTCGTGATCCAGGCCGAAGGCGGCCTGTTCGACGACGCCCGCAAGCAGGCCGGCGGCCTCTCCCACGCGCGCCGCCGCGACTACGGCCAGACCGCGATCGTCGCGCACGTGCGCTGCGCCGCGCCGCTCGATGGCTGGGCCTGGGAGCGCTTCACGCCCGAAGGCCCGCTTGCGCTGCTGCCGCAGGACGATGCGCAAAGCGCTGGCTACGCGCTGGTCTGGTGCTGCGCGCCCGACGAAGCCCGCCGCCGCGCTGGACTGCCCGACGACGCGTTCCTCGCGGAATTGGGTACGGCCTTCGGCGATCGCATGGGCCGCTTCACACAGGTCAGCCCGCGCCATACCTTCGCCCTCGGCCTCCATGCGCAGCGCGTGCCGGTCGACCGCCGTGTCGCCGCCATCGGCAATGCCGCGCAGACCATCCACCCGGTCGCCGGCCAAGGCTTCAACCTGGGCCTGCGCGATGCCTTCGAGATGGCACGCGCGCTGCGCGATGCGGTCACACCCGCCGCGCTCGCCCGCTTTGCCCGCGAACGCACGTTTGACCGCGCCGTCACCATCGGCTTGACCGACCTGCTGCCGCGCGCGTTTGCCGTACCGGGCCGGCCGTTCGGCCACCTGCGCGGCGCGGCGCTCACGCTGCTGGAATGCCTGCCGCCGCTCAAGCATGGGCTCGCCCGGCAGATGATGTTCGGGCAGCGAGGCTAACGGATGGCGTGTGCCGAGGTAGGCGCTGCAGGCGACCGCCAGCAGATCACCGTGGTGGGCGCCGGCATTGTCGGCACGGCGTGCGCACTGCAATTGCAACGGGATGGCCACCAAGTCACGCTGCTCGATCAGGCCGGCATTGGCGAAGGCTGCTCGTTCGGCAACGCCGGCTGCCTGAGCATGGCGTCGGTCGTGCCGATGGCGCTACCGGGCATGCTGAAGCAGGTGCCCAAATGGCTGGCCGATCCAATGGGCCCGCTGACGGTACGTTGGCACTATCTGCCGCGCGCGCTGCCCTGGCTGCTGCAATGGGTGTTTGCGGGCAACGAGACGCAGGCCCGTGCGACGGCGCAGCCGCTGGCGAGTCTCTTCAGCGCGACCTTTCCCGGTTATCGAAACCTGCTCGACGCCGCGCAATCTGACGGCCTGATCCGTCAGACGGGCCATCTGTATGTGTGGCGCACGCTGGCGCGCTCGTCGGGCGATGTGCTGGCGCAGTCCATTCGCGATGCCACCGGCGTGCGCTCGCAAGCCCTGAGCGCCGGCGAAGCGCGCGAACTCGAGCCCGCACTGGCCTCCGACATCCAATCCGGCCTGCTGCTGCCCGACAACGGCTTCACGGTCAACCCGGAACGTCTGGTCAAGACGCTGGCGGCCAACTTTGCCGCAGCGGGCGGCACCTTCCTGCGCCGCAAGGTGCTGGACGTGGAATTCGGCCGAAGCGACTACGGCGGCCCGACGCGGCTGCACACCGATTGCGGCACGCTGCCCGTGTCGAAGCTGGTGCTGTGCGCGGGTGCGTGGTCGATGCGGCTGGGCGCAAAGCTCACCAGCATCCGCATTCCGCTCGACACGGAACGCGGCTATCACGCCACGCTGCGCGCGCCCAGCGTGCAGCCTTCACGGCCAATCATGGATTGCGAGCGCAAGTTCATCGCGACGCCCATGGAAGGCGGCCTGCGCATTGCCGGCACCGTGGAGATCGGCGGGTTGGACGCTGCGCCCGACTACCGCCGCGCCCGCATCCTCATGCGACAGGGCCAGCAGCTCTTCCCCGGCCTCGGCTTTACGGACGACAGCCAATGGATGGGCCATCGGCCCTCTCTACCCGACAGCCTGCCCGTGATCGACCGCTCGGAGCGCTACCGCAACGTGTTCTTCGCGTTCGGGCACGGCCACCTGGGCATGACAGGCGCGCCAGGCACCGCCCGACTCATCGCCGATCTGGTCAGCGAGCGCACGCCTTTCATCGACGGCCGCCCCTACGGCCTGCAACGGTTCCGCTAGCGCCAGCCACGGCAAGAACCCGGCCGCCGACCGCACTGCCGCATAGTTTGTGCACAACATTTAGGCAATCCGGCCGTTTGGCGGTAAAATCCCGTCCTCGCATTTTTCACTCCCGTCGCTCCGCCCGATGTGTCAACCGACCCTCGGCGGAAGGGGTGGTTTTTCGTTTCTCCATCGCCAACGCAGGCCAACGCAGCGCGCACCGTGCAGATCGGACCGCATACCCTCCGCAACAACCTCTTCGTCGCCCCCATGGCGGGCGTGACGGATCGCCCGTTCCGCCAGTTGTGCAAGCGGCTGGGCGCGGGCTATGCCGTGTCGGAGATGGTCGCGTCCAACGCGCAGCTGTGGAAGAGCGAAAAGACCATGCGGCGCGCCAACCACACTGGCGAGGTCGAGCCGATCGCGGTGCAGATCGCCGGCGCCGAGCCGATGATGATGGCCGAGGCCGCGCGCTACAACGTCGATAGCGGCGCGCAGATCATCGACATCAACATGGGCTGCCCAGCCAAGAAGGTGTGCAACGTGGCGGCCGGTTCCGCCCTGCTGCAGAACGAGCCGCTGGTCACGCGCATCGTCGAGGCGGTGGTGGGTGCGGTGGGTGACCGCGTGCCGGTCACGCTCAAGATCCGCACCGGCTGGGACCGCGAGCACCGCAACGCGCTCACCATCGCGCGCATTGCGCAGGACGCCGGCATCAGCATGCTGACCGTGCACGGCCGCACCCGTGCGGACCTGTACCACGGTGAAGCCGAGTACGACACCATCGCCGCGGTCAAGGCGTCGGTGCGCATACCGGTGGTCGCCAACGGCGACATCACCACGCCGGCCAAGGCGAAGCACGTGCTGGCAGTGACCGGCGCGGACGCCATCATGATCGGCCGCGCGGCGCAGGGGCGCCCGTGGCTGTTCCGCGAGATCGAGCACTTCCTGCAGACCGGCACGCTGTTGCCAGCGCCGGAGGTGGAAGAGATCCGCGGCATCATGAACGCGCACCTGGAAGAGCACTACGCGTTCTACGGCGAGTACACCGGCGTGCGCACCGCACGCAAGCACATCGCCTGGTACACGCGCGGGTTGGCGGGGGCCAACCTGTTCCGCCACCGCATGAACACGATCGAAGACACCGCGGAGCAGCTGGCCGCCGTCAACGCCTTCTTCGACGAGCAGCGTGCGCTGTCCGATCGCCTGGTCTACGAAGACCAAGCCGCCGACGGCGAGCGCCCCACGACGGGCAACAACAACGACAACAACAAGGAACTGCTTGCCGCATGAGCCGCAACCCGATCGATCGCTGCATCCGCGACAGCCTGGATGCGTATTACCGGGACCTCGATGGCGAGAACCCGTCCAACGTCTACGACATGGTGCTGCAGGCCGTGGAGCGGCCGCTCTTGGAGGCCGTGATGGAATGGGCCTCCAACAACCAGTCGCAGGCCGCCGACTATCTCGGCATCAACCGCAACACGCTGCGCAAGAAGCTGCAGCAGCACGGGCTGATTTGACAGACGGCGCCCGCCTGCCTACCGATTTCCCTTTCTGACGGCGCTTTGCCGCGCCACACCCGCCCACCGGCGTTTCCACCATGATCCAGCAAGCCCTGCTTTCCGTTTCCGACAAGACCGGCATCGTCGACTTTGCCCGTGCATTGCACGGCGCAGGCGTCAAGCTCCTCTCCACCGGCGGCACCGCCAAGCTGCTTGCTGAAGCGGGCCTGCCCGTGACGGAAGTGGCGGACTACACGGGCTTTCCGGAAATGCTCGACGGCCGCGTCAAGACGCTGCACCCGAAGGTGCATGGCGGCATCCTGGCCCGCCGCGACCTGCCCGAGCACATGGCCGCGCTGGCCGCGCACCAGATCCCGACCATCGACCTGCTGGTGGTGAACCTGTACCCGTTCCAGCAGACCGTGGCCAAGGACGAATGCACGCTGGCCGACGCCATCGAGAACATCGACATCGGCGGCCCGACCATGCTGCGCTCGGCGGCCAAGAACCACCGCGACGTGACGGTCATCGTCGATCCGGCCGACTACGCCACCGTGCTGGCCGAGATGCAGGCCAACAACAACACGGTCGGCTACGACACCAACTTCAGGCTGGCCAAGAAGGTGTTCGCCCACACCGCGCAGTACGACGGCGCCATCACCAACTACCTGACCAGCCTGGGCGCCGACAAGTCGCACAGCACGCGCAGCGCCTACCCGCAGACGCTGAACCTGGCCTTCGACAAGGTGCAGGAGATGCGCTACGGCGAGAACCCGCACCAGTCCGCCGCCTTCTACCGCGACCTGAAGGCCGTGGACGGGGCGCTGGCCAACTACACGCAGCTGCAGGGCAAGGAGCTGTCGTACAACAACATCGCCGACGCCGATGCCGCGTGGGAATGCGTGAAGTCGTTCGACCCGGCCAAGGGCGCGGCGTGCGTGATCATCAAGCACGCCAACCCGTGCGGCGTGGCGATCGGCGGCACCGCGCTGGAAGCGTACGGGAAGGCCTTCAAGACCGACTCGACCTCGGCCTTCGGCGGCATCATCGCCGTCAACGTGCCGCTGGATGAAGCGGCCGCGCAGGAAGTCGTCAAGCAGTTCGTGGAAGTGCTGATCGCACCGTCGTTCTCGGACGCGGCGCGTGCCGTGTTTGCGGCTCGACAAAACGTGCGCCTGCTGGAAATTCCGCTCGGCAAGGGGCTCAACCCCTACGACTTCAAGCGTGTCGGCGGCGGCCTGCTGGTGCAGAGCCCGGACGCCAAGAACGTGCAGCCGAGCGAGCTGCGCGTGGTCACCAAGCGCCACCCGACCCCGAAGGAAATGGACGACCTGATGTTCGCCTGGCGCGTCGCCAAGTTCGTCAAGTCGAACGCCATCGTGTTCTGCGGCGGCGGCATGACGCTGGGCGTGGGCGCCGGCCAGATGAGCCGCGTGGACTCGGCCCGCATCGCCAGCATCAAGGCGCAGAACGCCGGCCTGACGCTGTCGGGCTCGGCCGTGGCGTCGGATGCGTTCTTCCCGTTCCGCGACGGCCTGGACGTGGTGGTCGATGCGGGCGCGTCGTGCGTGATCCAGCCGGGCGGCTCGGTGCGCGATGACGAGGTGATTGCTGCCGCTGACGAGCGCAACGTCGCCATGATCTTCACCGGCACGCGTCACTTCCGCCACTAAGCAGCACCGTCCACGCGACGGATGAACGGGGCAAGGCGTAAACTAGCGCCTTGCCCCGTTTTTCTTTGGCGCTTCGCCCACGTTTTCATGCGCATCCTCGGCATCGACCCCGGCCTCCGCACAACCGGTTTTGGCGTGCTTGAACGGCACGGCCACCAGCTTGTCTACGTCGCCTCGGGCACGATCAAGAGCAACGGCAATGCCGACCTGCCCAGCCGCCTGAAGACGCTGTACGACGGTGTGTCGGAACTCGTGCAAACGTATCGGCCCGACTGCGCTTCCATCGAGAAAGTCTTCGTCAACGTCAACCCGCAGTCGACGCTGCTGCTGGGCCAGGCGCGCGGCGCGGTGATCTGCGGGCTGATGAGCGGCAACCTGCCGGTGTACGAATACACCGCGCTGCAGCTCAAGCAGGCGGTGGTCGGCTACGGGCGCGCCAACAAGGAACAGGTGCAGGAGATGGTCGTGCGCCTGCTCAACCTCGAAGGCAAACCCGGCACGGATGCGTCCGATGCGCTGGGCGTGGCGATCTGCCATGCGCATGGCGGTGAGACGCTGGCCGCCATGGCCGGGCTGGCGCCGCAGCTTGCGCAAAAAGGCTTGCGGGTGCGGCGTGGCCGCCTGGTCGGCTGACGCATTTCCACAGGAATCGCAAAGACGACCACTGGCACGGGGCAATACGCCCGCCTACCATGCGGGATACCCTGTTTTTTGGAGTGCCCGGATGCTGCGCCGTCTGCTTCTGCTGTGCCTGTTGACACTGTGTACCGTCACCGCACTCTCGGCCTGCCGCCTGGAGTACCACCACAGCAGTGGCGGCGGCGGTAACACCACACCCATCGCCACCGTCCAGGTGATCGGCCACCGCGGCGCCTCCGCACTGCGGCCGGAACACACGCTGGCCTCGTACCAGAAAGCCATCGACGACGGCGCCGACATCATCGAGCCCGACCTCGTCTCCACCCAGGACGGCGTGCTGGTCGCCCGCCACGAGAACGAGATCTCCGGCACCACCAACGTCGCCGATGTGGCCGCGTTCGCTGGCCGCCGGACCACCAAGACCATCGACGGCCAGAGCATCACCGGCTGGTTCACCGAAGACTTCACGCTGGGCGAGCTGA
>CAJXMR010000046.1 GCA_913056305.1 uncultured Ralstonia sp.
TCCGTCACCAGCAGGAAGACGGTGTTCTGCGGCGGCTCTTCCAGCGTCTTGAGCAGCGCGTTGGCCCCCTCGGTCTGCAGGGCATCCAGCGGATACAGCACCACCACGCGCAAGCCGGCCCGGTGCGTGCCTACGCCGACCGCCTCGATCAGGTTGCGCACCTGCTCCATGCGGATGATCTTGCTGGGCGCCTTCTTCTTGCCTTCGGCATCCTTCTCCGTCTCGGGCGCCTCTTCCATGGCCTCGGGGCGCACAAGGTGGAAGTCCGGGTGGTTGCCCTGAACGAACCAGTTGCACGCGGCGCAGGTCCCGCACGGCTGGCCGTCAGCAGCGGGCGTGTCGCACAGCAACCCTTGCGCGAAGTGCATGGCGAAATCGCGCTTGCCGGTGCCGGCCTGGCCGTTCAGCAGGATGGCGTGCGGCAGCGTTGCCCGCATCGCCTGCAGGCGCGCCCAGTCAGCGGATTGCCACGGATAAAGCATCATGAATCAATGGGTTGCGTCAGGTTATGGATGCGAAATCTCGCCGTGAAACCATTGTTTCGGTTATAGAAATTGCCTGCAAGATCAAAGCGTTGCCAGCAATTGCTCTAAGTCTTTCTGGATATCGCCGCGCTCGCGGTTGGCGTCGACGACGAAGAAACGCTCTGGCTCGGCTGCCGCACGGCGCAGGTATTCGGCGCGCGTGCGCAGGAAGAATTGGGCGGATTCGGCTTCGAACTTGTCGGGCGTGCGCGCATCGGCTAGGCGCGCGGCGGCGATCTGGGGCGGCAGGTCGAACAGGATCGTCTTGGTCGGCTGCAGGCCCTGCTGCACCCACGTCTCCAGCGCTTCGAGCCGGTCGATGGCCAGACCCCTGCCCCCGCCCTGGTAGGCGAAGGTGGCATCCGTAAAGCGGTCGGAGATGACCCAGTCGCCGCGCTCAAGCGCAGGCTGGATCACTTCGGCAATGTGCTCGCGGCGGCTGGCGAACATCAGCAGCGCTTCGGTCTCCAGGTGCATGCGCTCGTGCAGCAGCACCTCGCGCAGGCGTTCGCCCAGGGGCGTGCCGCCCGGCTCGCGCGTGACGACCACCTGCTTGCCCTGTGGCGCCAGCCTGGCCTGCAACTGCTGGGCGAACCACGCCAGGTGCGTGCTCTTGCCCGCCCCGTCGATGCCTTCGAATGTGATGAACTTGCCAGTCATGGTTGGCCGCGCTGGTATTTGTTGACGGCCCGGTTGTGGTCCGTCAGGTTGGTCGAGAACTGGCTGCTGCCGTCACCGCGCGCGACAAAGTACAGCGCGTTGGACGGCGCCGGATTCATCGCCGCCTCCAGCGACGCCATGCCCGGCAGCGAGATCGGCGTCGGCGGCAGGCCGATGCGGGTGTAGGTGTTGTACGGCGTGTCGGTCTGCAGGTCGCGCTTGTGCAGATTGCCATCGAAGCCCGCGCCGATGCCGTAGATCACGGTCGGGTCGGTCTGCAGCAGCATGTTTTTGCGCAGGCGGTTGATGAACACCGAGGCGATCATCGGCCGGTCCTGCTTCTGGCCGGTCTCCTTCTCGACGATGGAGGCCATGGTCAGCGCCTCGTACGGCGTCTTGTATGGCAGGTCGGGCGCGCGGCGGGCCCAGGCATCAGCCAGGCGCTTCTGCATGGTCTGGTAGGCGTGGCGATACAGCTCAACATCGCTGCTGCCACGGGCGAACAGGTAGGTGTCGGGGAAGAACATGCCTTCCGGGTTGGCCTCCTGGGCACCAATCTTGCGCATCAGGTCGGCATCGGACAGCCCGGCGGTCTCGTGCCTGAGCGCCGGTTCCGCATCGACCGCAGCGCGCATCTGACGCATGCTCCAGCCCTCGATGACGGTGACGACGTAATGCGTGACCTCGCCGCGCGCCATCTTGTCGAGAATCGACAGCGGCGTCGCACCGGTCTCGAACGCGTAGCCGCCGGCCTTGAGGTTCTTGGCGTTGCCCATGGCGCGCGCCACCAGCGAGAACAGCTGCGGCTGCACGCCCACCCCGCCGGTCCCCAATTGCCGCGCAACCGACGTCACGCTCGAATTGGGCTTGATCACCACTTCCAGCGGCGAGGCGGATAGGCTCACCGGTTGCTGGGCCCACCACACCACGCCACCCGCCGCCGCCAGACCGATCAGGATCACCAGCAACAGCAAGCGCTTGAAAAACGAGATCATCGTGTTCTGTAATCTGCTGTACGGAACCGGCCCATGTCCTCGACAATGAGTCTTATCCGTACTCTTGAAATGGATTGGAAGCGCTCAAGATGCGCTTCAGACAGCCTCATATAATACCGGGTCAATCTCCGGCCACCTGCACACCATGAATGATGTTTTCCAGGATTTCGTCGATACGCTGAGTTTTCCGCTGCTCGACGTGCAGTTTGACGCCGCCACGCACGGCAGCGTGCTGTGCCCGCCGACCAATGTTGCCCGCATCGCCGTCGAAGGCGCCGATGCGGCGGAATTCCTGCACAACCAGCTGACCAACGCCGTGACCGGCTTGGGGCCAAACCAGGCGCGGCTGGCCGGTTACTGCTCGGCCAAGGGCCGCCTGCTGGCCACGCTGCTGATGTGGCGCCAGGCCGATACCGTCGTGCTGCAGACCGACAAGCTGATCGCCCCGGCGATCACCAAGCGCCTGTCGATGTTCGTGCTGCGCGCCAAGGCCAAGCTGCGGCCGATGGACGAGTTTGTCGCCATTTGCGTGGCAGGCCCCGATGCGGCCGACGCGCTGCGCGAGGCCGGTGCCGTCCTGCCGGAATCCGATGCGGTCTACGCGGTGGCGCAGCAGCCGGTCACGGTCGGCCAGCAGGTCGGCGCGGTGATCCGTCTGCCGGATGCCGACGGCCGCCCGCGCTATCAATGGATGGTCCATACCGATCACTTCCAGCAAGCCTGGAAGACGCTGGCCGCGCGCCTGTCGCTGGTCGGCACCGAGGTGTGGGACTGGCTCGCCCTGCAGGCGGGCGTGCCGTCGATCACCCTGCCGACGCAAGAACAGTTCGTCCCGCAGATGGTGAACCTGGAACTGGTGGGCGGCGTGGATTTCCGCAAGGGCTGCTACCCGGGCCAGGAAGTGGTGGCGCGCAGCCAGTATCGTGGCACGCTCAAGCGGCGCATGTACCGCGCGCACGTGGGTGCGCCCACCTCCGCTGGCGCCGAGGTTTTCAGCGCGGCCGATCCGAACCAGCCGTGCGGCATGGTCGTCAATGCAGCGATGGCGCCGGGCGGTGGCACCGACCTGCTGGTCGAACTCAAGCTCGACGCCGTGGACACCACCATCCACCTTGCCACGGCCGACGGCCCGCTGCTGACCCTGCAGACGCTGCCCTACGCGATTCCCGTCGCCGAAAGCGCCTGATCTGGCGCCTGATCCCCCACACACCACCTGCGAGGCTGCCATGGCCGACCACCTGTTCGTCTATTTCCGCATCGCCGAGCGCGACGCTGGCGCCGCCCTGCCGCGCTGGCAGCGCTGGCTCGACACGGTGGAAGAAGCGACCGGCGTGTCCGGCACGCTGATGCGCCGCCCCGAAGTGCACGACGGCATGGCGACGTGGATGGAGTGCTATCACGATATCCCGCCCGCCTTTGCCGCCACGCTCGCAGGGCTATGGGAGACCGGCGGCCCGCGCGAATTCGCGGCGGGCGAGCGCCACGCCGAGCTTTTCGTCGATCTCGAAAGCAACTAGGCAGGGCGGCTGCGCAATCGTCATCGCAAAAGTTCGGCAGGCTGCTATGCTTGGCCGAAGCCCGCGCGACACAGATCGTCACATCGACGTGTCGCCCGGCATTTTCAAAGGAAGTGCTTATGTGCCTGATTCTCACGGCCTGGCATGCCCACCCCGCGTATGCGCTGGTGGTGGCCGCCAACCGGGACGAATTCTATGACCGCCCCGCCGCGCCGCTGGCGTGGTGGAGCGACGCGCCCCACGTGCTGGCCGGGCGAGACCTGGCCCAAGTGGTCGGCCACGCGGGCACGTGGATGGGCATGACGCGAGACGGGCGCTTTGCCGCGCTCACCAATTACCGCGCGCCGTCCGAACGCCGCCCCGATGCGCGCTCGCGCGGCGAGCTGGTCGCCAATTTCCTGGCCGCTGAAGAGGCATCGATTCCCACGTACCTTGACAGCCTTACCGCCCGCAACGGCGCCTACAACGGCTACAACCTGCTGACCGCCACGCGCGACGAACTCTGGTGGACCAGCAACCGTGCCGACGCGCCGCGCAAGCTGTCACCCGGCGTGTATGGCCTGTCCAACGCGCTGCTCGATACGCCGTGGTTCAAGGTGCGGCATCGCATGGCTGCCTTTGCCGAGGCGCTGGCGGCAGACACTGGCCGGCATGGCAATGCACTCGATGTGGCGCGTTACTTGAATCTGTTGGCCGAAACGCGCGAAGCACCGACGGGCGCCCTGCCCGCCACAGGCGTGGCGCCGGAGTGGGAGAAGCTGCTGTCGGCGGCCTTCATCCGCTCGCCGCGCTATGGCACGCGCGCCAGCACCATCGTGCGCATCCGCCACGACGGCTGCTTTGACGTGACCGAGCGCCGCTTCGACGCGCAAGGCCAGATCGGCGAGACGCGCTACCTGGGCGTGCTCGACACGGTCACCCAGGCCGATCTGCCCTGATCTGCCCTAACACGGCCCGACCTTTCCCCTCGGCTCAACTCAGCCCGACCACCGGCAAGGACGCGCCATGCACGGCGCGCGCCGCGTCGGAGGCCAGGAAGGCGATCACACTCGCCAGGTCCTGCGGCTTGACCCATTTTTCCGGATCGGCATTCGGCATGGCTGCGCGGTTCTCGGGCGTATCGATGATGCTCGGCAGCACGCAATTGACGTTGATGCCGCGCTCGCGCAGTTCCGCCGACATGGCCTCCGTCAAGCGGATCACGCTGCTCTTGGCAGCAATGTATGGCCCCATGTGCGCCAGTCCCTTGCCCGCCGAGTTCGCGCCGATGGTGATGATCTTGCCGCCGCCGCTGGCCAGCATCTGTGGCACGACCGCGCTGGCGATATGGATCAGCGAGCGGGCATTGAGGTCCAGCAGGAAATCCCAGGTGGCATCGGATGTTTCATGCAGCGGCTCGCCCATGCGGAAGCCGCCGGCCAGGTGGCACAGCGCCTTCACCGGGCCGAAGCGCGCCTGGGCATCCGCCACCGCAGCCTCGGTGGCGGCGCGGTCGAGCAGGTTGACCGCCACCAGTTGCTGCTGGTCGTTCGACGCGCCAAACGCGGTGGCCAGCCGGTCTTGCTGGAGGTCCAGCAGGATCAGCCTGTCACCCTGGGCGGCAAACGCCTGGGCGACGGCGCGCCCAAGGTTGCCGGCGGCGCCGGTGATCAGCACCGTGCGGGAAGTCGAGGAAGCCATGTCCGGGTCTCGAAAAGGTCGCGATGCTATCTAGAATGGCCGACGCACCGAAGCATCGCCAGTGCCGAGATTGAACTTCAGCGCCCATGCCTGCAGGCGCCGGCCATAGGGCGGATAGAACAGGTCAATCGGGAAAAAGCGGTGCCGCTTGAAGACCGTGCGCGCGTGCGACAGCTCGCGGAAGCCCTCCTCGCCGTGCCAGTTGCCGATGCCCGATTGCCCGGTGCCGCCGAACGGCGCGTCGTGGTTGGCGGCATGCCAGCCCCAGTCGTTGATCGTCACCCCGCCGGAATGCGTGCGGGTCAGCAACGTCTCGCGTGCGGCGGCATCGTGGCTGAAGCAGTACAGCGCGAGCGGACGTGGCCGGCTGCGCACGATTTCGATCGCGTCATCCAGCGTGTCATAGGCCACCACCGGCAGCACGGGGCCGAAGATCTCCTGCTGCATCAACTGCATGTCCGGCGTGCAACCCGTGACAATCTGCAGTGCCATCCGGCGGCTACGGTCACTGTCCCCGCAGGAGACGACGGTGGCGCCCTTCTCGCGGGCGTCGTCGAGCAGGCTGCGGATGCGCGCGGCGTGGCGGTCGGTGGAGACGGCGGTGTAGTCGGCGTTGTCCTGCACGTGCATGCCATACAGCCCAGAGAAGGTCTGCTGGACCGCCTCGACGAAGGCGCCGATGTGCTCGCGCGGCACCAGCGCATAGTCCGGCGCCACGCAGATCTGCCCGCCGTTGGTGGCCTTGCCGTGCGCGATGCGTCGCGCGGCCTCCTGCACGGAGTAGTCGCGCAGCACGATGGCCGGCGATTTGCCGCCCAGCTCCAGCGTGACCGGCGTCAGGTTGCGCGCGGCCTGCTCCATCACCAGGCTGCCCACGCGTGGCGAGCCGGTAAAGACGATGTGGTTGAACGGCAGCGCGGTGAAGGCATTCGGGTCTTCCTGCTCCTCACCAAACAGCGCGACGTGGTCGTCGGCAAAGACCTCGCCAAGCATCTGCCGCAGCGTGGCATTGGTGCGCGGCGTGGTCTCCGGCATCTTGATCATGACGCGGTTGCCGGCGGCCAGCGCCGTGGCCAGCGGCCCGATCGACAGGTAGACCGGGAAGTTCCACGTGGCGATCACGCCCACCACGCCCTTGGGCTGGTAGGTCACGCGCAGGCTGTTGGTGGCGAACAGCAGTTCGGGCCGGCGTCGGCTCGGGCGCATCCAGCGGGCCAGGTGCTTGCGCGCATGGCGGATCGCCAGCGCGGTGGGCAGCACGTCGAGCATCTGGGTCTCGGCCACGGCGCGGCCGCCGAAATCGGCCGAGATGGCGTCGGCCAGCACGTCCTGGTAGCGCAGCAACTGGCGTTGCAACAGGCGCAGGTGCTGCTGGCGCTGGTCGGCGCTGGGCAGCATGTCCTGCAGATGCGCGCGCTGCTGTGCGGCGAATACGTCGGTCAGGCGCGCGTCGAGCATCGCCTGGACAGAGGCGCGGTCGTTCATGCGGCCTCCTGCTTGGCGGCGGCCAGCTCGTCCGCCTCGGTCATGGCGGCACCGCCCGGGCGCAGCGCGGAATGCTCGCGCCTGGAGTGCACCAGCGGATAGAACATCTGCGCGGTCCAGCGCTCGGGCCCGAACAGGATGTCGTCCTGCAGGCCGATCTTGGCCGGGTATTTGCGCGTGATATGGGCGGTACCGAACAGCACATCCCAGAAGAACAGCAGGTTGCCGAAATTGCCCTTGTAGTGGCCGATGCCGTCTTCGTTGGTCAGCGCGTGGTGGGCCCAGTGCGTGGCCGGCGTGGAGATGGTGCGCTCCAGCACCCACATGAGCGGACGCAGCGCGCGGATGCGGTACAGCGGCGCATCCCACGCCCAGGCGCAGTGCGCACCCAGGATGACGGCCAGCTTGACCACCAGATACACCGCGTAGACCTCGCCGAAGCCCAGGTACACCGCCACACCGCCGATCCACAGGCCCGGCATCATCAGGTAATAAAAGAAGTTGTTGCGGTAGGTGATGCGCACGCTCATGTACGACGCGCTGTGGTGCGCGCGGTGCAGCGGCCACAGCAGCGGCGAATGCGAAGCGCGGTGCCAGAGGTACTGCGTGAGGTCGTCGCCCACCAGCAGCAGGCCGGCCATGGCCCACCAGGGCAAGTGGGACCACGCGTTGTGCTGCGCGGGGATCAGCCAGTTGCACAGGGCGTTGCTGCCCAGCAGCGCGATCGGCTGGGTGATGGCAATCAGGCTGACGAACATCAGCACTTCCAGCCAGGTGTCGTTGGCTGTGGCATTGCCACGCACGGTGGCCTGGTAGCGCCGGGTGATGAACTCCATGGCGCCCAAGCCCAGGATGCAGGCGCTAATCAACAGGTATTGCAGTTGCGAACTCATTGCGGGGCGTCTCCTCTCGCTTTGTTATGGAGACGATCCTAGGAGTGGCATTTCAATGCGTCCAATGCATAATGGGTATTCATTCAATGCACCGGACGCAACGCCATGGATCTGCGCCGCCTGAGTCACGTCGTTGCCCTGGCCGACACCCTGCACTTCGCCCGCGCCGCCGAGCAGGTGCACCTGAGCCAGCCCGCCTTCAGCCGCAGCATCCAGGCCATCGAGGACGACCTGGGCGTACGCCTGTTCGACCGCGAAACCGGCGACGTGCGCCCCACGCCCGCTGGCGAATTCGTCATCGAGCGGGCGCGCAAACTGCTGTTCGAGGCGCGCTGCCTGCAGCGTGACGTCGATCTGTACCGCGACAGCCAGTTGGGCGACACGGCCTTCGGCGTGGGCCCCCTGCTGACCGCCACCCTGATGCCGCAAGCGCTGCGCGAGCTACGGCGCCAGCACCCGCAGGTAGCACTGCGCATGGAGGTCGGCAACTGGGTGCAGCTGCTGGAAAGCCTGCGCACCGAGAGCATCGAGTTCTTTGCCGCCGACGTGCGCGACATGCCGAAAGACGCCGCGCTGGACATCCAGCTGATCGGCGGCCAGCCGCCCAACCTCTATGTGCGGGCCGGCCACCCGCTGGCCGGGCGCGAACATACGCTGCGGGAGGTCTGGACCTATGGCCTCGCGGTGCCGAAGCTGCTGAGCCCGTCGAAGGTGGAGCTGGCCGCCCTGCTGGGTCTGCCGGAGGGCCAGGAAGCCGCCATTGCACTCGAGTGCGACAACTACAGCGTGCTCAAGACGATCGCGCTCACCACCGATACCGTCCTTGGCGCAACGGACGCGGCGGTGTCGGAGGAGCTGGAATCGGGAACACTCATCCGGCTGGTCGTGCAGGGCTGGCTGTCGCCACCGTCCAGCACGGGCATCGTGCGTTTGCGCGGCAGGACCTCGTCGCCGGCGGCGCAGGCAGCCATCACGGCCATTGTGCGGGCCGCCGGCGCGATCAACGTGTAGTTCTGGGTTACAGCACGCGGCGCATGGTCCGGTGCGGGATGCCGGCCTCTTCGTACTCGTCGCCTTCCGGCGTGAAGCCGGCCCGCGCATAGAACGGCATCGCGTGGGTTTGCGAGTTGAGCACCAGCTCGGGGTAACCCAGTTCACGGGCCTTGTCGATCAACGCGTCCAGCACGCGCGCACCGACGCCCGTGCCACGCGCCTCCTGGCGCACCGCCATGCGGCCGATATGGCCGTCGGGCAGCAGGCGGCCGGTGGCCACGGCGCGGCCGGCGGTGTCGCGCGCCAGCGCGTGCCAGCACTGGTCGTCCCATTCATCCCATTCGAGTTCAACGGGCACACCTTGCTCAATGACAAACACGTCGTAGCGGATGGCACGGGCTTCTTCGCGCACGGCGTCCCAGCGGTCGACTTCAACACCGGCGAGCAGGCGGACGGATTCGGGGGCAGTCATGTTTCAGGCTTCAGGATTTCAAAATTGAGGATGCGCTCGCGCAACGTGTCGGGCACGGGCGCGGACGTCTGCGTGGCCATGTGTGTGGCTGGACGGGCGCACACGTAGATGACCTCGCCGGTGACGAGGTGCTCGTCCGCGCGATACATCTCGATGATGAAGCGCATGCTCGAGCGGCCCAGGCGCGCCACGCGGCAGCGCAGGTCCAGCTCGTCGTCAAAGCGCGCGGACGCATGGTATTCCAGCGTGGACTTGACCACGTAGAAATCGACGCCGAAGGTGTCCACCACGTCGGTCGGGTAGCGCACGCCGATCGCGCGCCAGTACTCCGTGATGCACACGTCGGCATACAGCAGGTAATGGCCGTTGAAGACGATGCCCTGTGCATCGACTTCGGCCCAGCGCACGCGCAGCGGCGTGCAGTGATGGAAATCCTCGATGGCCATGCGTCTGTCTACTCCGTCTCGGTGCCGAACGCTCGGCGCAGCGCATCGGCGGCTTCCTGGTGGGCGTGCTCAACGGCCGGCACGAAGCGGCCGATCTTGAAGAAGTCGTGGATCATGCCGTCATACCGCTTCAGCTCGACCGGCACGCCGGCGGCACGCAGCTTGTCGGCATAGCCGATGCCGGCGTCGCGGATCGGGTCGAAACCGGCCACGGCGATCCACGCGGGGCACACGCCGTGCACGTCGGCGCCCTGCCCGCCAGCGTCGAGCGGAGCGAAACGCCAGTCGTCACGGTCGGCGTCGGTGCGCAGGTATTGGGCGAAGAACCAGCCGATCATCTCGTGCGTAAGCAGGTAGCCCTCAGCGAACTCGCGGTGCGACGGCGTGGTCTCGCGCGCCGTGGTGCCGGGATAGACCAGCAGTTGCAGAACCGGCGCCAGGCCACGATTGCGCGCCTCGATGGTGCAGATGGCGGCCAGCGTGCCGCCCGCGCTGTCGCCGCCAAAGGCGATGCGCGTGGGATCAGCACCGATCGTCGCGGCCTCGTCGAAGACCCACTGCAGCACGTCGAAGGCGTCGTCTGCAGCGGTCGGGAATTTCCAGTCGGGCCCAAGCCGGTAGTCGACCGACAGCACCATCGCCCCGGATTTGGCGGCCAGCGAGCGGCACAGCGCATCGTGCGTCTTGATGCTACCGACCGTAAACCCGCCGCCGTGGAAGTACACCAGCAGCGGCAGCGGATCGGCCCAGCTTGCTTCGCGCGCGGCGTAGGTGCGAATGGGGATGGCGTAGCCATCACGCGCGGTGACGGCCAGGTCATGCACGGCCGCAAGCGGAATGGTCGGGATGTCGACGATGGGGCTGCTTTTTTCGTAGGCGATCTTGGCGTCGGCCGGATCGAGCTGGTTCAGCGGCGGGCGCTTGGCACGCGCCACCAGGTCGAGCAACTGGGCGACGTGCGGGTCGAGAGACGGCATGGAAGACGAGAACTGAACGATCGTTCTAATTTGGCTATCATCGGAGTATCCATTGAACCACGTCCGCAAGACAAGACGGACTGACCTCGGAGACAGCGCATGGCCCTCATCTTCTATCTCACCCACGTCCACCTCGGCTTCGGCACCCTCAACGAACTCAAGAGCGAGTGCGCGCGCGTCGGCATCCGCCGGCCGATGGTCGTGACCGACAAAGGCGTGGCGGCAGCGGGCCTGGCCCAGCGCGCCATCGATGCCACCGGCGGTCTGCCCGTCACCGTGTTCGACGAGACGCCCTCCAACCCGACCGAGGCGATGGTGCTGAAGGCTGCGGCGCAGTACAAGGACGCCGGCTGCGACGGGTTGATCGCCATCGGCGGCGGTTCATCGATCGACCTGGCCAAGGGCATCGCCATCGCGGCAACGCATCCGGAATCGCTCACCACCTACGCCACCATTGAGGGTGGCAGCGCAAAGATCACCGAGGCGGCGGCGCCGCTGATTGCCATCCCGACCACCGCCGGCACCGGCAGCGAGGTTGCGCGCGGCGCCATCATCATCCTGGAGGACGGCCGCAAGCTCGGCTTCCACTCATGGCACCTGCTACCCAAGTCGGCCATCTGCGATGCCGAACTGACGCTGGGCCTGCCTCCGATGCTGACGGCCGCCACCGGCATGGATGCCATCGCGCACTGCATCGAGACTTTCCTCGCCCCCGCCTTCAACCCGCCCGCCGATGGCATCGCGCTGGACGGGCTGGAGCGCGCCTGGGCCAACATCGAGCGCGCCACGCATGATGGCTCCGACCGCGATGCGCGGCTAAACATGATGAGCGCCTCCATGCAGGGCGCGATGGCGTTCCAGAAGGGGCTGGGCTGCGTGCATTCGCTGTCGCACCCGCTGGGCGGCGTGAAGGTGGGCGGCAAGACGGGGCTGCACCATGGCACGCTCAACGCGGTGGTGCTGCCGGCGGTGCTGCGCTTCAATGCGACGGCGGAATCGGTGGTGCGGGACAACCGCTATGCGCGCATGCGCCGCGTGATGAATCTGCCGGCCGACGCGGACCTCGCCCAGGCCGTGCATGACCTGACGGCGCGGCTCGGGTTGCCTACCGGCCTGCGCCAGATGGGCGTCACCGAGGACGTGCTGGAGCACGTGGTGGAGGGCGCCCTGCTCGACCATTGCCACAAGACCAACCCGCGTGTGGCCACGGCGGAGGACTACCGCCGCATGCTGGCCGAAACGATGTAACTCAGAAGCGGATGGCCGCGCTGACCCAGACCTGTCCGCTGGGTCGCTGGCCGAGGTTGGTATGCCCGTTCGGCCGCGCGACGCTGACGTTGATGACGGCGCGCTTGTTGACGGTGTAGCTGGCGCCGACGCCGTAGCCGCTCATCTCCACGTGTGTGGAGCGGTTGTTGAACTTCTGCACCTTGGCTTGGGCCACGTCGTAGAACGCCTGCAGCGTCAGGCCTTTCACCTGAGGCACGGCCACGTTGAGCGTGGCGGAGGCGACCAGGCCGCTGTCCGCGCTCACCATGTCGTTGCTGTAGGCGCGCACGGCGTTCGGACCGCCCAGGACCATCTTCTCGGCGCCATCCAGGTTGCGGCTGGTCTGCTGGGCGTTGGCGGACAGATCCACATACACGCCGGGCCGGACACCTTGCAGCACCTTCACGCTCTGCGTGGTTTTCAGGAAGCGGCCGTTGGTGCGCGCGCCATAGAACCGGTCGGGGTTGTGCAAGCGGCCATAGCTTGCCCCCGCCTGATATTGCACGACGGTGGGCATGCTACCCAACGCACTACGCAAGTCGCCCGAGATCTGCACACCAAGCACCTGGGCTGACCGCTTGTTGCGGTCGCCGACGAAGGTGTCGCGCATTTCCTTCTGATCGAGCGTGGCGCCGAGGTTCAGACTGCGCGTGCGCGTGCGGACCAGCGGCTGGTTCGCGTACAGGCTGAACACGTTGGCGTGACCGAGCCCCATGTCGCGGTAGCGCCCGCCCAGTGTGTAGTCCACCCGCGATACGGCCGCGCCGACGCGCGTGCCTGACGCATTGACCGGCAAATCATACGAGACGCGGCCGATCGTAGTGCGGCCGCGATCGCCGTCGTGATTGAACTGGAGCACGTCTGGCGCGGCATAGGCGATGGCCTGGAATCGGTCGCCCAGCCCAAGCGGGCTGTTGACGCTCACCTGCGCGCCGATGCGGTTGCGGCCGGTGGTTGCCGAGCCGGCATTGTCGGCCAGTGCGATCACGTCGGCGCGTGGCGCGGCTTCCGTCTCAATGGTCATGGCGGTGCCGCCGGCAGTCTGCCCGGCCGCCAACAGCGGCGACACCCCGCCCACGCCGGGCAAATCGGACAGCAGCAGCAACTGGTCTTGCAGCGCGGGCAGATTGCCTGTGTGCTGCTCGGCCCGGCGCAGATAGGCACGCAAGACCTTGTCGGAGACCAGCGACTTGTTTTGGCCCAGCGTCAAGGACTCCAGACGCCCTTTGACGATGCGCAGCTTGACGATACCGTCTTGAATCTTTTGCGGCGGGATCGACGCGTAACTCAGGGTCTCGCCGTGCTCGACGAGCACCTGCGTGACTTGCGCGGCAATGTCGCGCAGTTGCCCCAGCGTCAGTTGCTGATCCTTGTAGGTGGCGGTGATGTTCGCAACGCCGGCCTGGGCGCCATCCGGCAGGTCCTGCACCTCGATGCGGCTGACATGAAAGGATGCTCCCTGGGCCGCCTCGGGGCCGGTGAGCGCCGGCACCGGTGTCTTGGCGGCGGCATCATCACTGGCTTGGGGCGCCTCTGGGGCATTCAAACCTGGGTTGTTCCGCAGGAGCGATCCACTGGAAGGCAAATCACGAGGCGGCATGAGCGGAGCCGCTTGCGCACGCGCCGCAGAAGACAGGCCGGCCATGCCGGAGGCCAGCATCCACGATGCCAGCCATTTGGAAGAGTGATGCATGACGGAATGCCGCCGGTGGGAGCACGATGAAAACGCTGCCCCAGACGGAAAGGTAAGGACAAAGGTGAGAAACGCGAAAGCAGCCAGGGGCTGACAATATGGCCTCGGGCGGCGGTATCCCATCGGAACGGTCTCAAATGCGCCGACGCTGCCGGATAACACGCCTCACCATGAAAAAAACCCCCGCTCACGGCAAGGTGTGCGGGGGCTGCTTTTACCCTAGGCCGTTATGCGAAGGGGCGATACGAGAATTGCTCAGCCTGCCTGAACTGCGGTTGCTGCTGTTGAGACTGCCAGAACTGCGCAAGCGCATCCTGCAACGCCTGGCGGGCTTGCTGGAAGGCGTCGATGCGGGCGCGCTCGGCCTGCTGGAGAGTCTCCCCGAAGCGGCGATACGCGTCATAGAACGCCGTCTGGTTGTCGCCCGCGTTACGCAGCGCATCCATCAGCGTCTGTTGCGCATCTGTCTTCGCCTTTTCGTAGGCGCGCTGGGCTTCCGCCATGGCGGCCTCGAATGCCTGGTGAGCGTTCTTCATCAGGTCTTCCGGATTCGGCTGCGTGCCGGCATCCGGATTGTCCTTCGAGCCATCGTCCTGCTTGCGCGGGTCGATGATCTTGCCACGCACCTGCGGCTTGACAGCCTGACCGTTTTCATACGTGACCTTGCTGACATCCGACACGTCGTATGTCAAATCGCCGCCAACGTTGAAGCGCCCGTTCGTGCCCTTGGTGATATCGCCAACGGTCTTCAGCGTCAGGTCGCGGCCAGTTTCCACATCGGTCTTCAACAGGATGCCTTGCTCGCCTGCGCTGATGCTGGCATCACGCCCCACATGCAGATTCTGCAACGTCACCTTGCCACCGCCGGCCAGCGTCGCGTTGGCGCCGGAAACCGTGCCCAGGTCGATGTCGTTTTTGGCCGTGATGCTGACATCTCCGCGGCTCGACACATTGCTGTCGGACCCGCCAAATCCCCACCCACTGCTTTGGCCTGTCGACTTGTTCTTGACATTCTGGCCTTGGATGTCGATGTTGCCGTTCGCGCCCAACCAACCGACGCTGACGTCGCCTTGCGCCTTCAGCGAAGCGTCGCCTTCAACGCCGGCTTGGTGAACCGTCAGATCCCGGCTGCTGGCGAGCGTCAGATCGCCCGAAAGCCGAGCATGTTCGAGCGACGTATCGCCCGCCGTCTTGATGTTTGCAGAACGGCCTTGCAGCGTCATGCTGCCGATCTGGTTGGTGCCTTGCGAAAGGTCAAGGTCGCCTCGCCGTTGTTCGAGTCGCTCTGCCGTGATGCGCGAATGGCTGCCCTGCGTGACGGAGTCAGCGGCAAGACCCAGCGTGTTGGCATCAATGTTTGCACTGACTCGGATGTTCTTGCCATGCAGATCGACGTTCGATGCTGTCACGCCGCCTCGCAGCGCGATGTTCTCGCCGGCCGCCAGCGTAACCTGCCGCGTCGCGTTGATGTCGGCACCCACGGCCTGCTCGATGCCGCCCCCCGTCCTCGCTTGGAGTGAGCCGGCAGTCACCTTCGTATTCAGCAGGATGTTGCCGCTGTCGCTGGCCAACGCGAGGTCGCCGTAGTTGAAGTTGCCATTGTTGATGGCAATATCGCCACGCTGGGTGCCAACGTACAGCTTCGCGCTAGTGCTTGCCGAACGAACGAACCCCTCGTTGATCACGCCGCGCCCCGCCGTCAGGCCGTCGACGTCGTATTTGGCATCGCCGACGCTGAAGCTCTGGTCAGCCGATTGCGCGTTGACGGCAACCTGCATACCACGCAAGGCGTATTGGGCCTCGAAGGTCGGGCGATGGTCACCCTCGCCCGTCAGGACGTTGTCTGCCGTGATGTTGACGTTGTCGGCACTCAGCGTTGCCTTGTCGAGCTTCACGTAACCGTTGTGTGCCTTGGCGTTCAGGGCAATCTCGTTGCTGAGGTAAGAACCGGTCGCCCGCAGCGATGCATCGTCATGCACGTGAACAGCGTCACCTTTTGCCTTGATGCTGGCCAGCCCTGCGCCACCAAAGTACCCGGGGGTGGGCCGCGAGGTGTTGTCACGCTTAGCCGTGAGCGTGCCGCCGATATCTACGGTGCCGCTGCCAACGCTTTCCAGCGAGATCGTGCCGTCCACACCGAGGCTCATCGCGGTCGCTTCGATCGTGCCCGTGTTGTTGATCACGCTGCGCGTGAGCGCATCGATCGCCCAGGCGGTGAGCTTCACGCTGCCGTCAGCCGTGGCGATCACGCCGCCGTTCTTGACCAGCGCGTTCAGGCTGTCCTTGTTCAGTTTGACGTTCAGGCCCGAGTCGCTGAATGCGAGGGTCACGTCGCTGGCGGATGCCAACACGACATCGCCCAGGCCCAAGGTCTTGATGGTGCCGTCGTTGGTCACCTCGGCGCCACCCAACAGGGCAACCGAGCCCTTGGCGGTGATCTGGCCTTCGTTGACCACGCGGCCCTTGCCTTCGCCCTTGAAGTTGAGCTTGCCGGCCTTGAAGTCATCGTCGGCAATGTCCAGCGACGACGCAACCAGGTTGCCGACGTTGATGGTGGCGCCGTTGCCGATCAGCACGCCGTTCGGGTTGACGATGAACACGTTGCCGTTGGCGTTCAGCGCGCCCAGGATCTGCGTCGGATCGGCAGAATGGATGCGGTTGAGCACGGAGGCATTGCTGTTCTTCTGGTTGAAGTTCAGCGTTTCCTGTTTCAACACATCCATGTTGTTCCAGTCGACGATCATCTTGTCGCTGGACTGGGTCACCGTGGTTTTGGCGCCATCTTTGGCGATGGAGCCAGCGCCGCTATTGATTGTGCCTTCGCCGACGGCGAAGGCCTGGCCGCTCAGGAGCAGCGAAGCGGCAAGTGTAACGGGACGGAGTGCAATCTTTCTTGTCATATTGCCTTGGATCAGAGACGGCTTGAAATTCAGCCGCGGCCGATCCTAGGCACCCACGCGCACCCACCCTATCGGAATGCTCCCAAAATGGTGCATGCATCACACAATGTTCGATTGGGCAACGCTCTTTAATAATCAGCGTGCCTCAACAAACGGCCGAATCAACGCGGTGATCCGCTCCGGCTGTTCGTGCACCACCCAATGCGTGCCCTCGGGAATGCGCTCGAGCCGCATATCGGGAATGAAGCGATCCAGCCCGTCGAGCAGCCCCTTCGGTAGCGCCATGTCCTTCTCGCCCCAGATGACGAGCGTGGGCACCTTGATGACGAAGGCCTCAGGCGGCATCTGGTCGATGCGCAGCGCTGCCGAGCCCTCCTCGGGCGGATGCAGCGGCGAGGCGCGATAGTAGTTCACCCCGCCCGTGAGGCCGTGCGAGCCGCCCTCGCCCGGCTGGCTCCAGGCCGCGTGGTAGCGCGCGCGCACCTCCGGCGTGAACCACTCGGCCACGGGTTGGCCCATGCCGTGGAAGAAGCCCTCCAGCTTCTCGAACTCGTTGGCGGCCAGCGCCGCTTCCGAACCCGGCTTGCGCAGCCAGTTCATGTAGGCCGATGCGGCCTGCTGCGCCGGATCGCTCAGCAGCGCATTGGCCAGCACCCACGGATGCGGCGAGTTGACGATCACCAGCCGCTCGACCAGCTCCGGATGCTGGATGGCGAGATTCCAGCAGATCGCGCCGCCCCAGTCGTGCGCCACCACGACGCCGCGCTCGTAGCCGAGCGCGGCGATGAACTGCACCAAGTCCTGCACCAGCAGCTTGGGACGATAGGCCTCCACCGCCGCCGGCTTGCTCGACAGGTTGAAGCCACGCATGTCCGGCGCCACGGCATAGTGCGTGTCGCCGAAGGCCGCGAGCTGCGCCTCCCATTCGTACCAGAACTCCGGGAAGCCATGGACGAACAGCATCAGCGGCGCGCCGCGCCGTCCTGCGCTGGCGTAGTGCAGCCGCGTGCCGTTGGGCAGGTCGGCAAATTGCGATTCCGCAATGGGAACTGCGGCGGCGGTAGCGGTAGTCATGGCGGCTCCGGAGTCAGGCGTTGGCTTAGTCGCGCAGCGCTTCGACAAGGCGCGCGCGCACGTCCGGCTTGCCCTCGAAGGGGTCGGACGGGTTGCGCTGCGAGACGATGTCTTCAAAGCGGTGCTGCACCGGCGCCAGCGCATGCGGGTGCGAGTAGATATAGAAACCGGCGTCGCGGATCGCATCGAACGTCATCTGGCCGACCTGCTCGGCGGTCACCTTGCCTGAGCTGACGGCCTTGTCGGACATGGCCTGCGCCACGAGCTGCGACTTGGTGGGCGGCGCGGTATTGGCGAGATCCTCGGGGCGGTTGCGGTGTGATTTCGTGATGCCGGTCGGCACAAAGTACGGGCACAGCACCGAGCAATGGATCTGCTCGGTCACCAGGCTCAGGTCCTGGTAGAGCGATTCCGTGAGCGCCACCACGGCGTGCTTGGAGACGTTGTAGATGCCCATGGCCGGCGCGTTCAGCAGCCCTGCCATCGACGCGGTGTTGACGATATGCCCTTCGTACGACGGGTCTTTCTTGGCCTCGGCCAGCATCAGCGGGGTGAAGATGCGCACGCCGTGGATCACGCCGTGCAGGTTCACGCCCAGCACCCAGTCCCAGTCGCGCTCGGTGTTCTCCCACACCAGGCCGCCGGAGCCGACGCCCGCATTGTTGAACAGCAGGTTGACCTTGCCGAACGTCTTGATGGCGGCATCGGCCAGCGCCTGCACCTCTTCCACCTTCGACACGTCGACACGCAGGCCGATCACTTCCACGCCCTGCGCCTTGAACTCGGCCACAGCGGCATCCAGCGCGTCCTGCTGGATATCGGCCAGCACCAGCTTCATGCCCAACCCGGCGCCGATCTTGGCGAACTCCTTGCCGAAACCCGACGCACCACCCGTGATGACGGCCACGCCGCCTGCGAATTGCTTCATACGTGTCTCTCTCGTGTTGTTGTCATGAAATGCGATCGAAATGGCAGCGCCGTGTCAGCCTGCCGCTTCGACCTTGCGCACGGCGTAACCCACGCGCGGAAAATGCACCACCACCTGGCCAACGCGCGCATCCTCGCGCAGCACGCCCACGGTGTCGCGCGTGGAGACGACCAGCTCGCCCTCGATCGGATCGACGGCATAGTCAACTGCGGCCACGGTGACGCGCGTGCCTTTCTCCAGGCCATAGCGCATATCGAAAGGGGCATCCTGCTCGGTCAGCGCGCGCGGCGTGGCGGCGCGGGCGATATCGATCGCCTCGGCCGGCTCCATCGGCTGCGCCTGCGAGTGGCCGAGGCCAGCCACGCGGTGCATCCACGCCACCACGTCCGGATGCGCGTCGAGCATGCCCGCCACGGCGGTCGCGCGGCGAATGAACCATAGGCAGTGATAGACGGAAAAATCGGCTACCGTCGGCTGGTCGCCGAACAGGAAGATGCGCTCGCCGGTGGCGAGCTGGCGCTCAAGCTGGGCCAGGAACACATGCAGCGTAGTAGTGGCCTCTGGCAGCGGCGTACGCATGCCGGTACCGCCCTCGCGCATGGCCTTGCGGTCTTCGATGAAGGCTTTGACGAAGGCTTCCGGCAGGCTGCCGAACAGGCTCTGAAACCCCGCCGGCTGCGTCACGTAGCTGACCGTCGCCCAGAACAGCGTCGTGTCGGCCCACTGCGCCATGGCGAATACCGCTGCCGCGTGCTCGGACGGCACCAGCTTGGGCAGTGGATGGATCGACTCCAGCACCTGCGCGATCAGCGCGGTATCGCAGTAGATGTCCGCACCGATCTGCAGGAACGGCGTGCGCCGATAGCCGCCGGTGAGCGGCAGGACGTCCGGCTTGGGCAAGATGACGGGCACCGTGACGGACTTCCACGGCAAATCCTTGTAGCCGAGGATCAGGCGCACCTTCTCCGAGAACGGCGAGGTGGCGTAGTGATGCAGGATCAAATCCGTCATGGGCGCTCCGGGTGATTGAAAAGCCGATCAGTCCAGCAGATCGGGTTGCTCTTTGACGATACGCGCGTACAGCGGCTGGAACTGGAACCAACCCGCCTGCGCCGAGCCGACGATGGAATACGCCTGCCGTGCCGCGGCATCGGAAATCGTGCGCGGCGCTTGGCCGGTACGTGCTGCGGCCGCTTCGGCCAGCAACTGCACCTGGCACGAGCGCTCCATGGTGATGAACCACCATGCCGCCTCGTCGACCGTTTTGCCGACCGTCAGCAGGCCATGGTTCTGCAGGATGGCGGCCTTGTTGTCGCCGAGTGCCTCGGCAATGCGCTGGCCTTCATCCAGCTCGACCACCACGCCGCCGAAATCGTCGTACAGCGCGTGGTCGCCATAGAAGGCGCAGACGTCCTGCGTGAGCGGAGCGAGCTTACGGCCAAGCGTCGACCATGCGCGCCCGTAGGTGCTGTGCGAATGCGCCGCCGCCACCGCATCGGGCCGCGCCTGGTGCACGCGCGAGTGAATGGCAAAGGCGGCTGCGTTGACGGGGTAGTCGCCCTCCACCACGTTGCCGTGGTGGTCGCAGCGGATCAGGTTCGACACCGTCACCTGGCTGAAATGCACGCCGAACGGGTTGACCCAGAAGCTGTCCTGGTGCTCTGGATCGCGCGCGGTGATGTGCCCGGCCACGCCTTCGTCGAAGCCGAACTTGGAGAACAGCCGGAACGCCGCCGCCAGGCGCTGCTTGCGGTGCAGGCGCTCCTCGGCCACGGTGGCGAACTGCGGCGGGCGCGGCAGGTTGCGGTAGCGGGCAGCGGCCTCGGGGCTGAGGTTGCTGGCCATGTCATCGGGCCGCTTGGCGTGCGCGGTGTCGGGTGCGTTCATGGTGTCTCCTTCACGCAGTCGTTGTGGGTGGGGCCATTCTGTGACGGCCCTCGCCCGGCGGACTGTCAAGCGATTGACAGTCCGCGGGTTGACGCTACAACGTCAGACCAGCTTCACCAGTTGCTTGCCGAAGTTCTTGCCCTTGAGCAGGCCCATGAAGGCTTCCGGCGCGCTGGCCAGGCCTTCGGCCACGCTCTCGCGGAACTTCAGCTTGCCTTGGGCCACGAAGCCGCCCAGCTCGCGCAGCGCGTCCGGCCACACATCCATGTGCTCGGAGACGATGAAGCCCTCGATGGTCAGGCGCGATACCAGGATCAACTGCGGGTTCTGCAGCGGCAGCGGCTGGCCGTCGTAGCCGGCGATCATGCCGCACATGGCGATGCGGCCGAAGGCGTTCATGCGCAGCAGCACCGCGTCCAGGATCGCGCCGCCGACGTTCTCGAAGTACGAGTCGATGCCGTCCGGCGTGGCGGCCTTGAGCATCTGGTACAGCTCTTTCGGGTCCTTGGCGGCCTTGTAGTCGATGCAGGCGTCAAAGCCCAACTCGTTGACCACGTAGTCGCACTTGTCCTTGCCGCCGGCAAAGCCCACGGCGCGGCAGCCCTTGAGCTTGGCAAGCTGGCCAACCACGCTGCCCACCGCGCCCGAGGCGGCACTCACCACCACGGTCTGGCCGGGCTTCGGATGCATGATCTTGTTCAGGCCGTACCACGCCGTCACGCCCGGCATACCGACCGAGCCGAGGTACGCCGACAGCGGAATGTGGCGCGTGTCGACCTTCTGGATGCCACGCCCGTCCGACACCCCCACTTCCTGCCAGCCGAACATGCCGACCACGTTGTCGCCCACGCCAAACGACGGGTTCTTGGAGGCTTCCACCACACCCACCGTGCCGCCGATCATCACCTCGTCCAGCGGCTGCGGCTGCGCATACGACTTGCTCTCGTTCATGCGGCCGCGCATGTACGGATCGAGCGACAGGAAATGGTTGCGCACCAGCACCTGGCCGTCCTGCAGTTCGGGGATATCCGCCGTTTCCAGGCGGAAGTTGTCCGGCGTCACGGCCCCCTGCGGGCGGGAGGCCAGGACGATGCGCTGATAAGTCTTCGACATGAAATCGCTCCTAGTAAGCGGTATGGGTCACTTGTGTTGCATGAAGTACTCGGCCAGCGCCGCATACGCCCGGTGCGTGACCGGATCGTTGGCGGCGTTGGCGGCAATCGGGTGCGAGGCGTAGCGCACGATGGTCATCTGGGCCACCGGATCAATATAGATGCGCTGCCCGTGGATGCCGCGCGCCTCGAAGGTGTGGTGCGCGTTGTTCGAGATCCACCACATGTCGCGGTACGACCAGCCCGGCAGCGTCGTATAGCCGGCCTTGGCAAACTTGGCCGGATCGCCACCGTGGCGGATGTCGTCGATCACGCTCTTGGGGAGGACCTGCTTGCCGTTGAAGCGGCCCTCGTTGCGGATCATCTCGCCAAAGCGGGCGAGATCCGGCAGCGTGGTGTTCAACCCGCCGCCACCGGATTCCGCACCGACGCTGTCAAGCGAGAAGTACGCGTCGCTCTGCGCGCCCATCGGCTGCCAGATGCGCTCGGACAGCAGCGCGGCCAGCGACTTGCCCGACGCGCGGCGGACGATCCACGCCAGCGTCTCTGCGTTGACGGTCTTGTACGAGAACTCGGCGTCGTGCTGGCCTTCCTTGCGCAGCGTGACCAGGTAATCGTAGAAGCTGGCTGGGCCCTTGTAGTCAGCCGGGCGCGGCAGCATGCCGCCGGCGCGGGCGTAGGCCCAGACGTCGGCGTTCGGGTCAGCGTAGTTCTCGGAGTAGCGCACGCCCACGGTCATGTCCATGACCTGGCGCACGGTGGCATCGCCGTAGGCGGTGTTCTTCAGCTCGGGTACGTACTGGGTGACGGGCGCGGCCGGGTCGAGCTTGCCGTCGGCCACCAGCATTGTCGCCAGCGTGCCGACAAACGATTTCGTGACCGACATGGCGATATGCGGCGTATGCGCATCGAGCGCGCCAAAGTAACGCTCGTAGACCACCTTGCCCTTGTGCATGACGAGGATGCCGTCGGTGTACGTCAGGCCCAGCATGTCGGCGAAGGTGCGGCGCGTGCCGTCGGCATCATTGAAAGCCACGTCACCGATGTCGTGCTCGGCGCGCGGCAGCTTGCTGACGGGGCCTTCGCCATGCGAGACCGTACGCGTCGGCACGAACTCGCGCATGTGGCTGAAGCCGTAGCGCGTGCGCGGAAACATGTTGCCCGCGAGGTCAAAACGGATGATGCGATCCGGCGGCGGCGGAAAGCCCTGCATCCAGCCCATCTTGTTCGGGTCCGATTCCGCTGCCGTGAGCGGCTTCTGCATGGGCGGATTCGGGGCCGGCGGTGCCTGTACGGTGGTGGGTGTGCTGGCGGCCGTGTCCAGTGCCGTGTTGGAGGCGCATCCTTCCAGGGTCATGATGAATCCGGTGCAGCACAGCAAGGTGGTGGCGAGCGCGGGTAGCGCCCGTCGTGCGGTCTGTTGCAAGGTGTCGTCTCCTTGGTTGCTTTTCTTGTGGTCCGGGCTGTCCGCCCGGCCTGCAACTGGGTACTGCGTACTGCAACTGCGATCCTTCCTGACAGGTCTGAGCGATCAGCCGTCCGCGCCCGGCTCCGTCGGCGTGCGCGGCGGCGGCATGCGCTTGACGAACTTGAACGTGCCCGAGCCGCGTGCGACGCGCTTGCCGTCGGCATCCGTCACCTCGCCCTCACAGAAGGCCATGGTGGTGGACTGGTGCACGCAGCGCGCACTGGCACGCAGCGTGCCGCGCCCGGGCTGCATGAACGCCGTCTTCATCTCGATCGTCACCACGCCGCGGCCGTGCACGTCGGCCGAGCGCCCGGCCATCGCCATGGCCACATCCAGCATGGTCATCGTGACGCCGCCGTGGGCCATCTCCCAGCTGTTCATGTGCTGGTCTTCGAGCGCCAGCTCGACGATGCCCTCGCCGCCTTCGGCTTTCAGGCAACGCATGCCCAATAGCTGAAGGAAGGGGATGTTGATCGGAAAACCGTTGTTGTCTGCGCTCATGTTCGTTCGGACGGCTGCGTTCAATGGAGTGAGAAGCAGCCGGAATTAGACCACGCTCACGCCGCCGTCGACGGCCAGGATCTGGCCGGTGATGTGCTTGGACGCATCGGACGCAAACAGTGCGGCCACACCCTTCAGGTCTTCCTCGTCGCCGATGCGATGCAGAGGGGACTTCTCGGTCAGCTTGTCCACGCCCAGTTTTTCCAGCGAGCCGCGCGTCATCTTCGACGGGAAGAAGCCCGGGGCGATGGCGTTGACGGTGATGTTGTGCTCACCCCATTCGCCGGCCAGCGCGCGCGTGAAGTTGACCACGGCGCCCTTGCTGGTGTTGTAGGCGATGGTGTCCAGCGAGCCCGGCGGGTTGCCCTTGAGGCCGGCGATGGATGCCACGTTGACGATCTTGCCGTACTTGCGCGGGATCATCGAGCGCTTGCCGATCTGCTGCGTGAGCAGGAACAGGCCACGGATATTCAGGTTCATCACCTTGTCCCAGGCCTCAACCGGATGGTCTTCGGCCGGGGCGCCCCAGGTGGCGCCGGCATTGTTGACGAGGATGTCGATGTGGCCCAGCTTGGCCAGTGCTTCATCGGCCAGGCGTTGGATGTCGGCTTCCACGGCGCCGTCGGCGGCGATCCAATCCGCCTCGATGCCCAGCGACTTCAGGTGCGCTTGCGCCTCCTTCAGCTCATCGGCCTTGCGGGCCGACAGCACGATGCGCGCGCCCTGCTCGCCCAGCGCCTCGGCAATCTGCAGGCCGAGCCCGCGCGAACCGCCGGTGATCAACGCGGTCTTGCCCGAAAGATCGAAGAGGTGTTTCAGCGTACCCATGATGTCTCCTGTGTCGTTGTCGTGTGGTTAGAACCAAGCGTCCTGCATGTCCAGCGTGGTGGTGTCGAGCGAGCCCAGCAGTGCGATCTGCGGGTCGATCTTCGGTAGCTCCCACTGGAAGAAGTAGCGTGCGGCCTGCAGCTTGCCGCGATAGAAATCGGCGTCGTCGCCCTGCGCGTTCGGCAGTGCCTTTGCAGCAGCCAACGCCTGTTGCAACCAGATCCAGGCGACGACGACGTGGCCGAAGGCTTCCAGATAGACGGAGGCATTGGCCAGCGTCACGCGCGGGTCGCCTGCTGCCCACAGCGTCTGCGTAACTTTGGCGAGGCGTTGCGTCGCCATGCCGAGTGCGCGGCCGTAGCCGACCAGCGTTTCATCGCCGCTCTCCAGCGCGCGGCCGACGGTGGCCTGCACGCGCTCGCCCAGCGCGGCAAAGGCAGCGCCGTCCTGCATCACGACCTTGCGGCCGAGCAGGTCCAGGCCCTGGATGCCGTGCGTGCCTTCGTGGATCGGGTTCAGGCGGTTGTCGCGGTAGAACTGCTCGACGTTGTATTCGCGTGTGTAGCCGTAGCCGCCGTGCACCTGGATCGCCAGGCTGTTGGCCTCCAGGCACCACTGCGACGGCCAGCTCTTGGCGATCGGCGTGAGGATGTCGAGCAGCAAGCCGAGCTTGGCGCGCTTGGCGGGGTCGGTCTCGCCACGCTCTTCATCGACGAGCTTGGCGCAATACAGGTTCAGGCCGAGCGCACCTTCCACATAGGCCTTCTGCGCCAGCAGCATGCGGCGCACGTCGGCGTGGTCGACGATGCGGATCTGCGGGGAGGCGGCATCCTTGCCGGCCGGCCCGATCGGGCGGCCCTGCGGACGGTTGCGCGCGTAGTCCACCGAATGCAGATAGCCGGTGTAGCCGAGCATGGTCGCGCCCATGCCGACGCCGATACGCGCCTCGTTCATCATATGGAACATGCACGCCAGGCCCTTGTGCGGCTCGCCGACGAGGTAGCCGATGGCGCCGGCACGTGGCTGGCCGTCCGGCCCTTTCGGGCGAAACTGCGTGCCCTCGCCGAAGTTGAGCAGGCAGTTGGTCGTGCCGCGATAGCCCATCTTGTGGTTCAGGCCGGCCAGCGCCACGTCGTTGCGCTCGCCCAGCGAGCCATCGGCATTGACGAGGAACTTGGGCACGATGAACAGCGAGATGCCCTTCACGCCCGGGATCGGCTTGCCGTCCGGCCCGGGGATTTTCGCCAGCACCAGGTGGACGATGTTGTCGGACAGTTCGTGCTCGCCGGCGGAGATCCACATCTTGTTGCCGGTCAGGCGGTACTGCGTGCCCAGCGGCGATTCGCCTTCGTAATCGGCCCGCGTGACGATGTCCGACAGCGACGACCCGGCCTGCGGCTCCGACAGGCACATCGTGCCGAAGAAGCGGCCTTCCATCTCGGGTTGGACAAACGTTTCGATCTGCGCGGGTGTGCCATGCGCGAGCAGCAGGTTCGCGTTGCCAATGGTGAGGAACGGGTACGAACTGGTGCCGACGTTGGCGGCCTTGAAGTAGCCAAAGCCCGCTTTCTCCACCACAGCGGGCAGTTGCATGCCGCCGCGCTCAAAGTCCTGCCCGGCGGCCATCAGTCCGGCCTTGTTGAAGGCGTCCAGCGCCACCTTCACTTCGGGAATGATGTGGACCGAGGTGCCGTCGAAATGCGGCTCTTCCTGGTCGTTCTTCTTGTTGTGCGGGGCGAACAGGTCCGTTGCGATGCGCTCGCAGGTATCGAGCGCGGCATCGAAGGTTTCGCGGGAATGGTCGGCAAAACGCGGAAAACGCGTGAGCGATTCCACGTCGAGCCATTCGTAGAGCAGGAAGCTCAGGTCGCGACGGGATAGCAGTAGAGAAGACATGATGTTGGTGGTGCATCCTGTGTTTCGTCCCCTGCCGGGGCCGACTCACTTTCTTTGTCTTGCCAAAGAAAGTAAGCAAAGAAAGGCGCGCCCGAGATGGCGACTTCCCCTTGAATTTCCGTAACCGGGCGGAGAACGGGAAAACTCGCTGCGCTCTGACAGTTCCCGTTCTTTTTTTCCGCCCGCTTACAGAAATTCAAGGCGCCATCTAGGGCAGGAACTTCAACGGCCAAACCGTCCGAATGCCAGGACAGCCGTTGAGCGATACGTTCCCACCAAGAAAACAGGCTCCCGTTTTTAGTGGGAGCCTGCGTTTCTTTAGAGCACCTCGAACAGCCCAGCAGCGCCCTGGCCGCCGCCGATGCACATGGTCACGACCACGTACTTGACGCCACGGCGCTTGCCTTCGATCAGCGCGTGGCCGACCAGGCGCGCGCCCGACACACCGTACGGGTGGCCCACGGCGATGGCGCCGCCGTTGACGTTCAGGCGATCCATTGGGATACCGAGCGTGTCGGCGCAGTAGAGCACCTGCACGGCAAACGCTTCGTTCAGCTCCCACAGGCCGATGTCCTCGACCTTCAGGCCGGCCTTCTTCAGCAGCTTGGGCACGGCGAACACCGGGCCGATGCCCATTTCATCCGGCTCGCAACCGGCGACGGCAAAGCCGCGGAACACGCCCAGCGGTTGCAGGCCCTTGGCGGCTGCCACCTTGGCATTCATCACCACGGCCGCCGAGGCGCCGTCGGAGAACTGGCTGGCATTGCCTGCCGTGATCACGCCGCCGGGCATGGCTGAGCGGATCTTCGCGACGCCTTCCAGCGTGGTGTCCAGGCGGATGCCTTCGTCCGCCGAGATGGTCACTTCGCGCGTCATGAGCTGGCCGGTCTTGGCGTCAGCCACGCCCATCACCGTGGTCATCGGCACGATCTCGTCGTTGAACTTGCCGGCGGCTGCGGCAGCAGCGGCGCGCTGCTGGCTCTGCACGCCGTATTCGTCCTGGCGGTCCTTGCCGATGTTGTAGCGCTTGGCCACGTTCTCGGCGGTCTGGAGCATGTTCCAGTAGATCTCGGGCTTGTGCTTGTTGAGCCAGCCTTCGGTCATCATGTGGCGATTCATCTCCTGCTGCACGCAGGAGATGGATTCCACACCGCCAGCCACGAAGATATCGCCTTCATCGGCAATCACGCGCTGCGCGGCCATGGCGATGGTCTGCAGGCCCGACGAGCAGAAGCGGTTGACGGTCGCGCCCGGCACGGTCACGGGGCAGCCGGCGCGCAGGGCGATCTGGCGGGCGATGTTGGCGCCGGTCGCGCCTTCCGGGTTGGCGCAGCCCATCAGCACGTCTTCGACTTCGCCCGGCTCGATCTTGGCGCGCGCGATGGCGTGCTCCACGGCATGGCCGCCCAGGGTGGCGCCGTGGGTCATGTTGAAGGCGCCCTTCCAGCTCTTGGCCAGGCCGGTACGTGCGGTGGAAACGATGACTGCTTCGGTCATGGTGTTGCTCCTCGTATCTGGTGGAGGCGCGCCGCATCGGCAGCGCGCCCGGACTCTCTGTTATCCGTTCAAAACGTCCGGCGACTGCAACCGCGCGATGCCCGCGTCCGTCATGCGCTGCCACGCCTGCGCGAGTGACCCGTTCAGGTCGATCGCGCGGCAGGCATCCTCGATGACGGCGACTTCCAGCCCCGCTGCCCGCGCATCCAGCGCCGACCACGCCACGCAAAAGTCCGTGGCCAGCCCGACGCAGAACACACGCCGGATGCCCAGCTCGCGCAAGTAGCCCAGCAGGCCAGTCGGCGTGGTGCGGTCCGCTTCAAAGAACGCGGAGTAGCTGTCGATGTGCGGGTGATAGCCCTTGCGGACGACCAACTGCGCCTGCGGCACATCCAGCCCATCGGCCAGCGCGGCGCCGGTGCTGTGCTGCACGCAGTGCACCGGCCACAGCACCTGCGGCCCGTAGGGCAGATCGATCGTGCCGAACGGCTGCGTGCCAGGATGGTTGGCCGCGAACGACACGTGCTCGCGCGGGTGCCAGTCCTGCGTCAGCACCACGCGCCCGAATGCCCGGGCGAGCCGGTTGACGACCGGGATAACCTGGTCGCCGTCCGGCACGGCCAACGCACCGCCGGGCAGAAAATCGTTCTGCACGTCGATGACCAGCAGGCAGTCGGTGGGCGTGAGTGGCATGGCGGTAGCGTCGCGTTGCGTCGTCGTTTAGCCGTTGAAGCCCTTGCCTTCGTCGGCCAGCTTCTGCAGCAGCGGCGCCGGCTTCCACGCTTCACCGTGGTAGCCCTTGGCGTAGCGGTGCATGGTCTGGGCGACGTTGTACAGGCCGACGGTATCGGCGTAGAGCATCGGGCCACCGCGGAACAGCGGGAAGCCGTAGCCGGTCAGGTAGACCATGTCGATGTCCGACGCCTTGGAGGCGATGCCCTCTTCCAGGATCTTGGCGCCTTCGTTGACGAGCGCGAACACCAGGCGCTCGACGATCTCTTCATCCGAGATCTTGCGGCGCGTGATGCCGATGTCCTTCGAGTGCTGGACGATCATGTCGTTGACCTGCTGGTTCGGATACGGCTTGC
>CAJXMR010000047.1 GCA_913056305.1 uncultured Ralstonia sp.
AACAGAACCACACGTTCCAGGACCACTACATCGAAGTGGACTTCGACCTGTCGGACGTGATGTTCGTGGCGACGTCGAACTCGCTGAACATCCCGGCGCCGCTGCTGGACCGGATGGAAGTGATTCGCCTGTCGGGTTACACGGAAGATGAAAAGGTCAACATCTCCCAGCGTTACCTGCTACCCAAGCAGATCAAGAACAACGGTCTGAAGGCGGGCGAGATCGAGGTGGCCGAAGGCGCGCTGCGCGACATCATCCGCTACTACACGCGGGAAGCTGGTGTGCGTTCGCTGGAGCGCGAGGTCTCGAAAATCTGCCGCAAGGTCGTCAAGCAGCTGCTGCTGAAGAAGGAAGGCCATACGTCCGTGAAGGTCGATTCGGACAACCTGGACAAGTTCCTCGGCGTGCGCCGCTTTGACTTCGGCCTGGCTGGCAAGGAAGACCAGGTGGGCCAGGTGACCGGCCTGGCGTGGACGGAAGTGGGCGGCGATCTGCTGACCATCGAAGCCGCGCAGATGCCGGGCAAGGGCAACATCACCCGCACTGGTTCGCTGGGCGACGTGATGAAGGAATCGGTCGAGGCTGCGCGTTCAGTGGTGCGTTCGCGCTCCGCTCGCCTGGGCGTCAAGGATGAGATGTTCGAGAAGCGCGACATCCACATCCACGTGCCCGAAGGTGCGACGCCCAAGGACGGCCCGTCTGCGGGTATTGCCATGACGACGGCGCTGGTGTCGGTGCTGACCGGCATCCCGGTGCGGGCGGATGTGGCGATGACCGGCGAGATCACGCTGCGTGGCGAGGTGCTGCCGATCGGCGGCCTGAAGGAAAAGCTGCTGGCCGCACACCGCGGTGGCATCAAGCTGGTGCTGATCCCGGAAGAGAACGTCAAGGACCTGGCGGAGATTCCGGACAACGTGAAGAACAGCATCGAGATCCAGCCGGTGCGCTGGATCGACAAGGTGCTGGAACTCGCGCTGGTGCGCAAGCCCGAGCCGCTGCCGGAAGAGGAAGCCAAGCCGGCGCCCGAAGCCGCCAAGACTGACGACGGCAAGGCGCAGGAGATGGTGCATCACTGATGCCGCTTCGCGCGTAGTCTGACGAGGGCCCGACACTGTTCGGGCCCTTTTTCTTTGGGTCGAACACGATGCATTTCCCGCCCTCACGGCGCTGGGTTCTCCGCCTTGACACGTCGATAGGCGGCCACTTTAATGAAAGCGACCTAGCGGGCGAACGGGGAGGCGGTGCGATGAACAAGACAGACCTCATCGACCATGTGGCGGCGCAGACCGACATGTCGAAAGCGGCGGCCGGGCGCGCCATTGACGCGCTGATCGGCGGGATCAAGGATGCACTGTGTGATGGCGGATCGGTCACGCTGGTCGGCTTTGGCACCTTCCTGGTCGGCAAGCGTTCTTCGCGGGCTGGGCGCAACCCGCGCACCGGTGCCACCATCAAGATCGAAGGCGGCAAGGTCGCGAAATTCAAACCTGGTAAAGCGCTCAAGGATGCGCTAAACTAGCGGGCTTTGGTGCTTGCTGCTTCGGGTGACAACGAACGCAGGCGCCGGACAGTCCGGCTTTCGCCGGCAGTACGAACGGGTGCTTAGCTCAGTTGGTAGAGCAGCGCCCTTACAAGGCGCGGGTCGGGAGTTCGAGCCTCTCAGCACCCACCATCGTTCGTATTGCCGCCCGATACGTCGTGCAGTCCGACCCAATCTGGAGCGGTAGTTCAGTCGGTTAGAATACCGGCCTGTCACGCCGGGGGTCGCGGGTTCGAGTCCCGTCCACTCCGCCAAATCAAAACCCGCTGCTTGCAGCGGGTTTTTCTTTTTGTCTTTCCCATTTGCTTCTGGCTTTAAAGCGGCGTGTTTTCCTGTGCTGAATGACCTGCGCGCGCGTTAATCAGCTTCGCGGCTGATGCCATTGAAGTAACGGACGAGTAGGGTCCCGGCCACCGCGAGGCTCATGGCGTTGGCCGCCCAGAAACCGGCTGCGCCACGCAGGGCGGCAGCGAATTCTCCCAGGTGGCCGAAGCCGAGCAGGTAGCCGCCACCAAGCCCCACGCCCCACAGCGATAGCGCATAGATGACCGTCGGGATCAGCGCGATCTTGTAGGCGCGCAGGATGAACGCTGCCATGACCTGCAGCGCATCGAACATCTGATACGCCGCGATGAATGGCAGCAGCGGCACGGCAATTGCCAACACGGTGGCATCGCGCGTGTAGAGCCGCGCCAGGTCATGCCGCAACAACAGCACGGCCGCAGCGACGATCACCGCGCAGGCTGCCGCGAACTTGATGCCGTTCCAAGCCATGCGCCGCGCGGCAAGTCGGTCACGCGCACCGATGGATTGCGCCACCAGCGTCGACGTGGCAATCGACAGCGACAGCGGCACCATGTAGGCCACCGCCCCCAGGTTGGCAGCGATCTGATGGCCGGCCAGCACGACCGTGCCCATGCGTGCAATGAAGATCGCCATCAGCGTGAACGAGGTGATCTCGATCAGATAGGTCAGCCCCATCGGCACGCCCAGGCGCAGCAATGCCCATAGTCGGGCAGGGTTGGGTGGGGAGAACCGCGTGAAGAGTCGGAACGGGCGATACGCAGGATTGCGCGTCAGGACCAGCACGCCGGCGATGCACCACACCCAGCTGATGATCATCGATGCGAGGGCGCACCCCGGGCCGCCCATCGCCGGCAGGCCGAGGCCGCCATACAGGAACAGCGCGTTGAGCGGGAATTTCAGCGCCAGGCCGCCCAGCTGCAGCACCGTCACCATCACCGGGCGCGACAGCGCGTTGTTGAGCGCGGAATAGATGCGGAAGCCGAGCGCCGCGGGCAGGGCAAGCGCCTCGTAGCGCAAGTAGGCGGTGGCCTTGTCTGTCAGCTCGGGCGAGGCATCCGCCAGGCGCAGCAGCGGGGCGGGGAACCACAGGATCACCATGCCAAGAACTGCCAGTGCCAGTCCGAGCCACGCGGCCTGCCGGACTTCCTCGCCGATCTCGCCATGCCGTTGCGCGCCGTAGAGTTGCGCGGCGATCGGCGAGAGCGCCTGTAGCACGCCCATCAGGCTGATGTAGACCGTCACATAGATCGAGCCACCGAGCCCGATGGCGGCCAGATCGGCCGCCGAGGCACGCCCGGACATCGCCGTGTCGAGCACGCCAAAGGCGATCACCGCAAGCTGGCCGATCAATACCGGCCAGGCCAGCGCGGCGATGCGCCGGACGTCAGTCAGGAACATGCAGCTTGCGCCGGCGCGTGGTGGCCGGAGTGGGCGGCGGATGCGTGGCCTTGGCGGCCTCGGTCAGGCGGTACATGCGGAAGTGCTCGTCGCGGTCCGCGGGGCGGCGGCCTTCCCAGATCAGGTGCCATTCGTAGTTGGGCACGCTGGTCGGGGCCCCGTAGTCGTACGGATCGTGGCGCAGGAGGATGTCGCAGTTGTCTTCGGGATTGCCGAAACGGATGTGGCCGAAGTAGGCGAACGACGCGAGCTGCGCATCGCCGATGCGGATCGGCTGTACGCAGGTGTACGTCTGCGGCAGCGCGAGCGCGGCCGATTGCGCGACCTCGCGATAGGTCTTGGCGTAGTTGATGGTGGGTAGCCACAGCGTCATCATCAGCACCCACAGCAGCGTGGTGCCAGCTGCGGAGATGACCACTGCGCGCCAGATCGCCTTGGGCACGCGCGAGGTGCGCCACACCACGATCAACACCCACGCGGCCGTCACCAGCAGCGCGCAGAGCAGCGCCGTCCAGCTGAACTCGGGCCGGTAGCCCGGCAGCAGGCGGAACACGTTGCGCGCGATCTGCGGCGGGTAGCCGGTCATCTTCGCGATCCATACCAGCCACACGAAGCCGCCGAGGATGGTGAAGGCCAGCAGCGCAAACCAGTCGATCGCGCTGATGGCGCCGCGCTTGAGGGTCGGCAGGGCAAAGGTGGCCATCACGGCCATCGGCGGGATCAGCAGCAGGAAGCCATCGTCGCTCGGTTGCTGCTGCAACAGCAGCAGCGCCAGCTGCGGCACCAGGACTGCCATCGGCAGCGCGATATGCGGGGCCATGCGCATGCCGCTCCAGCTCTTCCACGCCCACGCCGCCAGCGGCCACACCGGCCAGGCGAAGAACGGCAGGTTGCGCGCGACGAAGCCCAGCGAATGGCCAGTCGGCCCTGCGTACTGGCGGCGGTCGAAGCGCGCCCATTCGCGGATGAAGGTGACGGCATCGGTCTGGTTGACGGCCAGCAGGTAGGCCATCGCCGGCCATGACCAACCCAGCACGAGCGAAACGGGTAGGGCGATCGTCAACAGCGGCTTGACGGGCAACACGCGCGTGACGCGCGCCACCACCAGTACCGACACCGTGATCGCCAGCGGCAGGATCGGCCCGCCCGCCAGCGATAGGCAGCCGATGCCGAAACCGTACGTGAGGCTGCCCTGCACGGGCCGGTCAAGCGCACGGATCAGGCCGTAGACCGTGACCGCTACGAAGGCCAGTGCGCCGACCAGCGGCGTGGTCTCATGCCCGCGCTGCGCCAGCCCCACGCAGGCGAGAAAGATCAGCAGCGCGCCGTCGGCCAGCGTACGGCCGTAGTCGCGCGAGTTCGGCTGGCCGCCGAAAACGAATTCAAACGGCTGGACTTCGGCGCGGCGGCCGAGCAGGTAGGCGCCATACCAGATGCAGGCGCAGGTGATGAAGAAGAACAGCGCCGTCGCCAGGCGCGAGGCATCGGACGAGCCCAGCCACGGACCGAACACGCGGATGAACGCGCCGCCGATCCAGAACACCAGTGGCCCGGCCTGCACGAACGGGCGGCCGACGATGTTGGGCATCAGCCAGTCCTGGCCGTTGCCGCTCGCCAGCGACCACATGGCGCCAAAGCCGGCGGCGTCTTCGTTCTTCCAGGGGTCGCGCGAGAACAGGCCCGACAGGCCGTAGATCACGCAGATGGCGAGCAGCAGCCAGCGCGGCAGGGCGCTGGTGGCGGAGGCGGTCAGGCGAACGCGCGAGACGCTGGGGGTGTTCATCAGGTGTCAGACCGTCGGGACGGCGTCACGGTTGCACTGCGGGTTGCATTGTGAAGAGGCGGGGCGGCCAAGGCGAAAAGTCCGCCACTGTGCCAAGAAACAAAAAAGGCAGCCGGAGCTGCCTTTTCGTACCAATTCGGACCAGAGAGACGGGTCATGCGCTGAGCCGTCTCCGGCGCCGGCATTACTTGGCAGTCTTGCCAACCTTGCTGCCGAACTTCTGGCGGAACTTTTCGACGCGGCCGGCCGTGTCCAGCACCTTTTGCTGGCCCGTGTAGAACGGGTGCGATTCGGACGAGACTTCGATCTTGGCCAGCGGGTATTCCTTGCCGTCCAGGGTGATCATTTCCTTGGTCTGGATCGTCGAACGCGTGATGAACTTGAAGTCGCTGGACATGTCCTGGAACACGACTTCGCGGTAATTCGGGTGAATGCCTTCTTTCATGATGGGCCCTGGGGTTGAGGTAGCCAATTCGCGGCGCGCTTCAGGTGCTCAGGTGAGATACCGCACCGTGCGACCTACCGTCGAATCACTTGCCGGGTGGAGAAACGAGGATTATGCCAGAGAAACAAGGGCTTGGGCAACGCGCGGGCACAAAAAACGGGACAGATCGGATCGCTTAAAGTGGCTCTTGAGGCGCATTTTCCAGGTGTGGACCGTGTGACCGATGCAATTGCCCCAACCGTTGTCGCCCGTGCGCAACGAGAGGCGCTTAGGCCAGTCCGTCGCCAGGCGGCATCCGATGGGCCGGATCTTGCCGATAGAACGCTTGCAGCAGCGCGTACAGCGCGGGCAGCGTTGCCTGCAGCGCCGCGGGCTCGACGAAGAAGACCTCGGACGCCACCGCAAAGAACTCCGCCGGATGCTGCGCGCCATACGGGTCCAGAAGCGACAGGATCGGATCGGCATCCCATCGGCGTTCGGGCGTGCGCTCGCAGCGGTCGGCGAAGGCATCGTATTCAGCGTAAAGGTCGTCGGCCCATTGCTCGCGATCGAGCCCGGCGTGCAGCCGCGACGAAAACGCCGGGATGCCGTCCGACTCGCCGTTGAGCATGTCGAGCTTGTGCGCGAACTCGTGGATCACGACGTTGTACGGCTGCGCATCGGGCGCCGCCAGCGGGCCGCCCAGCTTGATGTCTTGCCACGAGAGGATGACCGGCCCGTGCTCCCACGCCTCGCCGCTGGCTTCCTCGCGCACGTGGTGGACCACGCCATCTTCGTCCATCACCTCCTTGCGGATGACGAACTCGCCGGGGTAGATCACCACGGCGCGCCAACCGCGATACCACTCGACGCCGAGTTCGAGGATCGGCACGCTGGCCTGCACGGCAATGCTGACCACCATCGCATCGGTGAGCCGCAGGTCGTGGGCGGTGGTGAATTCCTTCTCGGCGATGAAGAGCGTGGCGGTTTCGCGCAGGCGGGCGAGGCTGGCGCGGGGCCAGTCGTGCAGGAAGGGCAGGCGCGCCACGGTGCGCGACCACAGCGCGTCGGAGATGGCGTAGCGGGCGAGCCGGCGCGTGCGCGCGCGGCCGGAGAACCAGCGGAAGACAGACGAAAGCATGCGCCCAGTATATCGGCGCGTGCTTCCGCCTTCGCGCTGGCGTCGCCGCTCAGGCGACCGACAACAGGCGCGCGCCGCGCTGGTTGGCGACGTACACCGCTTCCGTGCGGCTGCGCACCTTCAGGCGCCGGTACAGCGTGCTGATATGCGCCTTGGCCGTGGCCTCGGAGAAGTTCAGCATGCGGCTGATGGTCTTGACCGGGTGCCCGCGCGAGAGCAGCACCAGGATCTCGTACTGGCGCGGCGTGATGCCGAGCAGCTTGGGATCGGTCTGCGGATCGCCGGCCAGCGCCGGGTTGGGCGCACCGTCCAGGCGGGCCTCCGGCAGCAGGGCACTGGCCGGGATGTACTGGCCACCCACCAGCACCAGCTCCAGCGAAGCCGCGATCACCTCGCCCGGCGAATGCTTGAGCGTGTAGCCCGACAGGCCCATCTGCATGAGCGTGCGGATGATGTCCGGCGATTCCGACTCGGCCAGCACCACCACGTGGCGCGCGTGCGGCCGGTGCATGATCTCGCCGATGGCGGACAGTTCGTCCAGATGTGGAAGTGGCAGGCCGATGACCAGCAGGCCGGCCTCAGAGTTCGCTTCGATGGCGTCGAACATACCCTCGTCTGGCTCGACGACGGTGACGGCTGTGACGCCTTTGAGCGTCCGTAGCAGGTGCGCGATACCGGTGCGCACCAACGGATGGGCTTCGATCAAAACAGTGTTCATCGTTATTCCCGACCTGTAACCGATCTTGCGAAGAACATCCCTCGTCGCTCCGAGCAAGATACAGGCCGGAGCAGACCCCCGTTCCGAATCATTTTAGTGGCGTATCGACAAAATAACAGTTGCCACGGCATGCCTCGGGACCCCTCGTTGCGCCCTGTCAACCTCGGCATTTCCTGGGTTGGCGGGGTGTGCAATCCGCTTTTTCGCTGAGCAGCCAGGCGGGCGTACGGGTGGTTGTCGCGTCTTGGCTGTTTCAGTCGCGACACAAAAACGCCCGTTTGACGCCGGCAGCGTACCTTTCCTCAGTCGAATTTCCCGTAAAAACAAGGCCTTAATCGCCATGGCATGGATGTCGCTCAGGCCCCGACCGGGGAGGGCGAGCCATGCCAACTACAACTGCGCGACGCTGTGCTCAACGTTTGCCGTTGCGGCGGACGATCGATATGACCGGTGTGGTCGCGTGCGCGGTGGCCATGGTCATCATGGGGCCGGCGCACGCCGAAGACGGCGACATCATCGTGCAGCGCGATGTCGCGCCGCGTATCGCCTACCGAGGCGCGCCCACCGATACGTTGCCGGTGCGAACCGCCGTCAGTCCTTTTCCCACCCGTGCATTCGATCAATCCATCGGTTCGGTCTTGTCTGTGCTGTCGGACACCGAGCTCAGTGGGTCGCATGCGTCCCCTAACCATCCATCGGCGGGGGGGCGGGCGCAATCCCCCCGGAAGTGGGGGTCGCGCTGCCGTCGGGCGCCGCCATCGGTATCGGCGTGGCGACCGGGGGCGCGGCGGTGGGCGGCATCGGTGTGCAGGTGGTGCAGGCCACCGCCGGTATTGCCGCCCAGATTGGCGGTGCGCTGATGCCGCTGTCGACGGTGTCGCGCGGGGGGCAGCCGTGAGAGCCGCACTGCTCTTGCTTCTCGCGGTTGGCCTGGGCTCGAGCGGCGTGGGCGTCGCACGGGCGCAGGCCGATCCGGTGGCGGCCGTCATCGCCGACAGCGCTGGCGGCAATGCGGCGGGCCGGGTCGCCATCAACCAGGCCGCCGGAGCCGGCAACGTGCAGGCCAACCTGGTCGCGATTTCGACAGGTGACGCCGACGTGGCGTCGTCGCAACGGATCGCGCACTCGGCGGCGGGGCTGTCCGCCAGCAGCCGGCTCGCCGACCAGGCATTCGATGGGGCGAGCGGGTTGGTGTCGATCAATCAGGCCAGCGGTGCGGCCAATGCCCAGGTGAATGTCGCGGTGGTCGCACCCTCGGCTTCGGTGGCGCTCGTTTCAAACGTTTCACAAGCCCGGAACAGCCCGGGGCCAGTCAACCAGATCGAGCAGCTTGGCGACAGCGTGCTGTCGGGCGTGGCTGCGCAAGGACGTCGTCCGGAAGCCGCGCAGGCGCCGGGGGCAAGGCAAGACGCGTCGATCGCCTCGACCGCGTTGCGCAATACCTCCGGCGTGGTGCAGGTCAACCAGACGGCTGGAACGGGGAATGTCACCTCCAACGTTTTTGTGCTCCGTCCCCCGGCGGGCACTTTTTTTTAACAGCGAAAAAGGAAGGGAGATTCATATGAAAGCGAAACTGGTTGCCATCGCGGCATTGGCCATGCTGTCGGCAAGCGTTGTCCACGCGCAAGGGCGTGGCGGAGACTGGGGCCGAGACCCGGGCTCCTCGGGTGCCGTCATCACCAATGTCACCGAGATCAGCAACGATATCTACGTGCAGGGCTACGGGCTGGCGCTGGGCTTCATCCCGTTCAGTTCTGAATCGTCGGCGGTGGTCGATTCGACCCAGAGCAGCAACAACAATTCGGTGAGCTTGCCGAGCGGCGACAACAAGGCCACGGTCAATGGCCAGGCGCTGCAGGGCGCGCAAGGCGCCGTCGGGCTGAACGTGACGGCGGGCGCCGGCAACGTGCAGTCCAACGACGTTGCGCTGGCGGCGGTGGATGCCGGCAAGGTGTTCGCCTCGGCGCAGGTGTTCAACACGCAGACCGACCCGGGTGAGTCGCTGGCGATCGGCAATGCCATCAACAAGGCATCGCTGGGAGGCAGCGCATTGTCCGGGGCCAAGGGCACCATCGGCGTGAACATTGCCGCGGGCGCGGGCGAGCTGCAGGAGAACGGCATGGCCGCTTCCACCAACAGCTCGGGGCGCATCGCCAAGGCCACCGACTACAACAAGCAGTCGGCCGACAACAACTCGCTGCGCCTGAACGGCTGCGATCCGACCAACGTGGCGTCGATGTCTGGTACCGCGCTGATGAACGCCATGGGCAATATCGGCGTGAACATCGCGGCCGGTGCGGGCAACCTGCAGCACAACGGCTTGGCCATCGCCACGGCCAAGGGCGTCAACTAAGACGGTACCAACCCCTCCGGCCGCGCAGCCTGCGGCCGGGGCTGATCCCCCGGGGGGGAGGTCATGCGAGCTGCATGGAGTGTCGCGATCGGGCTGTGCCTGGCGTCGGGCTGCGCATTGCGTGCGCCGCAGGTGCCACAGGTGCCGCAAGTGCAGGCGCGCGCGCCGGAAGGCACGGTCGCATTGCGTGCCGATAGCGAGATGCCGATGAACAAGCCGGTCAGGAGCATGGCCGAGCTGCGCTATCGCAGCGTGATGCGCCAGCAGCAGGATTTCAGTTGTGGTGCAGCGGCGGTTGGCACGCTGCTGCGGTATGCGTATGGGATCGACATCGACGAGCGCCGCATCATCGCAGAGATGATGCAGGCCTCAGACCCGAAGCAGGTGGCCGAGCAGGGCTTTTCCATGCTCGACATGCGCAACTACGTGCAGACGCTCGGCTTGCGCGGACGCGGCTACCGGGTCGACCTGGCGGCGCTGCGGGATCTGGCCATTCCGGTGATCGTGCTGTTGAACCTGAACGGATACCAACATTTCGTGGTCGTGAAGCGTGCGGCCCAGGGGCGGGTGTTCATCGCCGACCCCGCGCTGGGCAACCGCATCATGCAGGAGTGGGAGTTCGCGCCTGCGTGGAACGGCCTCGTGTTCGCAATCGTCGGCGACGTGCCCGTACAAGCCGATTCCGGATTGATGCAAACCAACGCCCCCACACTGCGCGCGCGTGAGAACGCAGCCTTTGGCGGTGGGGCGCTGCCGATCCAGATGGAGTTCGGGCCCGCACGGTGGGATTTATTCTGATGAAGACATTGACATGGATTCTCCCGCTCGCCTGCGCCGGCTGGTGTGCCGGTGCGAGCGCGCGTGCGTTGCCGGACGAAGCCGCGCTGTTCCGCTCGGGCGCGCTGCCTGCGAACGCGACGGTGGTTGAGCTGGTCGCCGACGACGAGCTGGCGCAGATGCGCGGCAAATACCTGGGCGGCAACATCGTCAGCGGTTTCATGGTCGACATGGCTTCGCATTGGCGCAATGAGGCGGGGCAGGCGTCGGCCGAGGCGCGGCTGGTTGCCTCCAACCTGCGCAACGGCCTGGCGAACGTGGCAACGGATGTGCGCACGTCCGTGCAGATGGGCGCCGATGCGTTGGCTGGGAGTACACCCGGTGCCAGCGTGTCCGGCGGCACTGGTGTACAGGTCAACGGTGTCGGACAGGTGACACAGGTAGCCGGCAGCAACAATATCGCCAGCAACACCAATTCGATCTCGATGCAAACCGCGCCATTGCCTACACTGCCTTCCAACGGGCAGACGGCATCGGTTGCCGCGCAGAACGGCTTCACCGCCCAGGCGCAGGTCGGCCAGGGCGGGGTGCAGGTGGCGATCACCAGCCCGATGGGCATCGCCACGCAATCGGTGATGCCGGGCGCGGGCGCAGCGGTGGGGAGCGTGACGCAGGTGGCGCAACTGGCGGGCAATACGCAGGTCATTGCCAACCAGCTGGCGATCCAGCTGCAGTTGCAGGCGATGTCGCGGCAGCAGCTGGCACAGATCGGCGTGGCGCAGGCGCTGCAGTCGATCGCAGGGCTGCACCGCTAGCGACGGCCAGGCACGACAGACACACAAGCCAATAGAAGCAGGCGCAGGCAGGTAGTGACCGCCAACGTGATTGGCACATGATCGCGTTGCGTTGCAACCGAGGCGGTTGAGCCTCGACCTGGCTTTCCGGGGGGGAAACATGGAACACCGACGCACGGCTGTGGCGTGGGCAGTGGCATGTTGGTCGTTGCTTCCTGCAGCGGCCTGGGCGCAATCCGACGAGGCCTCGTTCGACGCGCGGCTGGCGCGGCTGTCCCGCATCATCGAGCGGCAGCAGAAGATCATCGAGGCGCTGGAGCAGCGCGTGGGCGATCTGGAGCTCGTGCGCGTGCGTGGACGCGGCGTGGGCGAGACCGGCACGCGGGCGACGCGTGCTTCCACCACACCCGCTGCAGGGCAGCCTTCCGGCGCGGTGCTCGCGCAAGCTGGCGGTAGCCCTGCCGCCACGGAAAGCACGCCCGCCGGCCGCGCCGATCCCAATGAAAAGCCCCGCATCCAGAGCAAGGACCTAGTCTTCCAGTCCGAGCACGCGCCGCTATTCGAGCGGCGTTTCACATTCGATACCGGCATCAGCTACAGCTACTACGATCGCCGCAACCTTGCGCTGTCAGGTTTCCTGGCGCTCGATGCGATCTTCCTCGGGCAGATCAACCTGGTGCAGACCAAGGCCAACGTGACCACGCTGGACGTGACCGGCCGCTACGGTTTCACCGACCGCCTGAGCGCCGATTTCACCCTGCCGACCGTCTACCGCAGCAGCACGTTCTTCAGCGGCGGCGCGGGCGGGGCATCGAGCACCGTCAGCGAGGCCGACAAGTCCTCGGCCGGCATGGGCGATGTCAGCGCGGGCCTCTACTACCAGCTCATCAAGGAGTCGGCGGACTGGCCGGACATCGTCGGCAGCTTCCGGGTGCGCGCGCCGACCGGGCGCTCACCATTCGGCATCAAGCTGATCCAGGTCGACAGCAACAACAACAACCTGATCATCGGCCAGCAACTGCCCACCGGCAATGGCGTGTGGAGCGGCACACTGGGCCTGTCGTTCCTGAAGACCTACGATCCGGTGGTGCTGTTCGCCAACGCCAGCTACACGTACTACGTGCCGCGCTCGTTTGCCGACATCTCATCCACCCAGGGCGTGGTGCAGCCGGGCAAGGTCAAGCTGGGCGACACCGTCACGGTAGGGGGCGGCCTGGCGCTGGCGCTCAACGACCGCACCGCGCTCACCATGGCCTACAGCACGGCCGTCTCCGGCAACACGCGCATCACGCCCGACGGCGGTACGGAGCAGCCGGTGGTCGGCAGCAAGACCAACGTGGGCACCATGACCTTCGGCATCAGCCACGTGTTGACCAAGAACCTGTCGATCAGCGCCACACTGGCGATGGGGCTGACACCCGATGCACCCAACTACGTCTTTACCCTGCGCTTCCCATACACTTGGTAAGCGGGCACGAGGCCAACCGGACAAAAGGGGGAGGAGCGACCGCACACCCGAGCCAGAGCGGTCGCAAGCGGTTTGAGGGGCCCGAGTTTGGGCCTCTTTTTTCGGCCGTCGCGCCACGATGAAAAGGAAAAGGGCACGGCGCACCGTGCCCCCGAGGCGCCGCCGATTGTCGATTACGAGACCGACTGCATCGGATGTTCCGCGCGGATGCCGTGCTTCTGCATCAGGCGGTACAGCGTGACGCGCGATACCGCCAGCTCGCGCGCCGTCATGCCCATGTGGAAGCCGTTGCGGGCAATGGCGGTGCGGATGGCGTCCGACTCGGCGCATTCGCGCGCCTCTTCCAGTGTCTGGCCGGAGATCGACGCATAGCCTTCCAGGTGCAGGTCGGCGGCGGAGATCTTGCGGTTGTCGGTCATCACCAGCGCGCGGCGCACGCGGTTGATGAGCTCGCGCACGTTGCCGGGCCACGGGTAATGCATCATCGCGTGCAGCGCGCACGGGGTGAAGCCGCGGATGCGGTGCGAGGCCTCGCCGGCGTGCTGCGCCAGGATGTGTTCGGCCAGCAGCACGATGTCGCTGCCGCGCTCGCGCAGCGGCGGCACCGACAGCGTCAGCACGCACAGCCGGTGAAACAGGTCGGTACGGAAGCCGCCATGGTGCTGGGCCGCTTCCAGGTCGACGTGCGTGGCCGAGATGATGCGGATGTCCAGCGGGATCGCCTGGTGTCCGCCGAGCCGCGTGATGGTGCCTTGCTGCAGGAAGCGCAGCAGACTCACTTGGCTCTCCAGCGGCAGGTCGCCGATTTCATCGAGGAAGAGGGTGCCGCCGTTGGCATGCTCGACCCAGCCGATATGGCGCTGGTGCGCGCCGGTGAAGGCGCCTTTCTCATAGCCGAACAGCTCGGACTGGATCAGGTGCGGCGGGATCGCGCCGCAGTTGATGGCGATGAACGGACCGCCCGCGCGCGACGAGGCTTCGTGGATGCCCTGCGCCGTCAGTTCCTTGCCGGTGCCGGACTCCCCGGCGATGAACGCCGGCGCGCTGTTTTGCGCCACCTTGCGGATCGCCCGGAACAGGCCCTGCATGGCTGGGCACTCGCCCAGCATGCGCGCATTGTTGGCCTTGGGCACAGGCGCTTCCTGCGCCAGCGTGGCCATGCCCCAGGCGTGCCGCAGCGAATAGGCGGTCTCTTCTGTACGCAGCGGCATCTGCACGTAGTCGACGCAGTAGTCGCGCACCAGCTGGCGCACGCGGTCATGGCCCAACATGGAGGGCGGCAGCGCAGCCACCCAGCCGACGTGCGAAGCTTGCAGGCAGCGCTCCAGCAGATCCAGCTCCGCCGTGGAGAACGCGCTGCCGAAATCGATCAGGCCGGCTTTGGGGACGCCGTCACGAATGGCACAGCCCAACTCGCGCACCGAGGTGACGCGGCGGACATGCCAGTCCGCGCCAAGCAGGGTCTCGTCGACCTCCCCCATCCCCGCACGTGACGCCACCACGACAGTTCGGCACGCACCGGTACATTCCAGCGGCTCTTCGCGCATGGTTTCCCCCGTTCGATTTTTCGTGGTTGGTTTCAACCGTGAAGCAGGCTCAGGCAGGCTTGCAGTATGGTTGCCGACTTTCACTTTTGCGATGACGTTTAAGGACGAGGGAAGCAAACGGTTGCGCGCGCCTTCCGTAATGCAAATGAACTAGCAGGATTCACGAGGCTGTCGGGGGAATCCGCTTATAAATCAAGATGTTGACGAGGCAATAAAAAAGCGCACCACTTGGGTGCGCTTTTTGCTGAAACGAGGTGGCTTAGCCGCCGCGTCGCATCATGTCGAAGAACTCGGCGTTGTTCTTGGTCGACTTGAGCTTGTCGAGCAGGAATTCCATTGCCTCGACTTCGTCCATGTCGTGGATGAACTTGCGCAGGATCCAGACCTTTTGCAGGATGTCCGGCTTGATCAGCAGTTCTTCGCGGCGCGTGCCCGACTTGTTCAGGTTGATGGCGGGGTAGACGCGCTTCTCGGCCAGGCGGCGCTCCAGGTGCACTTCCATGTTGCCGGTGCCCTTGAACTCTTCGTAGATCACGTCGTCCATGCGGCTGCCGGTTTCGATCAGGGCCGTGCCGATGATGGTGAGCGAGCCGCCTTCTTCCAGGTTGCGCGCGGCACCGAAGAAACGCTTCGGGCGCTGCAGGGCGTTGGCGTCGACACCGCCCGTGAGCACCTTGCCCGAGGTCGGCACCACGGTGTTGTAGGCGCGGGCCAGACGCGTGATCGAGTCCAACACGATCACCACGTCCTTCTTCAACTCGACCAGGCGCTTGGCCTTCTCGATGACCATCTCGGCCACCTGCACGTGGCGCACGGCCGGTTCGTCAAACGTGGAGGCCACCACTTCGCCGCGCACGGTGCGCTGCATTTCGGTCACTTCTTCCGGGCGTTCGTCGATCAGCAGCACGAACAGCTCGGCTTCCGGGTGGTTGGTCGTGATGGCATGCGCGATGTGCTGCAGCATCACGGTCTTGCCCGACTTGGGCGATGCCACCAGCAGTGCGCGCTGGCCGCGGCCGATCGGGGCGATCATGTCGATGATGCGGCCGGTGATGTTTTCTTCGGCCTTGATGTCGCGTTCGAGCGTGAGCGTGCGGTTCGGATGCAGCGGCGTCAGGTTCTCGAACATGATGCGGTTCTTGACCGCTTCAGGAGGCTGGGTGTTGACCTTGTCGACCTTCACCAGCGCGAAGTAGCGCTCGCCGTCCTTGGGCGTGCGGACTTCGCCTTCGATCGTGTCGCCGGTATGCAGGTTGAAGCGGCGGATCTGCGACGGGCTGATGTAGATGTCGTCGGTGCTGGCCAGGTACGAGGTTTCTGGCGAACGCAGAAAACCGAAGCCGTCGGGCAGCACTTCCAGCGTGCCGTCACCGAAAATCGTTTCCCCCTGTTTCGCCTTCTTTTTCAGGATGGCAAACATCAATTCTTGTTTGCGCATGCGCTGCGCGTTATCAATCTCCAGCTGCCCCGCCATTTCCAGCAATTGGGACACGTGCAGGGATTTCAGTTCTGTCAGATGCATAGACGAAAGAATGGGAAGGGCCCGAACGGGCAGCGAAACGGGAAAGCGGGGAGGGGGAAAAGTCGAGCGAACGCTCGGGGAAACAGATTCGGTGCAATCTTAGCACAACGCTGGCGGGCTTCCAGGCAGAAGATCGCCAGCGTGCACTCGGGCGGCGGGAAACAGTCCGCGCCGCCTTCGGGTGAGTCGGCTTACAGGTGGCTGTCCAGGAACGCCGTCAGTTGCGACTTCGACAGTGCGCCCACCTTCTGGGCGGCCACGGCGCCGTTCTTGAACAGGATCAGCGTCGGGATGCCGCGGATGCCGAACTTGGCCGGCACGCCCTGGTTCTCATCGACGTTGATCTTGGCGATCTGCACCTTGTCGCCGTAGTCCTTGGACACTTCGTCCAGGATCGGGGCGATCATCTTGCACGGACCGCACCATTCGGCCCAGAAATCGACCAGCACGGGTTTGTCGGACTTGAGCACGTCGGCTTCGAAGGACGCGTCGCTCACATACTTGATCTGTTCGCTCATGGCGGGAACCTCTGTTATTTCGTAAAAGCTGGCGACGGGCGCCGAACCGATACATTACACGAATACGCCGGGCGGCGTGTATTCAGCCCACTGCCGGGGCGGATGCTGCTGATATAGTACCGGCGCCCCCATTTTCAACCGTTGATTGTCGCTATCGCACCGATAGCGACGGCCGCCGTTCATCTCTCCCATCCACGCCGCATGCAGACGCTTGCCTTCGCGCCTGGCCCAGCATTTCTCTCCCATGCCGCCGACGCGGCGTGGCGCTTTCTGGATACGCATGCCGAGTCACCCGGCGCGGGCACCGTCGTCGTGCCCACCGCCGCGCAGATCCCCGGCATCCGCAGCGCGCTGCATGCGAGCGCCCAGGCAAGCGGTGCGCCGCGCCTGCTGCCGCGCATCCTGACGCTGGGCCACTGGCTGCTTGACCTGCCGCCCGAGCCGGGGCTGCCTGCCGCGCGCAGCGCGCTCTCGCGGTTGCTGGCGGTACAGCAGGCGCTGAAGACGCAGGCGTGGCTGCGCGAGGCGCTCGGCGCGCAGGACGATGCCGCGCTGTGGGGCGTGGCGCAGGTGCTGGTGACCGTGTCGGACGAGCTGTCGCAGCGGTGGCTGACGCTCGACGCGGCTGACAGCGCTGCCGAGGGGCGGCCTGAAGCGCTGGAAGCCGCGCTGGCCGCCGCGCTGGAGCGTACCTATGCGCAGTTGTCCGAGCGGTTTCTCGGCACCGAATCGCGCATCGTGCTGACGTTCTGGCGCTTGCTCTCCGGCGCATCCGATCCGATTCCGGTGCGGCTGCGCGCGATGCGCCGTCTGCTCGACGAACTGCGTGGGCCGATCGTCTGGGTGAGCCCGACCGATCCGGAAGCGGTCGATCTCGATTTCCTCACGCGGGCGGCGCAGCGCGTACCGGTGTTATCCGTCGGCTATGACTGGAATGCATCGGAAGCCGAGCAGGCCGCCGCGCCCACTACGCCCGCCACGCAAGGCGATTTCCGTGATCTGTTGCTGCACGCCTGGCCCGAATGTGCGACGCCCGCACAGAGCACCCACGATGACGCGCCTGACGCGGGGCTTCCCGCGCCGGTGTTGCGCATCGCCGGTGCAGCGCGGTTCGAGGACGAGGCCGCCTTCGCCGCGCATACGCTGGTCGACTGGCTGAATGCGGGGCGCCGCTCACTGGCGCTGGTGGCGCAGGACCGCATCGTCGCGCGACGCGTGCGGGCACTGCTCGCGCGTGTGAACGTGCCGGTGCGCGACGAGACCGGCTGGAAACTCTCCACCACCCGGGCTGCCGCCGCGTTGATGCGCTGGGTGGACGTGGTCCAGGGCGACGGCGACACTGCCGCGCTGCTCGACCTCGTCAAGAGCCCGTTCTGCCTGCGCGATGCCGACGCAGGGTCCGCTGCGCCCACATGGGTCGCTGAGCTTGAGCGTCGCGTGCGCCGGCACAACGTCTCGGGCGGGTGGGGGCGCCTGCGCCGCCTGGTGGCCGATCGCCCCGCCGAACTGGCCGACGGTGAGCCGCAGACCAGCCGCCTGGCCGACCGTCTCGGCCTGCTGGCCGACGAGGCCGCGCTGTGGCGCCGCGCCGGCAATGCCACGCTCGATGCCTGGGTGACGCTCCTGTCCGGCACGCTCGACCGCCTGCACATGCGCACCGGTCTGCAGAACGACGACGCTGGCCGCCAACTGCTCGACTGGATCGACCGCCTGCGCACGTCCGTGCATGGCAGCGTCGATGCCAGCGCGCGCTTTTCGCTCACGGAATGGCGCGCGTTGCTGTCGATGCTGCTTGAATCCGCCGTGTTCAGCGAACCGGCGCCGCCGGCGGATCGCCGCGTCGTGATCCTGCCGCTGAACGGCGCGCGCATGCGGCGCTTCGATGGCGTGGTGGTGGTCGGCTGTGACGACGCGCAACTGCCGTCGGGGCAGCCGGAGTGGCTGTTCTTTTCCAACGATGTGCGCCGCGAACTGGGCCTGCCCGACCGCGCGCAGCGGTTCGCCCAGCAGGCGCGCGACCTGGCCGAGGTGCTGCTCAATCCGTCCGAGGTCGTGCTGACATGGCAGCGCCATGGCGGCCGCGGCGAGCCCAACCGGCTCTCCGGCTGGCTCGAACGGCTGCAGCGCCGCCTGGCCGTGGCCGGTGTGCGCATCGACGTGCCCGTCGTGCTGCCCAGCCTGCAGACCCTCAGCCAGCCGACCGACATGCCGACGCCCGCCGCGCCCACGCTGGTGCCCGCCACGCTGAGCGCCGCCGCCTACAACAGCCTGCGCCGCTGCCCCTACCAGTTCTTCGTCGGCCGCATGCTGCGCCTGGGTGAGCTGGAGGAGGTGTCCGACGAGCTGGAGAAGCGCGACATCGGCGAGATCCTGCACGCGATCCTGCATCGCTTCCATCGCCACCTGCTGGAGACGCCGCTGCACGACGCGGCCGAGCGTCAGGCGCTACTGCAAGCCATCACTGATGAACAGTTCGCCCCGCTGCTGCCCGAGGACGGCAACGCGCTGCGCTTCTATCGTCGCTGGCAGGGCGTGATGCCGTCGTACCTCGCATGGCAAGCCGCGCGCGAGGCCGACGGCTGGCGCTTCGAGGCGGGCGAGGTCGACGTCGATACGTCGATCACGTTGCCGGGCGAACGTCCGCTGCGCCTGCGCGGCCGCATCGACCGCATCGACGTGCATGCCGAGCACGGCGTAGCGGTGCTGGACTACAAGACGCAATCCCCCATGGTGCTGGCGCGCCGGGCCAAGACGCCGTTCGAAGACTGCCAGCTGCCGTTCTACGGCGTGCTCGATGCGCGCGCCGATGCGGGCGGCTGGGTGTCGCTCGACGGCGAGGCGCGCGGGGATCAACGCAACGTCGACCTGCCGGATTTCACCCAGGTGGTCGACTGGCTGCTCGAACAGATGGAAAAGGACATGACCGCCCTGGCCGCCGGCGCGCCGCTGCCGGCCTTCGGCGATGAATCGGCCTGCCGCTACTGCGCTGCACGCGGCCTGTGCCGCAAGGGCTATTGGACCGAGGGCGCGCCGCGCGAGCCGGAGGTGCGGGCATGAGCGACCACGCCTATGAACGCGACGACGCGCCCGTTTCCCCCGAAGCCTTCTCGCGCGCCGCGTGCGACCCACTGCGCTCCGTGGTGGTGGAGGCGTGCGCGGGCAGCGGCAAGACGTGGCTGCTGGTCACGCGCATGCTGCGGCTGCTGCTGGCCGGCGCGGCGCCGGCGGACATCCTCGCCATCACCTTCACCCGCAAGGCGGCCGAGGAGATGCGCCAGCGGCTGCTGGACATCCTCGCCCAACTGGCCAGTGCCGATGACGATGGCGTGGTGCGCGAGCTGATCGCCCGCACCGTCGACGAACGCGATGCACCGGAGCTGATTGCCACCGCGCGGGGGCTGTACGCACGTGTGCTCGAATCGCCATCGCGCATGGCGATCGATACGTTCCACGGTTGGTTCGGCTCGCTGTTGCGGGGGGCGCCGTTATCGTCGGGCGTGCCGCAAGGCGCATCGCTGCGCGAAGATGCCGGACGCCTGCGCCGCGAGGCGTGGGCGCCGTTCTGGCGCGGGCTGTTGGCCGAAGACCAGACCGAGTTGCGCATCGCCTACGAGCAGCTCACTGATCTGGTGGGCGACTTCCAGGCCGGCCGGCTGCTCGACGCGATGTTCCACCAGCGCAGCGACTGGTGGGCGTACAAGGCACAGGCTGGCGATCATCCGCTCGGGCCACTCGACGATCTGCTTGGGGAAGATGCGCATACCGACCCGCGGATCGAGGCATTGCAGGATGCCGCCTTGCTGGCCGACATGCTGCGCGTGTCCGCTTGGTTGGGGCAGGGCGGCGCGACTGAGGGCAAGCGCGCCGTGCAGATCGAATCGGCAGCCACGGCGGCACGCGGCATCGATGTCGCGGACGAGGCCGCGCGCACGCAAGGCTTTGACGCGCTGTTTGCGGCTTTCCACACGCAGGCCGGCAAGCCGCGCGCGTGCAAGCCCACCAAGGCGCTCATCAAGGCCATCGGCGATGATCATGCGCGGACGCTGGTCGAGCTGCATGGGGCGCTGTGCGAAGCGTTGGCCACGTATCAGGCACGCCGTCATGAAGCCCGCGTGCGCGCCGTCAATGCCGCGCTGTTTACCCTCGGCGACGCGCTGATCGAGCGCTATCAGGCCTACAAGCGCCAGGCGCGCGCCATGGACTTCACCGACCTCGAATGGGAAGCCGCCCGCCTGATGCGCGACGAGGACACCGCCGCCTACCTGCAGGTGCGGCTGGACGCGCGCTACAAGCACCTACTGCTCGACGAGTTCCAGGACACGAACCCGATGCAGTGGCGCATCCTGCAAGGCTGGCTCGCGGGGTATGCGGGCACGGGCACGCAGCCGAGCGTGTTCCTGGTGGGCGATCCGAAGCAATCGATCTACCGTTTCCGCCGGGCCGACGCGCGCCTCTTCAACGCGGCACGCGACATGCTTGTCGCCAGCTTCGATGCCACCGTGCTGCGCACCAACCGCACGCGCCGCAACGCGCCGGCCGTGCTGGAGTGGGTCAACGCCGTGTTCCTGCAGGCGCGCGCGCGTGGTGACTACCCGATCTACGCCGAGCAGGGCACCGCCGTCGACGCGCCGATCGGGCAGGCGCTGTTGCTGCCGCTGGTGCCCATGCCCGAAGCCGTGCAGGCTGAAGAGGCCGCACCGCGCGACACGCTCAGCGAGCCACGCGAGGAGGCCGGCGATTCGCAACGCTACGAGGAAGGTCGCCAAGTGGCCGCCTGCCTGCGCGCGCTGCATGCGGGCGAGCCCATCCGGGAGAACGGCGCCGAGCGTCCTGTGCGCTGGAGCGATTTCCAACTGCTGGTACGCCGCAAGCGCTATCTGGCCGACTACGAACGCGCCCTGCGCGACGCCGGCGTGCCGTACCTGAGCCCGAGGCGCGGCGGTCTGCTGGCGACGCTGGAGGCGCTGGACCTGTGCGCGCTGCTCGATTTCCTGATGACGCCGCAGGCGGACCTGTCGCTGGCACACGTGCTGCGCAGCCCGATCTTTGCCGCGACGGACGACCACCTGATCGCCCTGGCGCAGGCGGGCGAAGGCACGTTTGCGCCGACGTGGTGGGAGCGCCTGATCGCGCTGGCAGGGCAGGCCGATGCCGCGCCTACCCTGCGGCACGCGCACCGCATGCTCGCGCGCTGGCTGGCCGTGGCGCCCACGCTGCCGGTGCATGACCTGCTCGACCACATCGTCTATACCGGCGAACTCAAGCGCCGCTATGCCGAGCGCGCGCCCGCCGCCAACCGTGACCAGGCGCTGGCCAACCTCGACGCTTTCCTCAAGCTCGCGCTTGACCTGGACGGCGGCCGCTACCCGAGCCTGCCCAAGTTCATGGCCGAGCTGCGCGCCATCCGCCAGGGTGACGAAGACGAAAGCCCCGACGAAGGCATGCAGGGCGACGCCGCGGAAGCCCCCGACGCCATCGACACCGAACTCGCCAGCGAGGGCCTGGACGCGGTGCAGATCCTGACCGTGCACGCATCGAAGGGGCTGGAGGCGCCGTTCGTGGTGCTGCTCGACAGCCATCACAGTGACACGCGCGCCGACAGCGCCGGCATCCTGATCGACTGGCCGCCCGGTGCGGAGGCGCCGACGCATTTCTCCGCCTTCGGCAAGACCGCCGAGCGCGGGCGTGCGCGCGATCCACTGTTCGCGCAGGAGACCAACCTGGCCGAACGCGAGAACTGGAACTTGCTGTATGTGGCGATGACGCGCGCACGGCAGGCGCTGATCGTGTCTGGCGTGGCCAACAAGCGTGACAGCGCGGCGGCCCAGTCGGTCGATGAGGGCGATGCGCCTGAGGTCGACGGTACCGCGAGCTGGTACACGCTGCTGGCAACGGCCGGCGTGGCGGTGCCGGCGCCCATGCGCGACAGCGAGGCGGATGCCGATGCGGCGCATGCCGCGGCCGAGACCGTTGCGTACCACGACTTCCGCGCGCCGCTCACGGTGACCGTGCGTGTCGGCGGCGGCATCGAGCTGGCGACCGACACGGCCGATCCTGTGTTCGACCAGGGCGCAGTCGCGCAGGGCGAGCTGCTGCATGCCGTGCTGGAGCGCCTCACGCGCCGTGGGCTGCCGGAGCAGATACCTGACGCCGCCACCATCGCGCGCTGGTTTGCCGCAACGGGCGCCACGGAAGCCGACGCCGCGCGCGCCGCCGAAGCCGTGCGCCGCATGTTGTCTGCCGATGCGCTGGCGCACGTATTCGACCCGGAACGCTTCGACGCTGCCCACAACGAGATCGAGCTGTTCAGCCCCGACGGCGCGCTGCTGCGCATCGACCGCCTGATCGAGCGCGGCAACGAGGTGCTGGTGGTGGATTACAAGCTGCGCCTGCTGCCAGTCGAACGTGCTGCCTACGCCGATCAGCTGCGGGGCTATGTCGCCGCGGTCACGCCGCTGTATCCCGGTCGCGACATCCGCGCTGGGGTGGCGACTGCGCAAGGCGAGTGGATCGATCTGGATGCGCTGCCCAAGCCGGCGCAGACGTCACGCGACGACACCCAGGGCGCGCTGTTCTGACGCGGGCGCGCGCAACAACGCGCAACAACAAAAAGGGGAGGGGTGATGCAGAGGGGAAAAGAGAAGGGGGACGAGCCTGACCCTCGGCACTGGCGGAAAACGGCTGTGGCTGCTTCGTTCCCGACCTGACCAGGTTGACCGCGCCACCATGCGAGGAGGCCCGTCCGACCGGCATTGTAACCGACTCGCGCGGCCCCACCTGAATACCCTTCAAATCCGCTCGGCGCGCACGGTGCTCGATGCACCGGAAAGCGCGTCGGAAATCCACCCCGCTTTGCTACAATCCGCCGCATGAGTTATCAAGTGCTCGCCCGCAAGTGGCGCCCTCGCGATTTCACCACGCTGGTCGGTCAGGAACACGTGGTGCGCGCGCTTACGCATGCGCTCGAACAGCAGCGCCTGCACCACGCTTACCTGTTCACAGGCACGCGTGGTGTCGGCAAGACCACGCTGTCGCGCATTCTTGCCAAATCGCTCAACTGCGTGGGCGCCGACGGGCAGGGCGGCATCACCGCGCAGCCGTGCGGCGTGTGCCGCGCGTGCACCGAGATCGATGCCGGGCGCTTTGTCGATTACATCGAGATGGACGCCGCCTCCAACCGCGGTGTCGACGAGATGGCCCAGCTGCTTGACCGTGCGGTCTACGCGCCCACGTCCGGCCGCTTCAAGGTCTACATGATCGACGAAGTGCACATGCTGACCAACCACGCCTTCAACGCGATGCTGAAGACGCTGGAAGAGCCGCCCGAGCACGTCAAGTTCATCCTCGCGACCACCGATCCGCAGAAGATTCCGGTGACGGTGCTGTCGCGCTGCCTGCAGTTCAACTTGAAGCAGATGCCGCCGGGGCACATCGTGTCCCACCTCGATCGCATCCTCGGCGAGGAGCACATCACCCACGAGCCGAACGCGCTGCGCCTGCTGGCGGCGGCCGCGCAAGGGTCGATGCGCGATGCGCTGTCGCTCACCGACCAGGCCATCGCCTACAGTGCGGGCGAGGTGAGCGAGGCTGCCGTGCGCGGCATGCTCGGCGCGATCGACCAGAGCTACCTTGTGCGCTTGCTCGACGCGCTGGCCGACGAGAACGGCGCCGTGCTGGTCGAGATTGCCGACGAGATGGCCGGGCGTAGCCTGAGCTTCTCGGGCGCGCTGCAGGATCTCGCCTCGCTGCTGCAGAAGATTGCGCTGGCGCAGGTTGTGCCCGCCGCCGTGCAGGACGACTGGCCCGAGGCCAACGACGTGCGCCGCCTGGCCGAGCGCTTTGATGCGGCGTCGGTGCAACTGTTCTACCAATTTGCCAACCTCGGCCGCAATGAGCTGGCGCTGGCGCCGGACGAGTACGCCGGCTTCACCATGACGTTGCTGCGCATGCTGGCGTTCCAGCCTGGGCAGTCCGGCGGGGATGCCACGCCGCCGTCGGGTGGCGGAGGTGGTCGGCGTGCGATGCCATCGGCAGGCGCACCGGCTGCATCGTCCCGTCCGGCCGTAACCGCGGCTGCGCCGGTTGCCGCCCCGGTTGCGCAAGCCGCCCCGGTTGCCCGCCCGGAGCCGATGGTCGAGACGCCGCGCGCGACCTATCAGGTCACGCCCCCAGCTGCCGTTCCAATGGCGGCGCCGGTTGCCGAAGCGCCTGCGCCTGCAGCCAGTGCCCCCGCCCGCCGTTCGCCGGCGATGGAAGCGCTGGCAGCGGCACGTCAGGCGTCGAGCCGTGGTCGCGGTGGTGCTTCCGCGCCGGCCGCTGCGCCCGCCATGTCGCCGGCTGCGACACCTGCGCCGGTTGCGAAGCCTGCTGCTGCGGGGCCGCGTCCGAACCCGGTGGCCACACCCGCATCGCCGCCGCCGCGCCGCGAACCGCCGGCCGCATCGGCCGCGCCCGCTGACGACGGCCCGCCGCCATGGGATGAGATGCCGGGCGAGTTTGCCTCGCCGTCGCTGGACCAGATCGATGCGGCGTTTGCCGGGTGGGAGTCGGCGCCGACCACGCGCCCGGGTGCGGCTGAGCCGGTTGCGCGTCCCGCGCCGGTTGCCTCTCCAGCGGCAGCACCGATGGCATCACCGGCCAAGACCGCTGCACCCGAGCCCGTGGCTGCTGCCACGCCGCCCGACCTGAGCGCCAGCGGCCTGACCACCTTCGACGGCGATTGGCCTACGCTGGCCGCCCGCCTGCCGATGCGGGGCCTGGGCCAGCAGCTGGCCCACCAGAGCGAGCTGGTGGCCGTGGAGGGTGCCACCGTGCGCTTGCGCGTGCCACTGCCGGCGCTGGCTGAGGCGGGCATCATCGAACGGCTGGAAGCCGCGCTCACTGAACACTTCGGCACGCCTGTCCGCGTCACCTGCGACATCGGCGCCGCGCGCGCCACGGCTGCCGCGGTCGACGCTGAACAGCGTGCGCAGCGCCAGCGCGACGCCGAGGATGCCATCGCCGCCAACCCATTCGTCCAGGCGCTGGTACGGGACTTCGCCGCGCAGGTGGTTCCGGGCTCGATCCAGCCGCACACGCACTGAAGATTTCCCTGATCGTACATCGACGTGTCCGCCAGCGGCGCGTCATTCAACCCCATTTGAAGGAGCAACGACCATGATGAAAGGCCAGATCGCCGGGCTGATGAAGCAGGCCCAGCAGATGCAGGAAAACATGAAGAAGATGCAGGAGCAGCTCGCCCAGATCGAGGTGGAAGGCGTGTCCGGCGCCGGCCTCGTGAAGGTGGTGATGACCTGCAAGAACGACGTGAAGCGCGTGTCGATCGACCCGAGCCTGCTGGCCGAGGGCGAAGACAAGGAACTGCTGGAAGACCTCGTCGCCGCGGCATTCAACGATGCCGTGCGCAAGGCCGAGGCCACCACGCAGGAGAAGATGGGTTCGGTCACCTCCGGCCTGGGCGGCATGGCGGGCATGCTGCCGCCGGGCTTCAAGCTGCCGTTCTAAGCCAACCTCGGTCAGGATCGCGCCATGGTGCTGGAATCCGCGCTGCTGCACGTCAAGCCCGGCCAGGAGGCCGCCTTCGAGGCGGCGTTCGACGAGGCCCGCCATATCATCGGTGCGATGCAGGGCTTCGTTTCGCTGTCGCTGTCGCGCTGCGTGGAGAAGGCCAGTGACTACCTGCTGCTGGTGCGCTGGCAAACGCTGGAAGACCACACCATCGGTTTCCGGCAGTCGGCTGAGTACCAGCGCTGGCGCGCGCTGCTGCACCACTTCTACGATCCGATGCCGGACGTGCTGCACTACACGACTGTGCTGGAGCACGCGTGATGCGCGGCGGTCCGGGCACGCCGTCGGCGCTGCAGATGCTGGTCGAGGCTTTGCGCGTGCTGCCGGGCGTCGGCCCGAAGTCGGCGCAGCGCATGGCCTACCACCTGCTGCAGCATGATCGCGAGGGCGCGGCACGGCTTGCGCAGGCGCTGGCCGAGGCCACCGAATCGATCCAGCACTGCAGCCGCTGCAACACCTTCACCGAGCAGGATGTCTGCGAGACCTGCCTGGACCCGCGCCGCGATGCATCGGTTCTGTGCGTGGTGGAAACGCCCGCCGACCAGATGATGATCGAGCAGACGCTCACCTATCGCGGCCAGTATTTCGTGCTGATGGGGCGGCTCTCGCCGCTGGACAACATCGGCCCCAAGGAAATCCACCTCGAACGCCTGCTGGCCCGCGCGACCGATCCGGCGCTGGGCGGGCCGTGCGCCGAGGTCATCCTCGCCACCAACTTCACCAGCGAGGGCGAGGCCACCGCGCACTATATCGGCGAGATGCTCAAGGCGCGCGGCATCAAGGCGACGCGCCTGGCGCGCGGCGTGCCGGTGGGCGGTGAGCTGGAGTATGTCGATGCGGGCACCATCGCCCGCGCGGTGCTGGACCGGCGCCAGCTTTGACCCTCCGGCCGGCGTGCGTGCCGGCCCTCCCAAGTGTCGTCAGAACTCCGCGTGGATGCGCGCGCCCAGGATCGACACGGGGCCGCGATCCCGGTTGTAGGCCGGGTGCACAACGTACTGGTAGTTCAGGCCAAGCGTGACGTGCGGCACCACCGCCCAGTTGTAGTACAGCTCGGCGATGCGCTCGGTGCCGTAGTTCAGCGCGCCGTCGCCGATCAGCACACCCAGGCCGCCGGCCTCGAAGTACTGGCGTGCCGCCCTGGATAGGCCGTTCACCACGAATGCGACGCCCACCGTATCGCTATGGCGCCCCCAGCGGTCGCCCTTGAGCGAGAGGCCGGCCGACACCGACTGGTTGATGTCGGTGAACTCGAACGTTTCCTTGCTGCCGTCGTTCATGCTGGCGCGGGCGAAGACGCCCAAGTCGGCGGCCAGCTCCTGCTCCAGGTTGATGGCAAAACCTGGCCGCCATGCGAGCCGGCGCACGAGCGACGTATCCGGCGTATTGCCGGTCTGCTGCGCGAGGCTGACGGCGTCGCCGTAGCCGCCCATCCTGCCGCGGCTGGCGAAGGCGAGGAACTTGACCTTGCCGGGGCGCCCCAGCAACTGGTGGCGTGCCTCGAACTCGCCGACCCACTGGTATTGCTTGAGCGTGGTGTCGATCGTGATGCTGTTGGGCACGTCCGACAGCGAGAAGAACCCGCCGCGCAGCGTCCACCACGATTGCGTCCACTCCACCGCCAGACCATGGGTGTAGCCCCAGGCATCCGCGGCGTAGTCAAACGCGCCGGATTCGACGATGGACCAGTTCAGGAAATCCCCGCGCGGGTCGTGCGCGTAGGTATTGGTGTCGAAGATGTCGGCCACCGAGAACTTGCCGACGGTAACGGTCAGGTTGTCCGCCGACCGCGTGCCGCCCAGCTGGTTGGGCCCCGACTCGACGGCCTGCTGCTCGCCGCCCAGGTTGATCACCTGCCGCAGGAACAGGCGCGGCAGCTTGTGATATGGCGAATAGTTGCCGACCTTGTAGGCTTCGGCACTCGGAAAGCCGGCCATGCCCAGCGTGTTGTCCAGGCCGAAACCCTGGTCGATTTCCGGGTTCGCATACAGCTCGGCGCCTTTCCACAGGCGCAGCCCAAGGAACAGCGTCAGGTCCGCCGTTTCCTTGTTGTCGCGGGTGGGCGTCAGACTGTTGGCGCCGGAGTAGGCCGCACTGAAGCCGGGGTGCCATTGCGTCACGTTGGTGAACTGCCCGTGCACGTTCCAGCGCTCCTCTTCGGGGGCGATCTGGGCTTGCGGGGTTGCTTGGGCATCACTGGCGGCATCCTCGGCGGCCAGGGCTGCGCCATGCAGGCCGAAGCCGCACAGGACGGCAATCAGGGACCGGCGAAGCGTGCGGCGCGGATCAGCGGGGCGTACCTGATGAAGGGGCGATCGGTGGAGAAACGGCAAGGGCATGGGGCGCGACAAATAGGGGCAGCCGTTAGAATTCCTAGCTTGCAGCCCTGGTTGGGGCAAAAACCCCGCCATGCTAAATGGGCGGTCGTGACTTCCAGATGAAAATGGTTCGCATCAGCCCCGCAGTTTGTTGCATTTTTTCCAACCTCGCCCGATCGCTTCCACGATGAATCTCGCCCGCTTCGATCTCGTCACCCTCGGCCTGTTTGTGGCGGTGGCCC
>CAJXMR010000048.1 GCA_913056305.1 uncultured Ralstonia sp.
GCCGATGACGACGACATTGCGTCCTTGGCTCACTGCTGGTGCGGACATGTTGAATCTGCAGATGGGTTAAAAACGTATTCTACCCTTGTTGTCAGGGTCTTCCCCGAAATTACCGGGTATTTACACAACGTTATGCAACGGGCTCAGGCCGACGCCTTGCGCGGCCTGACGATCCAGCGGCCGCCCTCTTCCAGCAGCTGGCGGTCATAGGCGAACTCCTCCAGGTCTTCCGGATGGCCCGGCAGCGACTGGATGACGATCTCGCCTGCAGCGCGCAGCGCGGCGATGGCCTCGCGCAGCTTGGCGTCCCCCGACCATGGGGCGTGGATGGCAGCGGCGCGCGCTTCCACCGGCGAAATGCCGGCCACCTCGCGCAGGTCCATCGAGAAGCCGGTCGCCGGACGGGCCCGGCCGAACGCCTCGCCGATCTTGTCGTAACGCCCACCGCGCGCCACCGCGTTGGGAATGCCCGCCACATACGCCGCGAACATCACCCCGCTGTGGTAGTGGTAGCCGCGCAGGTCGGCCAGATCGATGTTGACGCTGGCGCCGGCAGCGTGCTCGGCCAGCGCGGCGAGGTCGTCCAGGGCAAGGCCGATGGCCGGCAGCGCAGGCAGTTCAGCGCGCGCGCGCGCCAGCACCTCGACACCGCCATACAGCGAAGGCAGCAGGTTGATGGCATCACGCTGGGCCGCCGGCAGATCGGCGGTGATGGCGCGCAGCGCCGGCACGTCCTTCGAAGCCAGCGCCGCGAACAGCTCTTCCTGCACGCGTGATGCGACCGGCGACTGCGCCAGCAGCGCAGCCAGCACGCCGACATGGCACAGGTCCAGGCGCACATCTGCCAAGCCGGCGGCCGACAGCGCGGCCAGCATCAGGTCCTGGATCTCCAGATCCGCTTCCAGGCCAGCATGACCGTAAATTTCCGCACCGATCTGCAGCGGTTCACGCGTGACGTGAAAACCGCTCGGACGCGTGTGCAGGACCGAACCCGCGTAGCACAGGCGCGTCACGCCGGCGCGGTTCAGCAGGTGCGCATCGATGCGGGCAACCTGCGGCGTGATGTCGGCGCGCAGGCCGATGGTGCGGCCGGAGAGCTGGTCGACCAGCTTGAAGGTCTTCAGGTCGAGGTCGTGGCCGGTGCCGGAGAGCAGCGATTCGATGTATTCCAGCATCGGCGGCATGACCAGCTCGTAGCCATAGGTGCGGAACAGGTCGAGCATGCGGCGGCGCAGCTCTTCAATCTTGCGCGCCTCGGAGGGCAGCACGTCGGCAATGGATTCGGGCAGCAGCCAGTTCGGCATGGCGGTCTCGTTCAAGACTGGGAATACGAAAATACGTTCAGAACCTGTTCACGATCCGTAGCGAGCGGCCCGAGGTTGGCACGAGAAACGCAGCCGTACACGGGTACGGCGAGCATCGCAGCGCCAAGATCGGGGCGCGCAGCAGGATCATGAACAGGTTGTTAGCGGTGCAGCAGGCGCAACAGTATCAGGCCGATCGCCATCGACACCAGGCCGATCACGCGCAGCTTTTCGTCAGGCAACTCGGTCAGGGCCTGGAAGGCACGGCGCCACGCCTGCGGCGCCACGAACGGCAAAATGCCCTCGAATACGAGCACCAGCGCGCACGCGGCCAGCAATACGGTGGATACGGTGTCTTCCATGGTTCGGGCTTCCGGACGAACAAAACCCCGGCATGCCGGGGTCTGTCCGCTGCAAATCGATCAGCGACGCATTGTACTAGCGATGGCGCCCCGTCTGGGCAGCCGGCGCTGCCGCCGCGCTACCGCCGTTCGGGCTGCGCATGTACTTGAAGAAATCGCTGTTCGGCTGCAGCACCATCACGTCCTTGCGGTCGCGGAACGACGCGCGATACGCCTCCATGCTGCGCCAGAACGCGGCAAACTGCGGGTCGCGGCCGAACGCATCGGCGTAGATGTCGGCAGCGCGGGCATCGCCCTCGCCCTTGATCTTCTGCGCATCGCGGTAGGCATCGGCCAGCACGACCTCGCGCTGGCGATCAGCGTCGGCGCGAATTTTCTCACCTTCGGCGGCGCCGGTCGAGCGCAATTCGTTGGCCACGCGCTTGCGCTCGGCCTCCATGCGGCGGTAGACCGACTCGGTCACGCTGGCCAGCAGGTCGACGCGCTTCAGACGCACGTCGATGATGTCCACGCCGACCGACTTGCCGTACTCCTGCACGCCCTTGAGGATGCTCTGCATGACGGCCTCGCGGTCGGTCGAAACCACGTCGGAGACCGTGCGACGCGCAAATTCATCCCGGGCGATGGAGTTGATCTTCTGCGTCATGCTGTCCTGCGCGAGGCGGGTGTCGCCCTTGAAGCTCACGTAGAACAGGCGCGGATCGGCAATCCGCCATTTGACGAACCAGTCGACCAGCAGGTTCTTCTTCTCGGCCGTGATGAAGCGGTCGGCGCCGGCCACGTCGATGGTCATCAGGCGCTTGTCCATGAACACCACGTTCTGCAGCGGCGGCGGCAGCTTGAAGTGCAGCCCCGGCTCCTTGATGACCTGCTTGATCTCACCAAAGGCGAACACCACGGCGTACTGCCGCTGGTCCACCACGAACACCACCGACGAGAATACCGCCAGGGCAATCACCAGCGCCACAAGGGCGGAAATCAGACGATTCATATGCCCTCCTCTTAGCGGGAATCGCGGTCGCGGTTGCGCAGCGCCTCGCGCGAGCGCGAGTCGGCGTCACTCATCGACGACGGGCTGGAGGAAGACGGCATGCCTTGCGCGGCACCGGCGCCGCTGTCCTGCGGCGACGCGGTACTGGACGCCGGCGCCGGGCGATTGGCATCGGCGGTCTGCGACTGGGCGATCAGCTTGTCCAGCGGCAGATACAGCAGGCTGCCGTTGCCGCTCTGGTCGACCAGCACCTTGTTCGCGTTGGAATAGATGTCCTGCATGGTTTCCAGGTAGATGCGGTCACGCGTGACCTGCGGCGCCTTGGCGTATTCGCGCTGCACCTGTGCGAAGCGGGCGGCATCGCCCTCGGCGCGCGCGGTCACGCGTGCCTTGTAGCCCTGTGCTTCCTCGCCCAGGCGCGCGGCCGTGCCCTTGGCACGCGGCACCACGTCGTTGGCGTAGGCCTGGCCTTCGGAGATCGCGCGCTCGCGATCCTGGCCGGCCTTGGTCACGTCATCGAAGGCGGCCTGCACCTGCTCGGGCGGCTGCACGCTCTGCACGTTGACGCTGAGAATGCGGATGCCGGTGTTGTACGCCGACAGGATGCGCTGGATCGATTCAGCCAGGTTGCGGCCAACCGCGTCGCGCCCTTCGTACAGCACCGCGTCCATCTTGTTGCGGCCGACGATCTCGCGCACCGAGGTTTCCGCCGCCTGCGTGACAAGCTCTTCGTCGCCACTACGATCGGTGCGGTTGTAGAAGAGATACTTGACCGGATCGTCGATGTTGTACTGGACCGAGAAGCGCACGTCGACGATGTTCTCGTCCTGCGTGAGCATCGACGAATCCTTCAGGTTCGTGTCCTTGATCGTGGTGGTGCGGCCGATTTCGAGCGTGCGCACCGCCGACAGGTTGACGATCTCCTGCGACTCGATCGGATACGGCATGCGCCAGTTGATACCGGGCGTCGCCAGATATTTGAAGCGGCCGAACTGCAGGATCACCCCGGTCTGGCCTTCCTGCACGATGAAGAAGCCACTGGCCAGCCACAGGACCACCAGCACCCCAAGCAGTACGCTGACGCCAAGGCCGGAGCCCGCGCGGCCGTTGCCGGGACGCAGTGGCGTCGGACCGCCATTGCCATTGCCGCCTTCCTTGCGACCGAACAGGTTGTTCAGGCGTCGGTTGAAGTCTCGCCACAGCTCGTCGAGATCGGGCGGACCTTCCTGGGGCGGCTTGCTCTGACGCTTCGGTTCATTCTTGTCGTCACGGTCAGCGCTATCGTCGCCACGCCCCCAGCGCGGATCATTCAAGGAAAGCAGCACGCGCAGGCGCTGCCACACACCCCGCGCCGGCGCGGGCGAGGACATGGAAGATGACTGGGTCGAAATCTCGGGCATGAGCGATCGGGCTTGTCCTGATTGTCAGACGGGGAAAGTTGTAACGGCAGATTCTATCAGTCCTGCCCGTCACGTTCGGTGTGCGGCACATCTGTGAACGATGTCTGCGACAGTTCGTCACGTTGTGCGGGCGCGTGATCCCGACGGGTATCGAAACGCGGATCAAAATCGCCGCCGCGTGGCGCGGGGTGCTCGCGCAGGCGCGTCGCGGTTTCAACCAATGCCTCACGCAGCAGATCCAACCCGGCGCCCTCCAGCGCGGAGACAAACACACGCCGCACCGCGCCGGTCTCATCACGTTCGATACGTGGGCCTTGCGCGCGCAACTCCTCCGCAGCGTCGATCTTGTTCATCACCAGGATCTGCGGGATGTCGCTGGCGTCGATTTCTTCGAGCACGCGGTCGACCTGCTCCATCTGCTCGTGCTTGACCGCGCTGGCCGCGTCCACCACGTGCAGCAGCACGTCGGCGTGGACGGTTTCTTCCAGCGTGGCGCGGAAGGCGGCCACCAGTTGCGTCGGCAGATCGCGGATGAAGCCAACGGTGTCGGACAGCACGACGTTGCCGAGGCCATCGAGATAGAGCCGGCGCGACGTGGTGTCCAGCGTGGCGAACAGCTGGTTGGCGGCGTAGGCCCGCGCCTTGGTCAGCGAATTGAACAGCGTGGACTTGCCGGCGTTGGTATAGCCGACCAACGAGACGGAGAAGGCGTCGTTGCGGGCGCGGGCGCGGCGCTGTGTGTCATGCTGGCGCTGCAACCGGTCCAGCTCGGATGAGAGCCGCTTGGCGCGCTCGCCAAGCATCCGGCGGTCCAGTTCGAGCTGGCGCTCGCCGGGGCCGCCGCGCATGCCGATACCGCCCTTCTGCCGCTCCAGGTGGCTCCACGCCCGCACCAGGCGCGAGGCCTGGTAGCGCACACGTGCCAGTTCCACCTGGACCTTACCGACGTGGCTCTGCGCACGCTGGCTGAAGATGTCGAGGATGAGGCCGGTCCGGTCCACCACGTGGCGACCGAAGAAGCGCTCCAGGTTACGCTGCTGCGCGGGGCTCAGGGCGTGGTTGAAGATGACGATCTCGGCGTCGTCCTCGTCCGCCGCGATCTTCACCTCCTCCGCCTTGCCCGCACCGATGAACAGCGCCGCATCTGGCCTGGAACGTTTGCCCGTGACGGCGCGTACCGGGTCCGAGCCAGCCGTGGAGGCCAGCAACGCCAGTTCGCTCAGACTTTCCTGGAAATCATGTTTACCGAAATCAACGGCGACCAGAATGGCACGCGTCGGCTCCGGATTGGAGGTGGGATGAGATGGCAAGCGGGGAAAGAAAAACGGGGAGAACGGAGGGAGGGATGCGACCCGCCGCGCGGATGGCGGCGGGCGCTTGATCGACGCAATCAGGCGTCGGTAGCCTCATCCACGCGGAAATTCACGGCACGGGCCGGCACCACCGTGGAGATCGCATGCTTGTAGACCATCTGCGTGACGGTATTACGCAGCAGCACGACGTATTGGTCGAAGGATTCGATATTGCCTTGCAGCTTGATACCGTTGACGAGGTAGATCGACACCGGCACATGCTCCTTGCGCAGCGCATTCAGAAACGGGTCTTGTAGCAATTGCCCTTTGTTGCTCATGGCACACTCCAGATTTATAGGTTTAGTGATGGGTTATGGGGCCCGAAAGCCCTGATTCAAGCAGGCGACGCAAAAAAAGTTCGTCAAAAGAGTCAGCCAGATGCGTCTGAACGACGCCCATGGCACCAGAGGCGCCATGTCTCGAGAATTTAGCCTTAGAAATCCGGGAAAGCAAACGGAAAACTACGCTGGCTCCGCCATATGAAACGGCTTGGCTCGGCCTTTTGGTGATCCCCCGTTCGGTCGCCCCGCGTCACCCGCTCCTGCGGTCGGGCGCCGCTTGCACGGCGCTCAATCGTTGGATTGGGCGTACGGATTTTTGTTCGTACGAAATTCGATCCGCAGCGGGGTGCCCTTGAGCTGGAAAGCATCGCGGAAGCGTCCCTCCAGGAAGCGGCGGTAGGTTTCCGGGATGTGCGACAGCGCATTACCGTGGATCACCACGATCGGCGGGTTGGAACCGCCCTGGTGCGCATAGCGCAGCTTCGGGCGGGAGACGCCGGCGCGGCGCGGCTGCTGGTATTCGACCGCTTCCTGCAGCACGCGGGTGAGCTTGGGCGTCGGCAGCTTGACCATGGCGGCGGCATAGGCATCGTCCACCGACTTCAGCAGCGCGCCGATACCGGTGCGCTGCTTGGCCGAGATGTAGTGCACGTTGGCGAACGACAGGAATTGCAGCTTGCGCTCCATGTCGTGCTTGATCCGGTCGCGGGAATGACCATCCAGGCCATCCCACTTGTTCACGCCGATCACCAGCGCGCGGCCCGATTCCACAATGAAGCCGGCGATGTGCGCATCCTGGTCGGAGATGTCCTGCTGCGCGTCCAGCAGCAGCACCACCACGTTGGCGTCCGCAATGGACTGCAGCGTCTTGACCACCGAAAACTTTTCGATCGCCTCGAACACCTTGCCGCGCTTGCGCAGGCCAGCCGTGTCGATGAGGGTGTACGGCTTGCCGTTGCGTTCGAAATCGACATAGATGGCGTCGCGCGTGGTGCCCGGCATGTCAAAGGCGATCACGCGCTCTTCGCCGATCAGCGCGTTCACCAGCGTCGACTTGCCCACGTTCGGGCGGCCGACGATGGCAATGCGGGTGCCGTGGTCATGCGCATCGGCTGCCTCGGCAAGCTCAGGTCGCTCGGCGAAGGCCAGGTCGAGCGCTTCGGCCACCAAGTCATTGACGCCGTCGCCGTGCGCGGCCGAAATGGCCGCCGGGTCGCCCAGGCCAAGCTCATAGAAATCGGTGGCGACGGACGTGTACTTCATGCCCTCGGCCTTGTTGACGGCCAGGAGGATGCGGCGACCGGTCTTGCGCAGGTAGTCAGCAATCACGCGATCCTGCGGCGCCAGACCCAAGCGGCCATCGACGATGAAGACCACCACGTCGGCCTCGACCACGGCCTGGCGCGTCTGCTTGGCCATCTCGGCGACGATGCCTTCCTTGGCGACAGGCTCAAAGCCGCCCGTGTCGATGGCGATGAACGGCCGATCGCCTACGCGCCCTTCGCCGTAATGGCGGTCGCGCGTCAGGCCGGGGATGTCCGCGACGAGCGCGTCACGCGAGCGCGTCAGGCGGTTGAACAGGGTCGATTTGCCGACATTCGGCCGCCCCACGAGGGCAATCACTGGTTTCATGCTTGCGTGCCGCGCGCATATGGCGTCACGGCAAAATACGGTTGATGCAACTGCGGTTGGCACCCACGCGGCCCACCGCACAGATGCAAGACGCCCGCGATGGTCGCGGGCGCGTGTTTGGGACGGCTGCGCCGCCCCGGATGTCTCACTTGCCGCCGCAGCCCTTTCAGCATACGGCGGCAGGTCTTACTTCGGCAGGTAGCCGTAAACGCCGCCGCCGCGCGTCTGCACGACCAGCGTCTGGCCCACCACCACCGGCGCGGCGCTGATGGCGCTGCCATCGGTCTTCACACGGGCGACGAACTTGCCGTCGTCGCGCGACAGGAAATGCAGCCAACCTTCGAAGTCGCCGATGATGACCGCACGGCCAAAGGCCAAGGGGGCACCGAGGTCACGCCACAGCAGCGCATCGTTCTTCCACAGGTCAGCGCCGTTCTGGGCGTTGAAGCCATAGACGACGGACTTGTCGTCAGCCGAGAAGAGCGCGCCGTCTTCCTGCGCCACACCGGTCGGCGACGAGAAATCGCGGCCCCAGCGCGGTGCGCCGTTCGACACGTCGAAGCACGCCACGCGGCCCTGGAAGCTCACGGCACACACTTGCGAACCGTCGATCGACGGCGAGCCGGTGACATCGTTCAGGCGCTCGATTTCCGACACGCCACGCGGATACGACACGGTGGCTTCCCAGCGCAGCGCGCCGTTGTTGATCGCCACGGCACCCAGCTTGCCACCCGCAAAGCCGAGGATGACGTTATCGCCGGCAAAGACCATCGGCAGGCTGCTGCGCAGGTTCAGTGCGGACGGCGAGCGTTGGTAGATCCACTTGCGATCGCCGTTGGCGGCATCCAGGCCGAGCAGGCGGCCATCGGTGGTGCGCACCACCACCAGACCCTGGCCGACCAGCGGTGCAGTCAGGACTTCACCGTTGACGGAGGCCTTCCACTTCTGCGCGCCCTTGTCGTCGAAGGCGATGACGGAGCCCTTCTCGCCGGCCACCGCAGTCAGCGTGCCGTCGCTGCCCGGGCCGGAAGTCAGGTCGACGTCGGCCTTGCCCTGCCACACGGTGCGGCCGGTCGCGCCTTCGAGCGCGGTGACGGTGCCGCCGGCGGCCGACACATACACATTGTTGCCAGAGACGGCCGGCTGCATCACGTAGCGGCCGCTCTTGCCGACGCTCACGTTCCATGCCTGGCGCACGGCCAGCACTTGCTGGACGTCCTGCAGTTTGGCCGGCTCGTGCTTGTTCTTGCTGCCGAACAGCGAGCAACCGCCCAGGCCACTCAGAGCGGCCGTCGCTGCCAGCGCCAACACCGCCACGCGCGCCGCGCGTGCCACACCACCCTGCTCAAGTGCGTGCATCATGAAATCGAGATCCTTGTTGTTATGCGTTGAAGTGCGCGAGCCATGCACCGATCAGCCAATCAGGCGCCGCCCAGCGCATCCAGCTTGAACTGCACGATCTGGCGGGCCGACGCGTCGGTCGGGCCAAGCTTCTCCAGCGCGAGCTTGTAGGCGGCGCGGGCATCTTCCGTCTTGCTCTGTGCGGCAAGCAGGTCACCGCGGCGATCGGCGTACAGCGCGGCGAAGGCCGGCGGCACATCGCCCGACACCAGCGCGAGGCCCTGGTCGTAGGCCTTCTCATCCATCAACAGGCCGGCCAGGCGCAGCTTGGCGAGCGCCTTGTATTCGTCGTCGCGGGCGTGGTCGATGGTCCATTGCAGCTGCGCCTTGGCAGCGGCAGCGTCGTTGGCTTCATACAGCGCCTTGGCGGCGGCCAACGCGCTCATCTGCGCATAGGCGGTGCCGCCGAACTTGTCTTCCATGTCGGTGGCGGCGCGCTTGATCTTCTCGGCGTCCTTGCCGTCGACGGCCTTCTGCACCTGCTCATACAGCACCGACGCCTCGCCCGCCTGCTTGCGCTGCCAGTTCTTCCAGCCAAACCACCCGGCCACGGCCAGCAGCACCACGATGGCGATCCACGTCACCACGTTGCCGTTGTCGCGCCACCAGTGCTTGAGGCTCTCCAGTTGTTCCTGTTCTTCGAGATCGTAGGCCATGCTTTGCAGAGCTTGAGTATTTGGAGTTAATCGTTGTTCGCCACCATGGCGTCGATCAGGCGGTCGACCAGTTGGTCGGACGGCACGGTCTGCTGGGCGTCCGCGCTCGGATCGCCGCGCAGCGGCTTGATCTGCGCCACGCCGGAGGCGACTTCGTCGTCGCCAATGATAACCGCATAGGCTGCGCCACTAGCGTCGGCGCGCTTGAACTGCGACTTGAAACTGCCGTTGCGGCCTTCGGGCGAGGCATGAAGGATGACGTCGAGGCCCGCGTCACGCAGGCGCTCGGCCGCCACCAGTGCCTGCACCTGCGCGTCGTCGCCCTGGTGGACGATATAGACGTCGCAGCCCTGCGCTTCCGGCTCCAGCTTCTCTTCGCGCAGCAGTTCGATGATGCGCTCCACGCCCATCGCCCAGCCACACGCGGGCGCCGCCTTGCCGCCGATCTGCTCGATCAGCGGGTCGTAGCGGCCGCCGCCGGCCACCGTGCCCTGCGCGCCGAGTTTATCGGTCGTCCACTCGAACACGGTCAGGTTGTAGTAATCCAGGCCACGCACCAGACGCGGGTTGATCGTGAACGGGATGTTGTTGGCCTTGAGCAGCTTCTGCACGCCGTCGAAGTGCGCGCGCGACGCCTCGCCCAGGTAGTCGATCAGCTTGGGCGCGCCGCCGGCCATCTCCTGCAGCGCGGGGTTCTTGGTGTCGAGCACGCGCAGCGGGTTAGTGTACAGGCGACGCTTGCTGTCCTCATCCAGGATGTCCTGGAAGCCTTCCAGATACTTGATCAGGTCGGCACGATGTGCAGCCCGCTCTTCCGCCTGGCCGAGCGAGTTCAGCTCGAGCTTCAGGCCGACCAGGCCGAGGTCGTCCCACAGGCGCTGGCACATCAGAATCACTTCCGCGTCGATGTCGGGACCAGCAAAGCCCAGCGCTTCCACGCCCACCTGGTGGAACTGGCGATAGCGGCCGCGCTGCGGGCGCTCGTGGCGGAACATCGGGCCGGTGTACCACAGGCGCTTCGGGCCGTCGTACAGCAGGTTGTGCTCGATCACGGCGCGCACGGCGGCGGCGGTGCCTTCCGGACGCATCGTCAGTTGCTCACCGTTCAGGGCATCGGTAAAGGAGTACATCTCCTTCTCGACGATGTCCGTCACCTCGCCGATGCCGCGCACGAACAGCTGCGTCTGCTCGATGATCGGCGTGCGGATTTGCTGGTAGCCGTAGGCGCGCAGCATGCTGCGCACGGCGTTGTCGAAGTGCTCCCACAGCGGGGCGTCGCTGGGCAGCAGGTCGTTCATGCCCTTGACGCCGGCAATCTTCTGCACGCGTTGTTGTTTGGTATCGCTCATGATGTCACGTTAAAAGCCGGCCTCTGCTGCTGGCCGGCTTGTCGCTTCGCAGTGCGAAGCCTTATGCGGCCGTCTCGGTCTGTGCCGCGCCGTAATGCGTGCGCACGTATTCGTCGACGATCGTCTGGAATTCTTCCGTGATGCGCTCGCCGCGCAGCGTCTTCACCTTCACGCCGTCGACGAACACCGGCGCCGCCGGCGATTCGCCCGTGCCCGGCAGCGAGATGCCGATGTTGGCATGCTTGCTCTCGCCCGGCCCGTTGACGATGCAGCCCATCACCGCCACGTTCATCTCTTCGACGCCGGGGTACTGCACCTTCCACGTCGGCATCTGCTCGCGCAGGTACGACTGGATGCGCGACGCCAGCTCCTGGAACACCGTGCTGGTGGTGCGTCCGCAGCCTGGGCACGCGATCACCATCGGCGTGAAATTGCGCAGGCCCATGGTCTGCAGGATCTCCTGCGCGACGATGACTTCCTTCTCGCGCGGCGCACCTGGCTCGGGCGTGAGCGAGATGCGGATCGTGTCGCCGATGCCTTCCTGCAGCAGCACCGACAATGCCGCCGTCGATGCAACGATGCCCTTGCTGCCCATGCCGGCCTCGGTCAGGCCCAGGTGCAGCGCGTAGGTGCAGCGTCGCGCCAGCTCGCGATACACAGCGATCAGATCCTGCACCGCCGAGACCTTGCACGACAGGATGATCTGGTTGCCGGCCAGGCCCAGCTCTTCGGCCTTCTGCGCGGACTGGATGGCCGAGGTAATGAGCGCCTCGACCATCACCATGCGGGCGTCCCACGGCGTCGCGCGCTGCGCGTTCTCGTCCATGATGCGGGCGAGCAGGTCTTGATCCAGGCTGCCCCAGTTCACGCCGATGCGCACCGGCTTGTCGTAGCGGCAGGCGATCTCGATCATCTGCGCGAACTGCGTGTCGCGCTTGGCGCCCTGCCCCACGTTGCCCGGGTTGATGCGGTACTTGGACAGCGCCTGCGCGCATTCGGGATGGTCCTGCAACAGCTTGTGGCCGTTGTAATGGAAGTCGCCCACCAGCGGCACGTCCACGCCCATGCGGTCGAGCTGCTCGCGGATGGCCGGCACAGCGGCAGCCGCCGCCGGCGTATCGACGGTGATGCGCACCAGCTCGGAACCCGTGCGGGCCAGCTCCTTCACCTGGATCGCTGTACCGATGGCATCCGACGTGTCAGTGTTGGTCATCGACTGCACGCAGACCGGCGCATGGCCGCCCACGTGGACGACGCGCTCGCCCCAGCGAATCTCGGCCGCGCGCGAATTCCGGCGCGGCAACGGGCCAGGCAAGGCGGGAGCGCAATCGAGAGGCGTGGAGGTTTGCATGATCAGGCGAGGCGCCGCACGCTCAGCGCGCGGTGCCGTTCTACAAATGGGTTCAGGGCAACGTGGCCCGTGCCACGCGGTTGCGGGCGTACTTCCGGATGTCAACCGGCGCACCACCCACAGTCAGCGACTCGACCGCCTCGGCATTGCCGAACGTGACCTTGAACGGCGGCGTGCCCGACAGGTCCTGCGCGTCGCCTTCCTTGGCCAGGCCGCTGGCGAGTGTCTTGCCAGCCTTGTCCTTGATTTCATACCACGATGCGCCCGAGAAGCGCACCGAGAGCGATCCGCCGCCAGCATCGGCAGCAGGCTTGACCGCGTCAGCAGGCAGCGCGGCGGGTGCGTCGACTTTGACGACCGCGGGTTTGGCAGCGTCAGCCACGGCCGGCGCTGCGACGGCGCCGGTGTCCGAGCGCGGCAGCACGGGCGGCGGCGCCAGCGGTGCCGTCACCGTGTCGGAAGCCGGCGCTGCGGGCGCGGCCGGCGTCAGCGGCGTCGGCATCGACGCAGCGGGCGCTTCCGTCGTTGCCGTTGCCGCGGCGGCCGAAGCCGATGCGGCTTCAGCGGGTGCGGGCTCCGTCGCCGTGACGGCTTGCGCAGCAGGTTCGGCAGCCGGTTGCGCGGCTTCCGGCGAATGCGCGGCCAGCCAATGCTTGAGCTTGTCCATACCCGCCAAGGCACCACCGGCCACGACCACCGCCACCAGCACACCGATCAGCCAGCGACTGCTGTTGCGCCGCGTGGCAAAGCTGGGCTTGTCGGAGAACGATTCCCCCAGCCCGCCTTCCGGCCGCAAGCCAATGTTGGCGACCGGCGCACGCGCATTGAGGCGCGCAAGCTGGTCATCGACATTGACCTGCAACACGCGCGCATATGCACGGATCAGGCCTTTGGCGAACGTCATATCGGGCAGCGCTGCCACGTCGGCGGACTCCACCGCCAACAGCTTGGCCGGTGCAACCTTCAGACGCGTCGCCAGGTCCTCGACCGTCTGGCGCTGAGCCTCCCGGCCGGCACGCAAGCGCTCGGCGATCTGCCGCAGCGCATCGTCGCGGTCGGACGCGGAGACGCCCGACCGGTCCGAAGTGGACGCAGCACCGTGGGCGATTTCGCCGGCACCCGCCACATCGCGGTCAGTCATCCCATGCTCCTCGTTCGAAAGCCGCCTCTTCGGGCGCATTGGGGAAACGGCGCTGCAATTGCGCGCTCCATGCGTTCTGCTGCGAGGCATCGCCCACGCGGCGCGCAATGCGGGCACCCAGCCACAGGCTCTCGGCTGTCGGCGTGTTACGGCCATTGACGCGCTCGATGAACGGCAACGCGCGCGCATATTCGCGACGTTTGTAGTACAGCTGCGCCAGGCTGAGGTTGGTCAGCGCGCTGTTGGCGTCGATATAGGTGGCGCGCGTCAGGCTCTTCTCGGCGCCATCCAAGTCACCCTGGCGCATCTGGCAGACGCCCAGGTTGGTCCACGGCTTGGCCGGGCTGCCGGCGGCCGGCGCATCGATGGCCTTGCGCAGCATCGCCATGCCCTCGCCAGGTTTGCCACCCTGGCCGCACAGGAACCAGCCGTAGTTGTTCAGCAAATCTCCGTCTTGCGGCGCGGCGGCCAGTGCACGGCGAAAACTGTCGTCGGCAAGTTCGTGCTGGCCGAGGCTCATATAAGCCAATGCGCGGATGTGATACGCGCCAGGCACGTTCGGGTCGATCGCGATGGCTTTCTTGATCTCGTCAAGCGCCGTGGCGGCCTGCCCGGCTTCCAGGTATTGCGTCGCCAACTGCAGCCGGATCGAAGCACGTCGACTGAGGTCGGTTTGATCGGAGAGCGTCTTGACGTCTTGTGTCTGGGCCGGCGGCGGCGGTAACGCGCACCCGGCGGCGGCCAGCGTGAGGACCAGACTGACAGCAATCGACCAACGCTTCATGCGGTACCCGTACGGTGAGTGGAATCGGCCCCGACCACCGGGACCGGAACGATCTTGCCGAACTTGCCGCGTTCGGCCAGGCGGGTGCGATCCTTGACCTCGCCGGCAAGCTGGCCACAGGCTGCATCGATATCGTCGCCACGCGTCTTGCGGATGGTGGTGACGATGCCGGCGTCCAGCAGCACTTGCGAGAAACGGCGGATCTGCTCGTTGTTCGAGCGCTTCAGCCCGGACTCCGGGAACGGGTTGAACGGGATCAGGTTGAACTTGCACGGCACGTCGGCGACGAGGCGCAGCAGTTCGCGGGCATGCTCGACGGAGTCATTGACGCCATCCAGCATGCAGTATTCGAAGGTGATGAAATCGCGCGGCGCGAACTCGAGATAGCGGCGGCAGGCCGCCATCAGTTCGACCAGCGGGTACTTCTTGTTGAGCGGCACGAGCACGTCACGCAGCGCATCGTTGGACGCATGCAGCGACACCGCCAGCGCCACCGGCACATCCTGCGAGAGGCGATCCATCATCGGCACCACGCCGGAGGTGGACACCGTCACACGCCGGCGCGACAGGCCGTAGGCATTGTCGTCCAGCATCAGGCGCAAGGCCGGCACCAACGCGTCATAGTTCAGCAGCGGCTCGCCCATGCCCATCATCACGACGTTGGTGATGACGCGGTCGTCCTTGGGGCCACGGCCCAACTGCTTGCGCATGGCGAATTCGGCCATCCAGAGCTGGCCGATGATCTCGCCCGTGGAAAGATTGCGCGAGAACCCTTGTTTGCCGGTCGAGCAGAACCGGCAGTTGACGGCACATCCCGCCTGGGACGACACGCACAACGTGCCGCGCGTCTCTTCGGGGATGTAGACCGTCTCGACGGCATCGCCGGCCCCTACGTCGACCAGCCACTTGCGCGTGCCGTCCGACGAGAGGTGATCGGAAATGATCGCCGGTGCCTGGATGGTGGCGCGGGTTGCGAGCTTTTCGCGCAGCGACTTGGCGAGATCGGTCATCTCGCCAAACTCGGCCGCGCCCGACTGGTGAATCCAGCGCTGCAACTGCTTGGCGCGGAACGACTTCTCACCCAGGCTCTCGCAATACGCGACGAGACCCTGTGCGTCGAAATCGAGGAGATTCACCACATCGCTCATGTCTTGCAACCCGAAACTGCCAATTCCAGTCTAGTGTTGACGCTTAGCGGCTGTAAATATTCAGGCCGGGGAAGAAGAAAGCGACTTCCACGGCAGCCGTTTCAGCAGCGTCCGAACCGTGCACGGCGTTGGCGTCGATGCTGTCAGCGAAATCAGCACGGATCGTGCCCTTCTCGGCCTTCTTCGGGTCGGTTGCACCCATCAGGTCGCGGTTCTTGATGACAGCGTTGTCGCCTTCCAGGGCTTGCACCATCACCGGGCCCGAGATCATGAAGTCGACCAGGTCCTTGAAGAACGGGCGCTCCTTGTGCACGGCGTAGAACTGCTCGGCTTCAGCGCGCGACAGATGAATCATCTTGGCCGCCACGACCTTCAGGCCGGCGCCTTCGAAACGCGCATAGATCTGGCCGATGACATTCTTGGCCACGGCATCCGGTTTGATAATCGACAGAGTGCGTTCGATCGCCATCAAAAACTCCAAAAAATGAAGGTGTTACGTCAAAGATAAACGTTAGATTCTAACACGTGCCCGGTCGGGATTGGATGACTGCTGGTGCAACCCGCCCGAAAGCGAAGTCCAAGCCAATGGGCGACCCAAGCATCACTTTGCTTGCATGGCACGGCGCGACGCAGGTTTACCGCTTAGGATTGCCTTACCGGGAGCACAAATAATCACTCGGATGCTGCACTTTGCCGTCCGATCATCCTCCGACCGGCGGAACCGCGTGGCATCCTGCCCCTCCAAGAAGGGACGATGCGCCTTGCAAAACCGGGCCTCGGATGCCACATTCTGACCATTCCGCATTGTCCGCAATGTCATCTACCAAAGGAGTTCGCATGGACAACCAACTCAACACGTACGGTTTTGGCGCTTCCGGCACCGCCGGCGCGTTGGCCGTCCGTAACCGCGTGCTGCGCAATACCTATTGGCTGCTCGCGCTTTCCATGATTCCCACCATCCTTGGTGCGTGGATCGGCGTCGCCATCGGCTTCAACCTGATGGGGCGCAACCCGCTGATGGGCTTCGTCATCTTCATGGCGGTGGCCTTTGGCTTCTTCTACGCCATCGAGCGCTTCAAGAACAGCGGCGTGGGCGTGGCCCTGCTGCTCGGCTTCACGTTCTTCATGGGGCTGATGCTGTCGCGCCTGATCGGCATGATCCTGGGCTTCTCGAACGGCGCGTCGCTCATCATGACGGCGTTCGGCGGCACGGCAATCATCTTCGGCGTGATGGCGACGGTGGCCACGGTCAGCAAGCGTGACTTCTCGGGCCTGGGCAAGTGGCTGTTCATGGGCGTGCTGGTGCTGATCGTCGGCTCGGTGGCCAACATCTGGCTGCAGCTGCCGGCGATGATGCTGACGATCTCGGTACTGGCCATCGCGATCTTCTCGGCCTACATCCTGTTCGACGTGCAGCGCATCGTGAACGGCGGCGAGACCAACTACGTGACCGCCACCCTGGCGATCTACCTGGACGTCTACAACATCTTCACGAACCTGCTGGCGATCCTGGGGATCTTCGGCGGCAACCGCAACTAAGCCTTCGCATTGCGCCAGCAACGGCGCAGCGAAAAAAACCGGCGCCTGGTGCGCCGGTTTTTTCTTGCCCGCGAACTGCGCGATGGGCAATCAGTCGCGCTCGAACACCGCAATCGATTCGACGTGCGACGTATGCGGGAACATGTTCACGATGCCCGCCCCCGCCAGCCGGTAGCCAGCCTCATGCACCAGCAGCCCTGCATCGCGCGCCAGCGTGGCCGGGTTGCATGACACGTAGACGATGCGCTTGGGCAGCAGCTCCGCAGCCGCGTCGCCGCGCTGCGACAGTTCGGCCAGCGCCTTGGACACGGCCAGCGCCCCCTCGCGCGGCGGATCGACCAGCCAACGGTCAAACTTGCCCAACTCCGCAACGTCGTCTGCCGTCACTTCGAACAGGTTGCGGCAGGCGAACGTTGTCTTGGCGTCCAGCCCATTGTGCTGAGCGTTGGCGAGCGCGCGCGTGGTCAGCACCTCGCTACCCTCGATCCCCATGACTTCGCGACAGCGCGTCGCCATCGGCAGCGTGAAGTTGCCGATGCCGCAGAACAGGTCGAGCAGGCGATCACTCGGCTGCGCATCAAGCAGCTTCAGCGCGCGCGACATCAGCACGCGGTTGATCTGGTGGTTAACCTGCGTGAAGTCCGTCGGCTTGAACGGCATGGTGATGCCGAACTCCGGCAGCGTGTAGGTCAACGCACGATCGAGCGGGTAGAACGGATACACCGTGTCCGGCCCCTTCGGCTGCAGCCAGAACTGCACGGCGTGCTGATCGGCGAAGGCGCGCAGCTCAGCTTCGTCGGCGGGCGTGAGTGGCTCGAGATTACGCAGCACCAGCACCGTCACGTCCTGGCCGACCGCCAGTTCGATCTGCGGCATGCGCTGGAAGATGGAGAGGCGCCCGACCAGCTCCCGCAATGGCACCAGCAGCGCCGACACATGCGGCGGCAGCACCTCGCACGAGGTCATGTCGACCACGTAGCTGCTCTTGCGCTCGTGGAAGCCCACCAGCACCCCGCCCCTGGCCGCCACATGGCGCACCGTCAGGCGGGCGCGGTACCGATAGCCCCAGTCTGGCCCCGCAATCGGGCGGAACACCACGTCCGGGCGCAGCTTGGCCAGATGCCACAGGTCGTCTTCCAGCACGCGCTGCTTGATGGCGAGCTGCGCGCGCGAATCCAGATGCTGCATCGAACAGCCGCCGCACACGCCAAAGAACTTGCACTGCGGCGTCACACGCGAGGCCGACTGGCGCAGAATATTCACCACGCTCGCCTGCTCGTACGAGGGCTTCACTCGATGGCTGCGATACGTCACCAGCTCGCCCGGCAGCGCGCCCTCCACGAAGACCACCTTGCCCGATGTGCCGTCCTCGTTGGTCAGGCGACCGACACCCCGCGCTTCATTGTCGAGCGAAACGATCTCCAGCGGACCGGCCACGGGCATCTCGGGCTTTCGGCGCGAAGCGCGCGGCGCCTTGGCCGGCGCGGCCGTTGCAGCATCAGGAGACGAAGACGTGGCGTTGGGTGCAGCTTCAGACACGGGCGAACCTGGACAAAATGGGGACAAGGGCGGCATTGTAAGACACCGGAGGATCAGCATGGGCACTGTCATCCTGACGTGGAACATCCAGTGGGGCCGCGGCGTGGACGGCCACGCCGACATCGCGCGCCAACTCGCCGAGGCGCATGCCATGGCGTCATTCGACGTGCTGTGCCTGCAAGAAGTCACCTCCGGCTTCGGCAGGCTGCCAGGCCATCCCAGCGCCGACCAGTGGGGTGAACTCGCCGATAGACTCGGCCCCCAATACAGCGTGATCGGCGGATTTGCGCTGGAACGCCACGACGGCAACCACGTGCAGCGTTTCGGCAATGCCATCGCCACCCGACTGCCCGTGCTCCATGTCACGCGCCATGCGCTGCCCTGCCCGCCCGATACCACGCCCACCATGCCGCGCATGGCCATCGAGGCGATTGTGCAGGCGCCATTCGGGCCGCTGCGCGTGGTGACCACGCACTTGGAGTATTACTCCGAAGTCCAGCGGCTGGCACAAGTCGACACGCTGCGGGCAATCCACGCAGAAGGCTGCGCGCGCGCGGCGCATCCATCCCTGCTTGGCCCCGAGCCCGAGGCGGGGCCGTTCCGCCCGTTGGCGCAGACCGCTGCCACCGTCATCTGCGGCGACCTCAATTGCAAACCAGAGTCCACGCCCAAGCGATTGGCCACCCTACCGTTCACACTTGAACCGGCGTTGCACGACGCATGGAAAATCGCACATGGATCGACGCCGCAACCGCCCACCTTCGGCGTGCACGACCGCACTGACTGGACCGAACCGGCCTATGCGTGCGATTACATGCTGATCAGCGAACCGCTCGTCGAGCGCGTGGTGCGCGTGGAGCTCAACAGTGCGACGCAAGCATCGGACCATCAACCGATGCTGCTGGAACTGCGCTAGGAGAACTCAGAAACGCCGAACGGCGGCACCTTACAGCACCGCGTCCTTGCGTACGCCCTGCGAGGCGAAATGCCGCTTGAGCTTGACCAGCGCTTCCTGCTGGATCTGGCGCACGCGTTCGCGCGTCAGGCCCATCTCGGCGGCCAGCTCTTCCAGCGTGGCGGGCTCGATGTGGTTCAGGCCGAAGCGGCGCTCGACCACGTAACGATGCTTGTCGGACAGCCGCGCCAGCCACGACTTCATCAGCTGCGACAACTCGCGGTGCGCGACTTCCTGGTCCGGCGAGGCGCCATGCTCGTCCGAGAGGAAATCGAGCAGGCTGGTGCCCGGGTCCAGGTCGAACGGCGTATCGAGCGAGGTCGTGTGCTCGTTGAGCGAGAGCACGTCCTGCACCTCTTCCGTGGTCTTGCCGAGCAGGTGGGCGATGTCTTCCAGGCTGGCGTCGCGGCCGTCGACGCCGCTTTTCTCCAGATGGCGCTTGGCGCGCAGCACCTGGTTGAGCTCGCGGATCACGTGCACCGGCAGACGAACCGTGCGCGCCTGGTTCATGATGGCGCGCTCGATGCTCTGGCGGATCCACCATGTGGCGTAGGTCGAGAAACGGAAACCGCGCTCCGGATCGAATTTCTCGATCGCGTGCATCAGGCCGAGGTTGCCCTCTTCGATCAGGTCCAGCAGCGGTACGCCGCGATTGAGATATCCCTTGGCAATGCTGACGACCAGACGCAGGTTGCGCTCGATCATCACCTGCCGCGCGGCAAACTCGCCGGCCTTGGCCTGCGTGGAGTAATGCAGCTCCTCGGCCGGCGTCAGCAGCGGCTTGATGCTGATGCGGTTGAGATAATGCTGAACGGTGTCGGCGGCCAGTTCCGCCTGCAACACCTTGCGGAAGTCTTCCTCGGGTGCGGCCTCCTCGGCCTCCTCGGCGTCTTCCTCATCCTCATCCGGCTCATCGTTGCTGTCGGATGCATCGCCATTGTCGGCCGGCTCGGAAACCACCACATCGTCGACCAGGGTGTCGGCAATTTCGATGTCTTCTGCCGGGGACTGCGCTGCGCCGCGCGCACGCCGCCCGCTGCGCCCGTTCGGGGCGCTCTGGCCATCTGCAGCGTCGACGGTGTCATCGACGGGGGTGGCGGCGGGCGTGGCGGCTTTCTGGCGCGGCATGCATTCCTCTATTGAGGCGGCAGGAAGCGCATCGGATCGACCGGCTTGCCGTTGCGGCGGACTTCAAAATGAAGCTTCACGCGATCCGCATCGGTACTGCCCATTTCAGCGATCTTCTGCCCTTTCTTGACCGTGGATTGCTCGGTGACCAGAACCTTGTCGTTGTTGCCGTAGGCGGTCAGGAACGTGTCGTTGTGCTTGATGATGACAAGATTCCCGTACCCACGCAAGGGTCCGACGTGGATCACTTTGCCGTCGTCGGCGGCCGTGACCGGATCACCGCGCTTGCCGCCAATATCAATGCCCTTGTTGACCTTGTCATCGAAGCGGCCGACCAGCTGACCACGCGCCGGCCATGCCAGAACGATGCTGCCATCGGTTGCCCCGGCAGAGGCAACCGGCGCCGTTGTGGCAGGCGTTGAGTCGGCCGGCTGCGTGCTCGTATTGCCCGGACGCACTGGCGTGACCACGGCACCGTTTGCGCTGACGTCCGCATTTGGCGGCACCACGCGTATCAATTGATCGACTTCGATCTGATTCGGATTGGTGATGTTGTTCCACGCGACAAGATCGCGCGGGGCCTGACTGTTACGCAGCGCAATGCTGTACAGCGTGTCGCCACGCTTAACACGGTAATAGCCAGGGGGCGGCGGCTCCTGCGACGTGGCGGTGGTACCGGCACGCGAGGTGCGATCGAGGACGGGGGCCTGATTGCCGGAGGATGCGCAAGCCGCCAACAATGCGGCCGACACCATCGCCACAGCGAGCCGGCCGGCACGTGCGGGGCTTGGAGGGTTCATGGAGCTCCGGGAGGTGAACATGCTAAACAGTTCCTGATTTTAACGGGACAAAGAAAACGCCTTCAAGCGCGGTACTGTGAAACTGGAAGCGGCCGCGGCGCTCGATCAGCACGAGTTGCTGGGCCGATCCGCCGGCACGCTCGGCCACCACCGGCGCGACCAGACGACCACCGATGGTGAGCTGATCGAGCAGCGCCTGCGGCACCTCCAACCCGGCGGCGGCCAGGATGATGGCATCGAACGGCGCGCCCTTGGGCAGCCCCAGCATGCCGTCTCCGTAGTGCAGACGGATGTTTGGCACACGAAGTGGCCGCAAGTTCGCTTTGGCTTTTTCGTGCAGCGGCCGGATGCGCTCGATCGAGTAAACCTCATCGGCCACCTGCGATAGCACTGCCGCCTGATAGCCGCAGCCGGTCCCGATTTCGAGCACACGCGCCAAAGGATGCGCCTGCGCACGCGCCGGCCGATCACGTAACAGCAGCTCAATCATGCGGCCGACCACCGACGGCTTCGAGATGGTCTGCTGATGGCCGATCGGCAGCGCTGAATCTTCGTAGGCTTGCGAGGCGAGCCCGGCATCGACGAACAGGTGACGCGGCACCGAACCAATCGCGGCCAGCACGCGCGGGTCGGTCACACCGCCCGCCTGTACACGCGCCACCAGCGCCTGGCGTGCGCGGTCCGACGCCATGCCGCCAGCCGCCGCATGTGCGGCCTGCGTGCGAGCCTGCACGGCGCTCGCAGCAACCGCGCCCACCGCGGCGTCGACGCCGGCTACGCGCTGTGGCGCCGGGCTAGCTGAGGGCGCCGTCGGCGCGCGCTCCGCGCGTGTGGGCGTCGGCTTGGGGACGGCGCTCACGCCCGACGAAATCCGCGTCTCGCGCTGACGCTCGGCCGGCTTGCGCTCGACCACCGCATCGAGCGTCAATGGAAAGCGGCGGCCGCGTGGACGTTCAGACATGAGCCACCACAATCGTCACGGCGTCTGCCAGCGACGCACGGCGCCCAGCTGCACCGTATCGGTCAGGTCCAGCTGCAGCGGCGTCAGCGAGACGAAGCCGTTGGCGACCGCATGGAAATCGGTGCCCTCGCTGGCGTCCTTGGCATCGCCGGCGGCGCCAACCCAGAAAATGGGTTCGCCGCGCGGGTTGGCCTGGCGGATCACTGGCTGCGACTGGTGCCGCTTGCCCAGGCGCGTGGCACGCCAGCCGGCCAGTTCGCCATACGGCAGGTTCGGGATGTTGACGTTGAGGAGCACCGAGCCGTCGAGCGGATCAGCCAAATAGCGCTCCACCACTTCACGCGCCACACGCTCGGCGGCATCCAGGTGCGTCCAGCCCTTGTCGACCTGCGAGAAGGCGATGGAAGGAATGCCGAACAGATAGCCCTCGATGGCGGCGGCGACGGTGCCGGAATACAGCACGTCCTCGCCCATGTTCTGGCCCTGGTTGATGCCGGAGACAACCAGATCGGGCTTCTCCTCGATCATGCCCGTCAGGGCGATGTGCACGCAGTCCGTGGGCGTGCCATTGACGAAGCGGAAGCCCTTCTGCGCGCCCTCGGTGGCTTCGAACACCGACAGCGGCCGCTGCAGCGTAAGCGAGTTGGAGGCGCCGCTGTGGTTCTGCTCCGGCGCTACCACGGTGATGCGCCCCAGCGGCGCGAGCGCCCGATAGAGCGCCGCAAGACCGGGCGCGAGGTAGCCGTCGTCGTTGGCAAGAAGAATATGCATGGCGCGGATTGTAACCGAGCGTGGTGATGGAATCGTGCTTGCTCACGCACGATTGCACGCACCAAAATGCATCAGCAAACTCGCCCGCGATAAAATCGAACGACCGTGCTTTTATTCGGTTACACTGCCAGACAAAATCGCGCTCAATGCACGCGAGATGATGAACAATCCAACGCAAGATTGATCAGGAGACACAAGATGAAAGCCGTCGTCTGCAAGACCTGGGGCCCGCCCGAATCGCTGGTGATCGAAACCCTGCCGGATCTGTCGCCCAGTGCCGGCGAAGTCGTCATCGACGTGAAAGCCGCCGGGGTGAATTTTCCCGACGTGCTGATCATCCAGAACAAGTACCAGTTCAAGCCGGAGCTGCCGTTCACGCCGGGCTCGGAAGTGGCGGGCGTGGTGAATGCGGTGGGCGTTGGCGTGTCGCACGTCAAGGCCGGCGACCACGTGATCGCCTTCATCGGCCAGGGCGCATTTGCCTCGCAGGTGAAAGCTTCGGCCAAGGTGGTGATGCCGATGCCACCGGGCATGGCGTTCGACACCGCCGCCGCATTCACCCTCACCTACGGCACGTCGCACCACGCGGTGGTCGATCGCGGGCAACTGAAGGCCGGCGAGACCATGCTGGTGCTGGGCGCGGCCGGCGGCGTCGGGCTGGCGGCCATCGAGATCGGCAAGGCGATCGGGGCGCGCGTGATCGCGGCGGCATCGAGCGATGAGAAGCTGGCCGTCTGCAAGGACCACGGCGCCGACGCGCTGATCAACTACTCGACCGAAGACCTGCGCGAGCGCGTCAAGGAGCTGACCGACGGCCGTGGCCCGGACGTGATCTACGACCCGGTCGGCGGCATCTATGCCGAGCCGGCGTTCCGCTCGATTGCCTGGCGCGGCCGCTACCTGGTGGTGGGCTTTGCCAACGGCGAGATCCCGAAGATGCCGCTGAACCTGGCGCTGCTCAAGGGCGCGTCACTGGTGGGCGTGTTCTGGGGCGAGTTCGCACGGCGCGAGCCGAAGGCGAACCTGGCCAACATGATGCAGATGCTCGGCTGGATGCAGGAGGGCAAGATCCGCCCGCATATCTCGGCACGCTATCCGCTGGAGCAGACCACGCAGGCGCTGCTCGACATGGCGGCCCGCAAGGTGACGGGCAAGGTGGTGATCCAGCCGTAAGCGTAGTCAGCGTTGAATGAAAAAAGCCGCGCCGGGCAGCAACCCGGCGCGGCTTTTTCGTTGGGCAGCCGTCCGATCAGGCGGCCAGCTGCTCCAGCGTCGGATAGTCGGTGTAGCCCTTTTCCTGACCGCCGTAGAAGGTCGAGCGATCCGGTTCGTTCAGGCCGGCCTTGGCACGGAAGCGCGCCACCAGGTCCGGGTTGGCGATGAACGGGCGACCAAAGGCGACCGCATCGGCCAGACCCGAGGCGACCATGTGCTCGCCCTCTTCCGCCGTGTACTTGCCGCACACGATCAGCGTGCCCTTGAACGCCTCGCGCAGTTGGCGGCGGAAGGCATCGGACAGCTCGGGGCCGCCCGCCCAGTCCGGCTCGGCGATGTGCAGGTAGGCGATGCCGCGCTTGGTCAGTTCACGCGCCAGGTACAGCGCGCTTTCCTCGGCCTGCGCGTCGGCAATATCGTGCGCGACGAAATGCGGCGACAGTCGGATGCCGACGCGGTCGGCGCCGATCTCGGCGATGGCCGTATCGACCACTTCCAGGATCAGCCGCGCGCGGTTCTCGAGCGAGCCGCCGTACAGGTCGGTGCGCTGGTTGCTGTTGGTCGACAGGAACTGGTGCAGCAGATAGCCATTGGCGGCGTGGATCTCGACAAAGTCGAAACCGGCGCGGCGCGCGCGGAGCACGGCCTGGCGGTACTGCGCGATGATGCCGGGGATCTCTTCCGTGGCCAGGGCGCGCGGCTCGCTGGTCGGCTGGTTGGCGGGCGTGCCGTCGGGTTGCACGACAAAGCTCTGCGCCCCCTTGGCGACGATGGCCGACGGCGCAACGGGCGCCTGGCCGTTCTCCTGCAGCAGCGTGTGCGAAATGCGGCCCACATGCCAGAGCTGCTGCGAGATGCGGCCGCCCTTGGCGTGCACGGCATCCACTACCGCCTTCCAGCCGGCTTCCTGCGCGTCGGTGTACATGCCCGGCGTCCAGGCATAGCCCTGCCCCTGGTTGGAGATCTGCGTGGCTTCGGTCACGATCAGGCCGGCAGTGGCGCGCTGCGCATAGTAGGTGACGTTCAGCTCGGTCGGCACATCGCCGGGCTGGCCGGCGCGCGAGCGCGTCAGCGGCGCCATCACGACACGGTTGGCAAGGGTCGTGTGACCGACCTGGATCGGGGACAGCAGTTGTTGGGTCATCTCGGCTCCTATCGACAGAGAGTGCAACGTCAACTATTAGACCGGTCGTCTATAACCGGGACAAAAGAATGGCGAGGCGCGTGCCTCGCCGGCGATGCGTATTCGATCAATGCTTGGGCGCGGCGAGCAGCACCTCGGTCTGGGCCAGGCACCCGTCAAACGGCGCCACGGAACGGTGTGCCTTGGCCAGCAGCGCCCCGCCCATCCACATTGCGTACAACCCTTCGGCCAGCCCGCGCGCATCAGCCACCGGCGCCAGCGAGCCATCGGCCACACCGGCCTCCACAGCAGCGGTGATCCGCTCGACCATGCGCGTCATCCCGGTCGACAGCACCTTGCGCATCGGCTCGGACAGGTCCGACACCTCGCCCGATAGCTTGACGGCCAGGCAGGTGACTTCGCAAGCGCTGCGCTGATGCAGGTCGATCCACGCGGTGAAGTAACGCAGCAGCCGTTCGCGCGCGGTCAAGCGCGTGTCCTTGAACAGGCTGACCACACCGGCGTCGTAATCCTGGAAATACCGCTCCAGCAAAGCGACGCCGAAGTTTTCCTTGGAATCGAAGTAGTAATAGAACGAGCCCTTGGGCACCTGCGCACGGCCGAGGATCTCCGCCAACCCGACGGCCGAGAAGCCGCGCCCGAGGATCAGCTCGGCACCGGCGTCCAGGATGCGGTCGCGGGTATCGTGCCGGGCTTCGGTGCCTTCAGCGGTGACGGGTTGTGGGTGCCTGCTCATGATGGGTGGCATTGTAGTAGACCGACCGTCTAGTTGCATGACCCTGCTCCGTGCAGGGTCGATGTGACGCCGACAATGTCAGAGTTTCTCGGTCTCGCCGGTCTTGGGCTGCCAGCGCATCAGGCGCTTTTCCGCCAGGCCGACCAGCCAATCGAGCACCAGCGCAAACACCGTCAGCACGACAATGCCCGCGAACACGGTGTTGATGTCGAACGTGCCCTCCGCTTGCAGGATCAGGTAACCGACGCCGCGCGCCGAGCCCAGGTACTCGCCCACCACCGCGCCCACGAAGGCCAGGCCCACCGACGTATGCAGCGATGAGAACACCCAGCTCGTCGCGCTCGGCAGGTAGACGAAGCGCAGCAGCTGCCGCTGCGAGGCGCCCAGCATGCGCGCATTGGCCAGCACCACCGGGCTCACCTCCTTCACGCCCTGGTAGACGTTGAAGAACACGATGAAGAACACCAGCGTGACGGCCAGCGCCACCTTCGACCAGATGCCGAGGCCGAACCACACGCCGAAGATGGGGGCCAGGATCACGCGCGGCATCGAGTTGGCCGCCTTGATGTACGGATCGAGCACGGCGGATGCGGCCGGGCTCAGGGCCAGCCACAACCCGGCGCCCAGACCGGTGGCCGTGCCAATGGCGAACGCCAGCACCGTCTCAGCCAGCGTGACCGCTAGATGCTGGTAGATATCGCCCTCGGTCACAAACCACGCCCAGATGCGCTGGGCAACGATCAAGGGTTCGCCAAAGAAGAACGCGACCTGTTCCGAGCGCGTGGCGAAGTGCCAGACAGCCAGCGTGACGACCAGCAGGCCGAGCTGCCACGCGCGCAGCGAGAGTTGGGAGATCGGACGATTAGCCATGAGAGAGAGGGTTCAGAGTGAATTCAAACCTGTTTCCGATCCGTAGCGAACGGCCCGAGGTTGGATCGAGAAGCGCAACCGTACATGGGTACGGTGAGCACGCATTTGGCAAATTCGGGGCCAAGATCGGGCTGCGCAGTAGGATCGGGAACAGGTTTCAGGCGACGCGACGATGCTGTGCATAGCCCTTGAGCACTTCTTCACGCAGTACGTCCCAGATGCGGGCGTGCAGGTCGACAAAGCCGGCTTGGTCGCGGATCTCCGCCACATCGCGCGGGCGCGGCAGGTCGATCACGAACTCGCCGATCGGGTGCGTGCCCGGGCCGGCCGACAGCACGATCACGCGATCGCTCATGGCAATGGCCTCGTCCAGGTCGTGCGTGATGAAGAGCACCGCCTTTCGCTTGGCGGCCCACAGGTCCAGCACCTCGTTCTCCATCAACTGGCGCGTCTGGATGTCAAGCGCGGAGAACGGCTCGTCCATCAGGATGATGTCGGGGTCCAGCACGAGCGTCTGCGCCAGGCTCACGCGCTTGCGCATGCCGCCCGAGAGCTGATGCGGGTAGCGGTCTTCAAACCCGGCCAGGCCCACGCGCGTGAGCCACGACATGGCCAGCTCGCGCGCCTCCTTGTCGGGCGTGCCGCGAAACTCCAGCCCGGCCAGCACATTGTCGAGCGCACTGCGCCACGGCATCAGGGCCTCGGCCTGGAACATGTAGCCGGCGCGGCGGTTGATGCCGGCCAGCGGCTCGCCGAACACCCTCACCTGCCCCAGCGACGGCTGCAACAGCCCAGCCGCCAGGTTCAGCAAGGTGGATTTGCCGCAGCCGGTCGGCCCGACCACCGAGACGAACTCGCCGGCCTGCACCTCCAGCGTGGTGTCCTTGACGGCGGTATAGCGCTGGCCCGGCTGGTCGGGCGAGATGAAGGTACAGGTGATCTGATCGAACGAAAGCGCGGGCGTCGTCATATTGATCGTCCAAAGCAATGCGCCCGGATGGAACCGGGCGCTGATGGAAAGTCCGGCGGACTTTACTTGTACTTGGCGTTCGCCTTCTGCACGAAGGCGTTGGTGAAGGTCTGGTCGAGCTTGATCGGCTTGCCCTTCACTTCCGCGTCGAACTCCGACAGCGTGCGCAGCGCCGTGGCCGGGCCGTCGGCCGGCATCGTGC
>CAJXMR010000049.1 GCA_913056305.1 uncultured Ralstonia sp.
GCATGCTGTTCGTGTTCGATGAGAACGCGCGCCACTGCTTCTGGATGAAGAACACCGATCTGGCCCTGTCGATCGCCTTCATCGACGAGACCGGCACCATCACCGACATCGCCGAGATGGCCCCGCAGACCGAAGACAACCACTGCCCGACCAAGCTGGGCGTCTATGCGCTGGAGATGAACAAGGGCTGGTTCACGCGCAAGGGGATCAAGCCCGGGATGAAGGTGGGCGGGCTGCCCCACTGAACGACGCACAACAACAAACAGGAGACCGCCGCATGCACGCTTTCGACCATCAACGTCGCCGCTGGATGCGGCAAGCCGGCGCGCTGGGCGCCGGCGCCGTGGCCGCCTCCGCAGGCTGGCCGCTGGCGGTCTCGGCCGCCGATGCGCCCAAGGGCACGCGGCTGATCCTGCTGGGCACCGGCGGCGGGGCGACACCCAAGAAGAACCGCTCGGCGCCGGCGCAGGTGATCGTCATCAATGGCGTGTCGTACATCGTCGATTGCGGCAACGGCGTGGCGCGCCAGTATGTGAGCGCGGGCCTCAAGCTCAAGGACATCCGCCACGTCTTCATCACGCACCAGCACTCCGACCACAACGCCGACTATGGTGCGCTGATGCTGCTGGCCTGGGCCGCCGACTTCACCGGCCCGGTCGACACCTGGGGCCCGCCCCCGCTGGCCGCGATGACGACAAAGTTTCTCGAGCTGTACGACTACGACATCCGCACCCGCATCGCCGACGAAGGCCGCCCGCCGCTGGCGCCGATGATCCACCCGCACGAGATCACCGAAGGCGGGCTGGTCATGCAAGACGCCAACGTGAAGGTGACGAGCGCGCTGGTCAAGCACCCGCCCGTGTCACCGGCATTTGCGTTCCGCTTTGATGCGGCGGACCGCTCCATCGTCATCTCGGGCGATACGGCGCCGAGCGAGAACCTCGTGCGCCTGGCCTACGGCGCCGATGTGCTGGTGCACGAGGTGATGCACCTGCCGTCGCTCGACAAGCTGCTCTCGACCGAACCGAACGCCAAGACCCTGCGCGAGCACCTGCTGGCGAGCCACACCTCCGCCGAAGACGTCGGCCGCATCGCGACCGAGGCCAAGGTGAAGACGCTGGTGCTGTCGCACTTCGTGCCGGGCGGCTATCCGTATCTGGACGATGCGGTCTGGCTCGATGCCGTGCGCCCGCACTTCAAGGGCGAGATCATCGTCGGGCGCGACCTGCTGGAAGTCTGAGAACCGGCGCTGCGGCTAGCGGGTTTCGGTGCAGTCGCGGTAGATCAGGTGCGGGTGGCGCTGGTCGATCTCATCGGAGAGGAACCCGGTGGGCCCCTTGGTCCACCAGATGTACTGGCCCGACGCGTAGCGCGCGCCCGAGGCGGCGATGACATTGGCGAACACCAGCGTCTTGCCGTCCAGCACGATGGAGGCCAGCGCCGTGTCACCCACCGTCATGTACTTGACCGTAAGCGATTTGCCGCCCTCACACGCGTAGCGCACGTCGTGCGGATCGCGAATCGGTAACGCAGAATAGGCGCGCGCCTGGTCGATGGCCTTGTTGAGTCCGGCCTTCGCCAGATCCAGCGCGGTGTTCAGGTCTTCCGACGACATGCCGGGCACCGGCGACTGCTGCGCCAGCGCCGGCGCGCTGATCAGCCCAGCACTCGCCGCTGCACACAATGCAGCAGCACAGATAAAGCGACGCATCGATCGATCTCCTACCAATGGAATGGAAGCCGGTTAGACGGCGTGGCGCGGGAAAAGTTAGTCCGCGTCGGCGTCGTCGCCACTGGGGGCAAGCACAAACGGTGTCGGCTGCAGGCGCTGCGGTAGGTCCTCGGACAGCGCGCGGGCGGCTTCGGCGAAGCATTCGACCAAGCTGTCGGCCAGCGATGACGGCGCATGGTGCTCGGCACGCATGGCGCGCACCTCGAACGCCTGCGCGGGCTCCAGCGCAAACAGTGCGATACGGTCCATGCTGCCCGTGGCTGCGGTGAACTGATCGAGCATCGTCACGCCCAGCCCCTCCTCCACCAGCGAGCGCGCCAGCGAATACGTCTGCACCTCCAGCGTCGACGCCGGCGCCAGCCCGCCACGCGAGAGCGTCTGTCCGACCAGCGAGCCGATCGACATCTGGTCTTCCAGCCCGATGAACGGCCGCGCGGCGATCAGCTGGTGCAGGGCTGCGCCATCCGTCGCGTCGTCAACCCACGCGCGCGGTGCGGCCAGCAGGATGCGGCCCTGCGCCACCGGTGTGGTGCTGATGGCCGGATGCACGGGCGGCGCAAAGGCAAAGCCGACGTCGATGTCCTGTGCGAGCAGCCCCTGCACGATCTCGGCCGTGTGGTGCGTGAACACGCGCACCTGCGTATCGGGATGCCGCTGCGAGAAGCGCCGCACGGCCGGCGCGAGGATGCTGGGCGCCAGGCTCGGCGTGGCCGCCACGCGCAAGCGCCCCGCGCCCTTGTGGCGCAGGTTGGCCGACACGCGCCGCACGCGCTCGACCTCCTGATAGAGGCGCTCGACCTCGGAGAACAGCTCGAAGGCCTCGGCGGTGGGCTGCAGGCGGCCCTTGGTGCGGTCGAACAGGCGAAAGCCGAGCTGCAGCTCGGTGTGCTGCAGCACGCGCGTCACCACCGGCTGCGACACGTTCAGCATGCGTGCGGCCTCGCTGACGGTGCCGACCAGCATCACGGCGCGGAAGACTTCGATCTGGCGCAGGCGCATGGTGGCCGGTCCTCACTCAATCCGATTCGGAAAGCGCCGATTGTGACATCCGGCGCTGGCCTTCGGCTAGGCGGGCGATGCCGGGGCCAGCCCGCCCTCGGCCTCCAGCGCATCGAGAAACACGCGCACCTTGCGCGGCACCAGCTTGCGCGCGGGCATCAGCGCGTAGACGCGCAGCGGCGTGAGCTCGAAATCCGGCAGCACGCGCACCAGGCGGCCGGTCGCGACCTCCGCGTCGCCCACCGAGCGGGCCATGCGCGCCACGCCCAGGCCGCGCACGGCGGCACGCGCGCGCATCTCGGCGTTGAGCGTCTGCAGGCGCGGCTGGATGGGGATCTCGATCGGCTCGGCCGTGGGCTCGCCGGTGGGGCGGAACGCCCAGCTCGCATCGTCGGGGCCCGACAGGCAGGGCCAGCCAACCAGGTCGGCCGGGGTCTGCAGCGGCGCTCGCTCCGCCAGCAAGGACGGCGCGGCGTACAACCCGCGCGGGATCAGCACCACGCGCCGTGCCACCAGTGATGAATCGGGCAGCATCTGGTCCACCATCACGAAGACGATGTCGTAGCCGCTGGCCAGCAGGTCGGGCTGCTCCCACGAGATGTGCACCTGGATCTGCAGGTGCGGATAGCGCGCCAGCGTCTGGCACACCGGCTCGGTCAGGTGCTGCGCGCCCACCTCGTACGGCGCGGCAATGCGCAGCGTGCCGGAGACGGTCTCGCTGGCGGCGGTGGTATCCGCATGGACTTCGCGCAGGCGCTCGAACAGCGGGGCGATGTCCTCATAGAAGTGCGAGCCGGCCTCGGTCAGCCGCAGCTGGCGCGTGGTGCGCGTGAGCAGGCGCACGCCGAGTGCCGCCTCCAGCCGCGACACGGCGGCGCTGGCGGTCGATTTGGGGATGCCCAGCGCGTCGGCGGCGGCGGTAAAACTGCCGGCCTCCACCACGCGGCAGAAGGTCTCCCAATCGTTCCACTCCATTGTTCGCATGACTGGACAGTGTTCCTAGCGTTGGCCGTTTATCGGGCGGGCGGCCAAGTTTATGCTCGGCCCCATGTCGCTGCAAATCCATAGGGCTTCCCTGCGGGCATTTCCGCATTTTTCTTCCGCCCGCGTCCATGCTTTCGGCCTGGCGCTGGGGCTGTCGACCGGGCTCGATTTCGTCTCTTCGCAGATGATGGCCGTGGCCGGCCAGCATATCCAGGGCGGCGTACATGCCGATCCGCAGGCGTATCTGTACGCCGTCACCGCGTATGCCGTGGCCGCAGTGGTGGCCAATCTCGCCATCGGCCGCATTGCCGCGCATATCGGTTACCGCATGTTCTCGCTGGTGGGCATCGTGCTGTTCGCCATCGGCTGCGTGGTCTGCGCGCAGTCCAACAGCATCGACATGCTCATCATCGGGCGGACCATCCAGGGCCTGGGCGCGGGCGGGCTGTTCTCGGCCTCGCGCATCCTGGTGCAGTTGACCGCCGAGGCGGACGAGCGCATGCCGCCCATGCTGATGTTCAGCGTCGGGCTGTTCGGCCTGACTACCATCGCGCCGTGGATCTGCGCCGAGGTGCTCGAATACAGCGAGTGGCGCGTGATCTTCTGGCTGGAGCTGGGGCTGGCCGTGGTGGCTTGGCTGGCGATGTTCCTGCTGCCGCCCGAGCACCACCAGCCGCGCACCCGCGCCGCCCGCCGCCCGCATGAGGCGCCGCCGGAAGATGGGCAATGGGACTGGATCGGCGTAGGCGCCATGGCCATCGGCGCGTTGTCCTTGCTGATGGGGCTATCGGAGCTGCGCTACAACCGCATCACCAATACGCCGGCGATTCCGCTGCTGCTGTTGGGCGGCGCGGCGGCACTGCTGCTGGCCATCCACCGCCTGCGCACGCATCCGGACCCATGGCTCGATATCTCGCGCCTGAACGGCCGCCGCTACCTGTGGGGCATCGGCTTCTACGGCATCTACTACCTGATGAGCGGGATCTGGTCGTACCTGTTCCCGGCGGTCGCGCAGGGCGGGCTGGGCTTCACGTTCCGCACCACCACGCTGTTCCTGATGATCAGCGGCGCGGTGTCGACCGTGGTGGCGGTGGTCATCACGATCTGGCTGCCGTTCTTCTTCCGCAAGCGTCGTGTCATTGCGATCGGCTTCGCCATCTATGCGGCAGCGGCGCTGCTGCTGGCGACCAGCCTGATGCCCGGCGCGCCGGACTACGCGTTCTTCCCGGTGTCGTTCCTGGAAGGCATCACGCCGGGCACGGTGATGATCCAGATCGCGATGATGACCTACCTGGACCTCGACCGCGAAGACTTCGCCCACGGCTACCAGATGAAGAACATCGCGCGCCAGTTCGCCACGGCGGTGGGCACGGGGCTGGCGGCGACGATGCTGCAGACGCAGCAGGTGGAATCGCGCTCGCTGATCGTCGCGCATGTCACGCGCTTCACGGCGGACCTGCAAGCCGCCGGCGCGCTTACGCCGCAGCGGCTGGCAAGCCTGTCGGCCGAGATCGATCGGCAGGCGACGCTGCTGGCCGGCACGCAGCTGTTCAGCTGGTTTGCGGTGGCGTGCGGGGTGTTTGCGGTGGTGGTGCTGGTGCAGCGGTCGCTGCGATAGCAGAGCAACGCTACGATTTCTGGAGCGCGTACTTCCCCGGCCCCGCCACGGCCAGCAGAAGCAACCCACCCATGATGCTGAGGTTCTTGTAGAACTGCACCATGTTGGCCGTCTGCATCGCGCCTTCCACGTTCCAGTAGGTGTGGGCGATGAGCGCGGCGCCGAGCACGAACAGCGCCATCAGCACTGCCAGCGGCCGCGTCCAGAAGCCGATCAGCAGCGCGATCCCCACGCCAAATTCCATGATGACGGCGATGATCGCGGCGAGCATCGGCATCGGTGCGCCGACCGTGCCCATGAAGCCGACGGTGGCTTGGAAGCCGGTGATCTTGCCCCAGCCGGAAATCAGAAACAGAAGCATCAACAGCACGCGACCGAGCAGGAGAAGCTCGTCGCGCCAACGTTCGATGGCTGCATCCATGGCGGCCTCCTGGCCGAGTTTCCATGCTTCAAGTCTAGGCGCTGGACACGTTAAGTGTAGTTTCGAGCGCATCGTGTACCGCTTGAATCACACCATGCCGTGCGTGCGATTTGCGCTCGATCATGCCCACCGTGCGCACCGGCGTCTGCGGCGGCATCGGCAGCACGCGCAGGGCGGGATCGCTCTCCCAGTTGGCGCGGCGCAGGCGCGGCACCAGTGTCACGCCCACCTGCTGGCGCACCAGCTCAACGATGGCCTCGATCGAGTTGACCTCGATGAACTCGTTGACGGCCATATGCGTCTTGCGCAGGGCCCGGTCGATCAGCGCGCCGGTGCGCACGGCGCGGTCGAAGCGCAGGAAGGGGTGCGTGCGCAAGACCTCCTCGGCGCGGCCGCGCGTGTGGCGGCCGGCCACGACCACCAGCGGCTCTGTATAAAGCGGGTGCCACGCCAAGTTGGCCGGCAGGCGCTCGAGATGCTCGACCACCAGCGCACCGTCCAGGTCACCGGTCTCCACCTGCTCGGCCAGTTCGCCCGACTTGCCGGTCACCAGCTTGACGTCGAGCGCCGGGTGCAGCTGCTTGAGCCCGGCCACCGCATGGGCCAGCGACCCCATCACCGACACCACCGCACCGATGGCCACGGCACCGGCCAGCTCCGTCTGCGCCTCATCGCCGACGCGCATGGCGTCATACAACGACAGCAGATGCTCCGCCTGCGGCAGCAGCGCGCGGCCGTTGGCGTTGAGCGTGACGGTGCGGCCGGTGCGGCCGAACAGGTCGCGGCGCAGCTCGGCCTCCAGCGCGCGCATCTGCAGGCTGACGGCCGCTTGGGTGAGTGCCACGCGCTCGGCGGCGGCGGCGAGCGACCCGTGCCGCGCCACGGCCACGAAGGTGCGCAGAAAACGGACGGTGCTCATCGGCTGAATCTCAAGTTTTTCTTAAGCTGAGTCCAACGAATTTTAGCTTTATTCATTTCCGCCACGCGCGAATAATCGTCGGAAACCTCCCCCATCGCCCGCTCTGCCCCGCCATGTCCCACCACTTCGACTGGAAGAACCCCTACCCGACCGTGCGCATTCCGCTGTTTGCGCGCAACGTGGTCTCCACCTCGCACCCGCTGGCCGCGCAGGCCGGGCTGCGCATGTTGCTGGCCGGTGGCAGCGCGGTCGATGCGGCCGTCGCGGCGGCGGCGATGCTGACCGTCGTCGAGCCCGTTTCGTGCGGCCTGGGCAGCGACGCGTTCGCCATCCTGTGGGACGGCAACGGCCTCCACGGCCTGAACGCCTCCGGCACCGCGCCGCAGGCCTGGAGCCTCGACTACTTCCGCAGCAAGTACGGCGAAGATGCAAACGGCAACCCGAAGCGCCCCACGCGCGGCTGGGACGCCGTGACGGTGCCGGGCGCCGTTTCCGCCTGGGCAGCGCTGCATGCGCGCTTCGGCAAGCTGCCGTTTGCCGACGTGCTCGAACCCGCCGCCGAGATTGCCGAGCGCGGCCACACCATCGCCCCCATCGTCGCGCACAAGTGGGCCGCGGCGATTCCCGAGCTGCAGAATCAGCCCGGCTACGCGCGGGCCTTCATGCCGCACGGCCGCGCCCCGCAGGTGGGCGAGAAGTTCCAGCTGCCCGACGCCGCCGCCACGCTGCGCCGCATCGGCCAGACCAGCGGCCGTGACTTCTACGAAGGTGAACTCGCCGAGCGCATTGCCGCCTATGCGCGCGAATGCGGCGGCGCCATGACCGCGCAAGACCTGCGCGACTTTCAGCCCGAGTGGGTCAAGCCCATCACCAAGCGCTACCGCGGCTACGACCTGCACGAAATCCCGCCCAACGGCCAGGGCATCGCCGCGCTGATTGCGCTCGGCATCCTCGACCGCTTCGACCTGGGCGCGCTGCCGGTCGACTCCGCCGATTCGCAGCACCTGCAGATCGAGGCGATGAAGCTGGCCTTCGCCGACCTCTACCGCTATGTGGCCGACCCGCGTTCGATGGAGGTTACGCCCGAGCAGATGCTCGACGACGCCTACCTCGATGCACGCGCCAGGCTGATCGACATGGGCCGCGCCCAGACGCCGACCTTCGGCATGCCGCGTGCCGGCGGCACGGTCTACCTGACCGCAGCGGATGAGAACGGCATGATGGTCTCGTTCATCCAGTCCAACTACATGGGCTTCGGCTCGGGCGTGGTGGTGCCGGGCACCGGCATCAGCCTGCAGAACCGCGGCGTCGGCTTCTCGATGGACGCGCGCTCGGCCAACGTGGTGGCGGGCGGCAAGCGGCCGTTCCACACCATCATCCCGGCCTTCCTCACCAAGGACGGCAAGCCGCAGATGAGCTTTGGCGTGATGGGTGGCGACATGCAGCCGCAGGGCCACCTGCAGACGCTGGTGCGCATGCTCGATTACAAGCAGCAGCCGCAGGCCGCGTGCGATGCGCCGCGCTGGAAGGTCAACCGCGATTTCACGCTCGACGTGGAAGCCACCATGAACGCGGGCACCGTCGCCACACTGGAAGCGCGCGGCCACAAGCTCAAGTCGGTGACCGATCCGTACATGGATTTCGGCTCGGGCCAGTTCATCTGGCGCCTGTCGGACGACGCCGACCACGGTTACGTGGCCGCCAGCGACAGCCGCCGCGACGGCCACGCGGTCGGTTTCTAGGCCAGCCCTGGCGTACCGCTTCGTGGCAGGGCGAAGCGGCGCGCTGCAGTTCCCATAACAACGATCCCGGCCGCGCCAAAGGAACCTCACCATGACCGCCCCGCTCGCGGCAGGCTCTGCCGCACCCGCTCGTCCTGCGCCACCCACGGCAGCGCACGCGCGCCGCATCATCGTCTCGTCGTCGATCGGCAATGCGCTGGAGTGGTACGACTTTCTCGTCTACGGGTTCTTCGCGCCCGTGATCGGCAAGCTGTTCTTTCCAGCCACAGACGAGTGGGTGTCGCTGCTGTTTGCGGTCGGCAGCTTTGGCGTGTCGTTCATCACGCGGCCGGTGGGCGCGATCGTGCTCGGCGTCTATGCGGATCGCAAAGGGCGCCGCGCGGCGCTCACGCTGTCGATCCTGCTGATGATCGTCGGCACGCTGGCGATTGCCGTGATGCCGAGCTACCAGCAGATCGGCATCATCGCGCCCGTCGTCATCCTGCTCGCACGCCTCGTGCAGGGCTTTGCGGTGGGCGGCGAGTTCGGCAGCGCGACGGCCTTCATGGTCGAGCACAGCACGCGCGGGCGCGGCTACACCGCGAGCTGGCAGTTCGCCAGCCAGGGGCTCGCCACCATCCTCGCGGCGGGCCTGGGCGCGCTGCTGACGGCATCGCTCACGCCGGCAGACCTGGAGGGCTGGGGCTGGCGCCTGCCGTTCGTGTTCGGCCTGCTGGTCGGCCCGGTCGGCTTCTACATCCGCCGGCACCTGGACGAGACGCCCGAGTTCCTCGCCGAGCAGAAGAAGACCACGGTTGACCCGCAGGCTACGTTCCAATCGCAGTGGATCAACCTGCTGCTGGCGGTGGGCGTGGTGGCCCAATCGACTGTGTCGGTGTATGTGCTGCAGCTCTACATGCCCACCTACGCGGTCAAGCAACTGCACCTGCCGGCGGCCCAATCCTTTGCCGTGGTGGTGCTCAATGGGGGGCTGCAGTTTTTGCTCTCGCCAGTGATGGGCGCGCTGTCGGACCGCATCGGCCGCATCCGCATCATGCTGACGACCTCCGTGCTGATGATCCTACTGATCTACCCGATGTTTGCGCTGCTGCGCGCGCATCCGACCATCGGCGCGCTGCTGGTGCTGCAGGCGGTGTCGGGCATCTTCAAGGCCGCGTATTCGGGCCCGATGCCGGCGCTGATGTCGGAGATCTTCCCCACGCGCGTGCGTTCGACCGGGCTGTCACTCGGCTACAGCCTGGGCGTGACGCTGTTCGGCGGGTTCGCGCCATTCATCGTCACGTGGCTGATCCACACCACGGGCGATACGCTGGCCCCCAGCTACTACGTGCTGACGGCGGCCATCGTGAGCGGCATTGCGCTGACGATCATCGCGCTGCGTGGCAAGCGCTAGTCAACCGGAAGGCACCGCGCAGTATTACCAACATTTAATCTTCCGAACCATTCTCCGCCGTTAGCATCGCTGGCACCCGGAACGCTGACACCGCGTTCCCCGCCGTCCTGCTCACAAGGAGAACTCATGAAGCCGCAACTCCAGGCCCCGTCATTCGCGTTCGTCGCTGTTTCGTGGGCGGCGCTGCTCATCGGCATCGTTTCGTTCCTGATCGGCCTGTACAACGCCAACATGCAGTTGAACGAGCGCGGGTATTACTTCACCGTGCTGGCTTACGGTCTGTTCTCGGCGGTGTCCGTGCAGAAGAGCGTGCGCGACCGCGCCGAGGGCATTCCCGTCACGGGGCTCTACTACGGCTTGAGCTGGTTCTCGGTGCTGCTGGCCGTGCTGCTGCTGTGCGTGGGCCTGTTCAATGCCACGCTGGCGCTGAGCGAGAAAGGCTTCTACGGCATGTCGTTCGCGCTGGCGCTGTTCGGTGCGATTGCCGTGCAGAAGAACACACGTGACATCCAGGCGGCCAAGCCTTACACCGTCGACGCGGAATTCACGCAGCTGCGTGAGGGCGACGACGCCGCGCACTAGTCGACGCCTTCATCCGCCATCGAATGCCCTGACATGTTCAGGGCATTTTTTTGCTCGAAGAGCGCCGCCGGGGCGACTGTTTATTCTTTCTTTACACCCCGCCGCCACCCTTTTTCACGCTTTTTACGAGCGAACCGATACGGTGTCGCCATGTTCAACGTTCCGGCGATGCAGCCCGTCGCCGACTCCATCATGGCGCGATCCTTGTTTCTCTCCTCGTTGGTCCCTCACCTGTTGCCGCCGTCTCCGGCGGCCGTGCCCACGCCGTTGCCGGTTGTCGTACCGCGCCAGTACGTGTGCCTGCGGGTGACGGTGCCGGGGGATGCGCCGCACGACCTCCGGCGCCAGCTGCATCGCCTGCTGGGCGATGCGCTCGGCCTCTACATCGTGCAGCACGATGCGCGCCGCCATACCGTTTCGGTCGAACTCGAACTGGCGCAGGCCGATCTCGATCCCGTCATCGGCGCGCTGCTGCGCGGGTTGCCGCGCGCCACGCTTGGCCGCGTGACGCCGCTCACGCGTGCCGGGCGCAGCGCACTGCGTGCCGGAGTCCTACTGCATTGAGGTGCACCATGTTCGAAGGCATCTGGATTCCACTGGTGACGCCGTTCCGGCACGGCACGGTCGACACCGCCGCACTCACGCGTCTGGTCCACCATTACCAGGATGCCGGCGTGAACGGATTCGTCGCGCTCGGCACCACGGGCGAAGCGGCGCTGCTCTCGCACGTCGAGCGCTACACGGTGCTCGAGACCATTGCCGACGCCTGCAGCAACCGCACGCCGTTCGTGATCGGCATCGGCGCGCCCGACACGCGCGAGATGGTCTCGCAGCTGCGGCATTACGAGCGCTGGCAGAGCGCGGGCTACCTGGTGCCGCCGCCGTATTACGTCTGCCCATCGCAAGCGGGGCTGCGCTGGCACTTCTCGCAAATCGCCGCCGGCACCGAGCGCCCGATCGTGCTCTACAACGTGCCCAAGCGCACGGGCGTCTCCATCGCCCCGCATACCGCGCTGATGCTGGCCGAGATTCCCAACGTGGTCGCCATCAAGGAATGTGTGGCCGAGCACTTCGCCGCGCTACGCGGCGGCCGCCTGCAGGTGCTCAGCGGCGATGACGCCGCCCTGCTCGCATGCCTGCAGCAAGGCGGCACCGGCGGCATCCTGGCCGGTGCGCATATCCGGCCCGATCTGTTCCTGGCGCTGGTCGCGCACCACCGCGCCGGCCGCATCGACGAGGCCGCGCGCCTGGCCGACCGGCTCGCGCCGCTGGCCGCGCTGCTGTTTGCCGAACCCAACCCGGCACCGGTCAAGGCGTTGCTGGCGGAGATGGGGTTCATGCGCGCCGAGTCACGCCCGCCCATCCTGCCGGCGTCGGATGCACTGCGCCACCGGCTGATCGGTGCCTGCGCCGTGCTGGACGACGATCGCGTCGCGGCGCGCGCCTAGGGGCGGGTCAACCGCCGTTGTACCAGTGCGACTTCCAGGGCTCTGCGTGCGGTGCGCGCCGCGCCGGCCGCGCCTGCCGGTGTGACGTGCCGTCGCCGTCGGCCTCTGACGGGCGGTCGCCCGCGTTGTGCTGCGCCGCCGCGCTGGCGGACGCAGGCGACTGCTGCGAAAACACGCGGGCCTTCATGCGATCGCGCGCGGCCGACGCCTGCACGTTGTCCGCGTCCGGCTCCGCCGCAGTCGCCGGCGCCGCCGGGCGATCTGCCCACGGCGCACGCACCGTCCCAACATAGGCCGCACCGCCCGCGACCACCAACGCTGCCGCCACGCTCAGCATGACCCGGTTGCGCAGCGCATCGGCCACGCGGCGCCACGGCGATGCCGGTGGGGCGGCAGGCTCACGCGGAGCGGGGGAAGTCGGATCAGGCGAGTGCATGAAAAAACCCAGGTGGGGTGAGAGAGCGGACGCGCGCGCCGCATCCAAGCGTGATGTCCGGGCCGCATGACAGATGGGTGACAGCTTTGGGCGTGGCGCGAGGCGCACCGCTCCACGTCACGCCGGCGCACACAGACACTTGCCCCATCCAGCACGGTGCCCGGACACGGCCGAGCCGGGTAGACTCTGCAAAGTTTACCGGGTGTAACGCGACAAGGAGAAAACCGTGCGTTGGGATGACATGCGCGAAAGCGAGAACGTCGAGGATGACCGCGCGTCCTCAGGCGGGGGCGGCGGCTTCGGGGGCGGTGGCCTGGGCCTGGGCCTGGGCGGCATCGCGCTGGTGGCGGTGGTCGGCCTGTTGCTGGGCAAGAACCCGCTGGAAATCCTCGGCATGGTGATGCAGGCATCGCACAACGCGCCGGTGCAGACCGCGCCGCACGGCCCCGCCCGCCCCACCGGCGAGACCGACAACGACCGCAGCAAGTCGATGGTCACCCACGTGCTGGGCGACACCGAAGACACCTGGTCGCAACTGTTCAAGCAGGCCGGCCGCGCCTACCAGTCGCCCAAGCTGGTGCTGTTCCGCCAGGGCATCCACTCGGGCTGCGGCCAGGCCACCTCGGCGGTCGGGCCGTTCTACTGCCCGGCCGATGCGAAGGTCTACCTCGATCTCGGCTTCTTCGACGAACTGCGCCGTCGCTTTGGCGCCCCGGGCGACTTTGCCGCTGCCTACGTGGTCGCGCACGAGGTCGGCCACCACGTGCAGAACCTGCTGGGCGTGTCGGACAAGGTCAGCCGCGCACAGGCCGGCAAATCGGAGCGCGTATCCAATGCGCTGTCGGTCAAGCTGGAGCTGCAGGCGGACTGCCTGGCCGGCGTGTGGGGCCACTATGCGCAGCAGCGCGGGCTGCTGGAACGCGGCGATCTGGAACAGGCCCTGACCGCCGCCCACGCCATCGGCGACGACACCCTGCAGCGCAACGCCGGCCGCAGCGTGGCGCCGGATGCGTTCACGCACGGCACCTCGGAACAGCGCATGCACTGGTTCCGCCAGGGCTTCGACGGCGGTGACATGCGCCAGTGCGATACCTTCCGCGCGGGCGCGGACGCGTAAACAAAAACGGGCGTGCCGTCTGGCACGCCCTGATTCGCGATGCACCGGCCGAGTTGCGCACGCTGCCTTGACAGCGTGCACGAACGTCGGCCGGGTCGCGCCTCTCCCCGCTTAGTTGTACGTGTAGACCGCGCTCTTGAGGCTGTTGTCCAGCATGCGATAGCTGAACAGCAGCGAGCGCGTGCCGGTGCTGGGCAGCGCTGGCACCTGCTGCGAATTCGGCAGGGTAATCAGCACCGAGGTCGCGCCCTTGGGCACGAATGTCGACCCACTGTAGGTCCCGTGGGTATCCACCGTGACGGCGGCACTGCCGATCTGCTGGGCCGACTGGTTTTGCAGCCAATCGACGCTCAGCGACGAGAGCGCGCCGTTGGTGCCGCTGTTGGACGGATCGAGCGCAGCCAGCGTCTGGCTGCCCGGCGTATTCCACGGCAGGTTCACCACCTGCGTCGCCTGCACCAGGTCCGTCAGCAACGTCTTGTGGTAGACGTGATCGGGCGTGGTCTGCGAACCGTAAAACAGCTCGATCTGATACCGCGCGCCCTTCGTGACAGGGGTCGAATCAAGCGTATCCGACGCCGGCTGCGCCCAGACCGGATTGTTCGCGCTACCCGGCGGGACCGCCAGCGTGGTCGCGGCACTGCCGGTCAGGCCCGCCGTCCGGGCAAACCAGAAGTTGGGGCAGTTGTAGGTCGCGATATTGTTGCTGCAACGGGTGGTGCCAGGGACCGTACCGGTCTTGTTGCTCACGTCCATGTACACCTGGGTCGGCTCGTTGCTGTCGCCGGTCGGAGCGATATAGACGACGCCGCTGGTGGGCAAACCCGGCCCGGTCACGCGCGCAAAGCTCAGATTGCCATTGCCGTTGACGCTGCCCGGCCCCTTGGCATTGACCCAGAACTGGATGCCGGTCTGGAAGTGGCTGTAACTATTGCTGTTGGCGCTGGTGCCGGTAAAGCCCGGATTGACCTGCTCGAGCCGGCGAACCTGCAGCCGGTCGATCACTTCCACCGGCTGCTGGTTGCCCACCACCCACCAGTTGGACGCGTGTGCACTCGATGCACCGGAGGCGATGTAGCGCGCCAGCACGATGAGATTACCGGGGTTGCCGTTGGCATCGAGATACTTGATGTTCAGCACGGCTTCATCCTGCCCGGAGGCGCTCGATGCCGATGCCGCCGAGTAGTACGCCATGACCTCCGGCACGCTGAATTTCGCGCCCGTCATGGTGTCGCTGTTGAGCAAGCCATAGATCCACTGCCCGAAGGCGTAGCCGTTGTGCAGGAAGGCGATGCCGCCGGCATTGCTGGTATCCGATGCGATGTTCTGGCAGGCCGAGGCCATGGACGTCACCTTCCAGCCGCCCTGCGAGGCGGTCAGCGTGGTGTCCGTGCCCAGCACGCGCTGCGAAGCCGGCAGGGCAAAGCAGGCCGTGAGGGCCTTCGCCAGCGCCTGAGCGCCCAGCGGCAGGCTGGAGACATTGGCTGCGGGTGCGCTCAGTTGCGTGCCGCCGCTGGTGGAGGTGGCCAGCGGCGTCGGCGTGCCGTCCACCGTGGACAACATCTGCTGGCCCGAGCTCGGGTCCTTCGTCACCTTCACGATGTCCAGCACCTGGTCGGCGGTATTGCCGGTGGACGATGCCGTGCCTGCGGAGATGGACGTCAAGAACGGGTCGTAGTTGGCCGGTGCGCCAATGGCCTGCAGCACCGAGGCCAGCTGCGCGACCACATTCGCGGTGATGGTCTTGAGCGCGGTCGCATCCACCGTCTTGGAAGCCACCAGCGTCAGCGGATTGCCGTCCGGCGAGAGCTGCGCCACGATGGCGGTGGTCAGCGGCGTGGCATTCAGTGTGAGCGGCGTGCCGGCCGGCGGCGTGGTGGTCGTCACGCTGACCAGCGGTGCGGTGTTGCCGGTCGGGTCGGTCACGACCACGAAGAACGGCGCCGTCTCGCCCGACTTCAGCGTACAGGTGTAGGAGCCCAGCGCGGTGGTCGTGATGGTGGTTTCCACGCACGGCGAATTGCCGGCGCTGTCGGTCACGGCAACGTTGGCGTTGGCCAGCGCACTGCCGGTGGCGGCAGTGCCGGAAAGCGTAGCGGCGGCCGGCGTGGCCGTGCTGCTGGAACTGTCTGATCCGCCGCAACCTGCCACCAACGCGGCAACGCCCAACGCAACGGCCGTGACGACCGGAGCCACGCGCAACGCGCGGCTGGCTTGTCCTGCTTTCATGAAAACCCCCTGTTCGGTCCGCGAATGCTCGCGATGTCCCGTAATCGATGAATGTCAGCCGGGCGCGTTTCTAGCGGCGCACGCCGGCTGCGCGGTCCCCGGGCCGGGTGGCCACGGGACATCGCGCAAGGGGATACTAAGAAAGGTACGGATACAACGCATCCCCACGTTTTGGGAGACCCGATCGATGGATTGACATTGTGGAGACAATGTGAAGCAAAGCTAACGTCCACCGGAACAGTCCAGCAGCGCCCCCGACACATACGACGCCGCATCCGACAGCAGCCAGACGATGGTCTCGGCCACCTCCTCGGCCGTGCCGGGCCGGCCCATCGGCGTCGCGGCGCCCAGCCGCTGGGCGCGGTCCGGCTGGCCGCCCGAGGCATGGATACCGGTCTCGATCAGGCCGGGGCGCACCGCGTTCACACGCACGCCCTCGCGCCCGAGTTCGCGGGCCAGCCCGAGCGTCATGGTGTCGACCGCGCCCTTGGAGGCGGCATAGTCCACGTACTCATGCGGCGACCCGAGCCGCGCCGCCGCCGACGACACATTCACCAGCGACCCACCCGCCCCGCCACGCGCCGTCGACAGCCGCCGCGCCGCCTCGCGCGCCACCAGGAAGGCGCCGAGGATATTGGTATCGAACATGGTGCGCAGCCGGTGCGTGGTCATGTCGGCCACGTCCTGTGCCTCGGCCACGATGCCGGCGTTGTTCACCACGCCATGCAGCGCACCAAACCGCCCCTGCGCCGCCTCGAACAGGGCGATCACATCCTCGTCGCTGGACACGTCGCCCTGCACCGCCAGCGCGTGCCCGCCAGCCTGCTCGACTAGGCCGACGGTCTCCTCCGCCGCCTGCCGGTTGCCGCGATACTGGAGCGCGACCGACCAGCCGCGCTGGGCACACAGCACCGCCGTGGCGCGGCCGATACCCCGGCTGCCGCCGGTGATGACAATGGTCTTGGACATGCGTGTTCCCCCCGGAGTGAATGTCGCGTGTCATTGTGCACGCGACGTTGCTTGACGCGGCATAGGCAGATGTCCGAATCCGGCCAACACGCCCGGTCCGCCAGGACTAAACTGGCCCGCGAATCCCAAGGGTCTGTTGACCCGGCCCACCACCATGCACCTCGACCACGACGCCTGCTACCACGCCGTGCAATCGCGCGACCGGCGCTTCGACGGCTGGTTCTTCGTCGGCGTCACCTCCACCGGCGTCTATTGCCGGCCGATCTGCGCGGTGCGCACGCCGCAGCAGAAGAACTGCCGCTTCTTCGCCACCGCCGCCGCGGCCGAGCGCGCGGGCTTCCGCCCGTGCCTGCGCTGCCGGCCCGAGCTGGCGCCCGGGCACAGCCTGGCCGAGATGTCGTCCAACCTCGCTCGCGCCGCCGCGCGCATGATCGACGAAGGCTTCCTGCAGCAGGATGACCGACACGACTTGACGGCGCTGGCCGCCGCCGTGGGCGTGACCGACCGCCACCTGCGGCGCATCTTCCGCGCCGAGTTCGACGTCTCGCCCGTGGATTATGCGCAGACGCAGCGCCTGCTGCTCGCCAAGCGGCTGCTGACGGATACCGCCATGCCGGTCGGCGACATCGCCTTTGCAGCAGGCTTTGGCAGCGTGCGGCGGCTGAACAGCGGGTTCGCCGAGCACTATGGCTTTGCCCCGACCCGCCTGCGCGCCCGCGCCGCCGCCACGCCACGCACCGACGACGGCCCCACGCTCACGCTCGGCTACCGCCCGCCCTTCGCGTGGAGCGCCTTGCTCGATTTCCTGCGCGCCCGCGCCGTCGACAGCGTGGAGGTGGTCGATGCGCACAGCTACGCGCGCACCATCACCGTCGACTACGGCGGCCGGCAGCACACCGGCTGGCTGCACGCGCGCGACCTGCCGCAGCGCCATGCCATCGCGCTCACGCTGTCGGCCAGCCTGCTGCATGCGATGCCCCCCGTGCTGGCCCGCGCACGCCGCCTGTTCGATCTCGACTGCCGGCCCGACCTGGTCGACGCGCATCTCGGCACGCTCGCCGCCAGCACGCCTGGGCTACGCGTACCCGGTGCGGTAGACGGCTTCGAGATCGCCGTGCGCGCCATCGCCGGGCAGGTGATTTCGCTCGCGCAGGCGCGGCGCATCCTGGCGCGCATGACCGCGGCGTATGGCACGCCGCTGGCGCAACCGCATGAAGGTTTAGGCTTGTCGATGACGTTCCCAACCGCGGCGACATTGGCGGCGGTGGAGCCGCAGGCCCTGTGCGCCGACACTGGCCTGCAGGCGAGCCGCGCCGTCGCCGTGGTGGAGCTGGCGCGCGCCATCGATGCCGGCCGGCTGCGGCTCGAACCACTGGTGCCGCTCGCGCCCACGCTTGCCGCCCTGCAGGCGCTGCCCGGCGTCGGCGAATGGACGGCGCAGTACGTCGCCATGCGCGCGCTCGGCTGGCCGAATGCCTTTCCGCTGGGCGACTACGTGCTGCGCAAGCGTCTGGCCGACGCCGGCGGCGCCCTGCCCACGCGCCGCGCCATGGTCGAACGCGCGGAGCCCTGGGCACCCTGGCGCGCCTACGCCGCGATGCACCTGTGGCACCGTGACGAAGCGCTCTCCTCTGCCATCTGATCACCATGTATCAACACACCTTCGCCTGCCCGCTCGGCAACCTGCTGCTGATCGCTACCGACACTCACCTGACCGGCGCGTTCTTCACCGGCCAGAAGACCATTCCGGTGAACGCGCGTGGCATGCTGCCCGGCGCCGACGTCGCTGTCGTGCGTGAAGCGCGGGCGCAGTTCGAGGCGTACTTTGCCGGCCGGCTGCGCGTGTTCGACCTGCCGATGGCGCCCGCCGGCACGCCGTTCCAGCAGGACGTCTGGCACCTGCTGTGCGCAATCCCCTTCGGCGAGCGCTGCACGTATGGACAGGTCACCGCGCGCCTGGGCATGACGCGCGAACATGCGCGCGCCGTGGGCACGGCGGTCGGCCGCAACCCGATCTCGATCGCCATCCCGTGCCACCGTGTGGTCGGCGCGGACGGTTCGCTCACCGGCTATGCGGGTGGCCTGCCGCGCAAGGCCGCGCTGCTGCGACTCGAGGGTCATCCTGCGCAGGTGGGCGAGCGGCTGCCGATGGCGGATGATCCTCGCCAAGCTACGCTGGCGCTCGCGCCTGCATGAATCGGCAACTGCGCGGACAATACCGTCCGCCATTCCTGCACGGTGGCCGACGACGGGTCGGCCTTCCTCACACAACCATAACGACGAGACTCACCGATGCGCCGCTCCGATGTCATTGAACTGCTCACCCTCGCTGCCCTCTGGGGCGGCTCCTTCCTCTTCATGCGCGTGGCCGCGCCGCAGTTCGGGCCGGTGGCGCTGATCGCGCTGCGCGTGGCGATCGCCTCGTGCTTCCTGCTGCCGGTGCTGGCGCTGCGCGGCGGTCTGGGCGGTCTGGGCGCGCTGCGTGCGCACTGGCCGCATCTGCTGGCGGTGGGCGTGCTGAACTCGGCCATCCCGTTCTCGCTGTTCGCCTATGCCGAGCTGACGCTCACGGCCGGCTTCACCTCCGTGCTGAATGCCGCCGCGCCGCTGTTCGCGGCCATCGTCGCGTTCTTCTGGCTGGGCGAGCGGATGTCGTCGTGGCGCGTGGTGGGGCTGGCGATCGGCTTCATTGGCGTGATCGTATTGGTGGGCGGCTCGTCGGCCCTCGATGCCAAGCAGGGCAGCCTGGCCGTGGCGGCAGCGCTGTCGGCCACGGTGCTGTACGGCCTGGCCAGCAGCTACACCAAGCGCCACCTGACCGGCGTGCCGCCCCTGGCGGTGGCCACCGGCAGCCAGGTGGGCGCGACCATCGTGCTGGCGCCGCTGGCCGTGTGGCTATGGCCCGCGCACACGCCCACCGGCGGGGTGTGGCTGCACGTGGTCGGCCTGGGCATCGCCTGCACCGGCATTGCTTACATTCTGTTCTTCCGCCTGGTGGCGCACGTGGGGCCGACGCGCGCGGTGTCGGTCACCTTCCTGATCCCGGTGTTCGGTGTGCTGTGGGGCATCCTGTTCCTGGGTGAGCAGCTCACGCTCAACATGTTGATCGGCTGCGCGGTGATCCTGCTGGGCACCTCGCTCTCGACCGGGGTGCTGGCACCCGGCAAGAAAGCGAGCCTCAGCGCGAACGGCAGCAAGAACGAGAAGGATTCGCTTTTGCGCCCCGGCCGCTGATTTGAAACATTGCGTAAACCTCTCCCGCCGCCCCGGGCGAGATCAAACCGGGTGATGCGCGGTTAGAGTACGGTGGTTGCCTCCCCAACCACCCACAAGAGGTTTTCATGACCCCATCACCCGAGCGCTACGCGCGCGCGTCCATCGCGCTGCACTGGCTGATGTTCCTGCTGTTCGCTGGCGCGCTGGCTGCCATCGAGTACAAGGGCACCCTGCCCAAGGGCTCCGACGCGCGCGGCCAGTTCACCGCCATCCACATGATGCTGGGGCAGTTCATCCTGCTGTTCGCTTGCGTGCGCGTCTGGGCGCGCTGGCGCTACCAGGCCCCGGCGGAGTCCGGTCCGGCCTGGCAGGTTGGCAGCGCGAAGCTTGTCCATCTGGCGCTGTACGCCATCATGTTCCTGATGCCGATCAGCGGCATCCTGTTCGTCCAGGCCGGCGGCCGGGACGTCGCCTTCCTGGGCTGGACCCTGCCGCGCCTGGTTGCGGAAAATCCCGATTTGAAGTCGACGCTTAAATCCGCACACGAATTTGTCGGCAATGCGGTGTATTTCATTGTCGGCCTGCATGTGTTGGGCGCGTTGTGGCACCAATTCGTGCAGCGCGACAATCTGATGCAGCGCATGCGTTGAGCCAGCCGCGTGTAGAAATGCCACCTCGTGCGCGGCCGCCAGCAAAAGCTTCAACGGCCGCGCACGTCGGCGAGCACTAAAAAACAATAAATCCAGAATTAGAAAAGATAGAAATCACTTCCGGCAGCAGCGTATTTAATGGATCGATAATCCGATTTCAGAAACCTGCATCACCGAAACGCGATTTTCCTGGGTTTTCTCTGGATTTTCTTTGTTATGCTCGGGCCCTCGGTCGATAAGGGGCGTGCAAGGGAGTCGCCAATGACCAAGCGGCCACTCCCGATTGCAAGCGGCACCACCGCTGCACGGCCGACCACGCACGCTCCAGTCAAACTCGTTGGATACGCGCATGCTGGACGTCTACCTGAACAAGCACCTGATCGGTCATCTGTCATGCGGCCGCGGCGGTTGGGCGTTCTGTTACGACCCTCGCTGGCAGGCCTCGCACCAGGGCTTTGACCTGACCCCCACGCTGCAACGCGCCGACGGCGACATTGCCGATACGGCCAAAGCGCAGCCGGTACGCAACTTCTTCGAATACCTGCTACCCGAACCCGCCCGCGAGGCGCCCAAGGCGGCGGAGGCCGCGCTCGATCACCTCGCCGCGCGCGCGCCGCACCTGGATGGCCCGCTCTCGCTGGTGCCCATCGGCCACAAGCCGCTCTATGGCCAGGCTGATGGCCTGACCGAGCGCGACTTGGTGCTGCAGTTCCAGCAGACCATCGGGCGGCCGCGTCAGTCCGCTGCGCTGCGCGTGGCCGAGCCGCGCGCCCGCTACGGCGTGGCCGGCGGAGCCAAATCCGAAACCGACGCCGACGCCATCCGCCTGCCCTTCCTGGCGTCCAACGGCCTGCCGGTCTCCATGTGGCTCGGCCGTTTTGCCGCGCCCACCAATGCCGCGCAGTCGAGCCACTTCGTCCGGCTGGATCTGGATGAAGGCGCCCGCCTGCCCTACGCCATCATCAACCATTGCTGGGCCACGCTGCTGGCGCGCAGCATCGGGCTGGAGACGCCGTTCATCGGCCTGCGCCAGTTTCCGGAAACGGCCGCGGTGGTGCAGCGCCTGGACCGCACGCTGCGCTGCAAGAGCGATGACACCGCGCTCATCCAAGCGCGCTACGTGGTCTCCGCGGTGCAGTTGCTGGGGCTCTCTCCGCAGCATCGCTTCCTGCCGATCACCGTCGAGCAGGTTGCCCAGTGCGCGCGCCTGTGTGCGGACCCGACCGCCGCCACGGCCTCGCTGTTCCGCTGGATGGTGTTCTGCCTGCTGATCGGCGGGCGCAACGCGTCGGCGGGCACGCTGCACTTCCACATCGGTGCGGACGGCATCCGGCTGGCGGCACACGATCACCTGTTCTGCGCCGCCGTCTATGCCAATGAATGGGATGCCGATGCGCTGTCGGCGCTCGACGGCGAACGCGCGCCCGACGCGCAGGCCCGCTATGACGCCATCGACCAGGACGCGCTGCTCGCGCTGGCTGACCACCTCGGCTACGACGCCGCCCAGGCCCGCCGCGAGGTGCTGCGCCTGATCAGCATGCTGGCGCCGCAGTCGTCGTTCGTGGCGACGCACCTGTCGCAAGCGCTGGGACACTCGCCCACGCGGGCTGCGGAGATCGATTTTCTTGCGCGCATCCACCGCCACGTGTCCGAAACGGCGCGGCGGCTGGGCGGGAAGACGGCGGAGGTTTGATCCCGAGACAGCCTCGGCGGGCGCTACAGCACCGCCAGGCTGACCGTGCCGTAGCGCGCATAACCATGCGCGGCCAGCGTATCCATCGCCTCGGCCTCGGCGCGGGCGAAAGTCAGCGCCAGCGAGTCAGGGCAGCCATTTCCACAGGCGAACGCCTGGTAGGCCACGAACGCCTCACGCGGCGACACGCCGCTGCGCACCAACACCAATTGCGCTGCTTCAAGCGCGGCTTGGATCGCCTCATCCCCCGGCGGGGCATCGCGAAACGCGAGCTGTAGACAGGACATCGGATCCATTCCGCGTTGCGATCCCTGGAAGCGGCACACCCAGCCCAGTCTAGGAGAGCCCCCGACCGGTGCCAAGCGGGGCGGCGCTCCCGCACCCCATCGAAACGCCCCCAGATCCGGGATGCCCCGAAGCCTGCACACCCGTGGCAGCAGGCATAATCAAATCGCTTGACCGAGCAACGATGTTCCATCGCCAAAATAAGACGCAAGGAGACAGCATGACCCATCGCCCCATCCGGTTGAAGCAGACCGCGCTCGCCTGGTTGATGGCCGGCGCCGCATTGCCGGCTTTCGCGCAGATTCCCTTTACGCCCAACGGTGCATCGAGCCCGGCACCGGCCGCAGCGGCCGCCGGCGGCAGCATCGACGTAGGGGCCACCAAGCCGGCAGTCGAGGCCGCCGTGAATGCGGAGTACCCGCACCTCGACGCGCTCTACAAAGACCTGCACGCCCACCCGGAACTCGCCTTCCAGGAAACGCGCACCGCCGCCAAGCTGGCCGCCGAGATGCGCAAGATCGGTTTCGAGGTGACGGAACACGTGGCCAAGACCGGCGTGGTGGCGGTCTACCGCAACGGCCCTGGGCCCACCATCCTGGTGCGCACCGAGCTGGACGCGCTGCCGATGGAGGAGAAGACCCGCCTGCCCTACGCCAGCCACGCGCGCACGCAATGGAAGGGCGAGGACGTGGCCGTGGCGCACAGCTGCGGGCATGACGTGCACATGACGGCGTGGGTCGGTACCGCCAAGACGCTGGTCTCGCTCAAGGACCGCTGGCACGGCACGCTGATGTTCATCGCGCAGCCGGCCGAGGAAGCCGTGGCCGGCGCGCAGAGCATGCTCGACGATGGCCTGTTCAAACGCTTCCCCAAGCCCGACTACGCATTTGCGCTGCACACCGGCCCCGGCCCGTATGGCTCGATCGTGTTCAACAGCGGCCCGATCACGTCCAACTCCGACGGGCTGGAGATCACCTTCAAGGGCCGCGGCGGCCACGGCTCGGCGCCCGACAAGACCATCGACCCGGTGATGATGGCCGCGCGCTTCGTGGTCGACCTGCAGAGCGTGATCAGCCGCGAGAAAGACCCGCAGGAGTTCGGCGTGGTCAGCATCGGCGCCATCCAGGGCGGCAGCGCCGAGAACATCATCCCCGACAGCGTGACCCTGCGCGGCACGATTCGCTCGTACAAGCCGGCGGTGCGGCAGAAGATGCTGGACGGCATCCGCCGCACGGCCAAGGCTGTGACGGAGATGTCGGGCGCGCCGGATGCCGACATCAAGCTCACCGAGGGCGGCAAGGCCGTCAACAACGACCCGGCCGTGGTGGCCCGTACCGAAGCGATGCTCAAGACGGCGTTTGGCGGCGAGCGCGTGATGCGCGTGCCCCCCATCACCGCCAGCGAAGACTTCTCGGCGTTTGTCGATACCGGCATTCCGTCGATGTTCTTCTTCATCGGCGTGAACGAGCCGCAGCAGTTCTTCGCCGCGCTCAAGCCGGGCGCCAAGCCGCTGCCGACCAACCATTCGCCGCTGTTCGCGCCGGTGCCGGAGCCGTCCATCAAGACCGGCGTCGAGGCGATGTCGATGGTGGTGATGAACGCGTTGCAGTGGAATAAGTCCGCTGGCCAATAAGACCAGCTAGCATCACAGGGGCGCGGCACCGCAGAGGACCGCGCCCTTGCCTTTTTCATAGACGGGGGTCGTTATGTTCAACCGCATCATCCGCACCAGCGCCCTGCTGCTGTGCGCCTGTGTCGCCGCGCCAGCCCTGGCGCAGACCACCAACCGCCTCGACGAGATCCTTGCGCGCGGCACGCTGCGCGTCGGCTCCACCGGCGACTACAAGCCCTTCAGCTTCAAGAACCCCACCGACGGCCGCTTCATCGGCCTGGACGTGGAGATGGGCGAGCGCCTGGCGAAAGCGCTCGGCGTGAAGCTGGAAGTGGTGCCGACCACCTGGTCGACGCTGATGCGCGACTTTGGCGACAACCGCTTCGACATCGCCATGAGCGGCATCTCGGTGACGCTGGAGCGGCAGAAGAAGGCGTTCTATTCCGTGCCCTATCAACGCGACGGCAAGACGCCGATCACCCGCTGCGAGAACCAGGCCAAATACCAGACGCTGGCGCAGATCGACCAGCCGAACGTGCTCACCGTGGTCAACCCCGGCGGCACCAATGAGAAATTCGCGCGCGAACATCTGAAGCAGGCGCAGATCCGCGTGTATCCGGACAACGTGACGATCTTCGACGAGATCATCGACGGCCGCGCCGACCTGATGATGACCGATGCGGTCGAGACCCGCCTGCAGCAGAAGCTGCATCCGGAGCTGTGCGCCGTGCATCCGGACGCGCCGTTCGATTTCTCGGAGAAGGCCTACCTGCTGCCGCGCGACGTGGTGTTCAAGAACTTCGTCGATCAGTGGCTGCGGCAGACCATGGAAAGCGGTGAATTTGCCACGCGTTTTGACGCGTGGCTGGCCTATCCGTGGAACGGGCCGGCCAAGTAAGGGGAAGGCTGCGCTGATCCGCCCGGATCAGTGCAGGTTGTTGGCGGTATGCCCGTGCTGCAGCGCGAGCGCATCCCGCAGCAGCGCATCGGTCATGTCGTGGCCGAGCAGCGCCGGGTCGAAGCGCGCCGAGAAGCGTATCGAGCACGACTCCACCTGCAGCACCACCTGGCCCGGCGGCAGCAGCTCGATGTCGACGTGGATGTCTTCGTCGTCTTCGGCAAAGGAATGCAACAGGGTCAGCGCGCGGTAGCCGTCGGCGCGTTCGACCGCGGTTTCGGTCCAGGCCGGCGCCAGAAGCGTGCAGTCGACCAGCGTTTCCGGTTCTTCCGGGCGATACAGGTGCAGGCCCATCATGGTGGATGCTGCATGCGCCACGCTGGCCCATTCGGAGGCCGGAATCAGCTCGCCCAGCAGGCGGACGTCGTCCACCAACGCATCGCTCGGCACGAACGCCGCCCCCAGGAAGAACGCGGTTTCATCGCGGAAGCCGCCCGCGGCGGTCTGGCGCCACAGGCGGTGGCTGCTCTTCTGGCCGAGCGCCACCTGCGACAGCACCTTGGCCGCGCGCGCACCGTCGGCGCCCGACCACTGCGACACCGCCCCGTGCGAGAACAGCCGGTCGGCCATCACCAGCCCCACGCCCTCGGGCAGGCTGCGCGCCTGCAGCCATTGGGCCAGCACGTGCACACCACCAAACGGCATCTCCGGCCGCCCGACCGCGTGGGCACGCACGCGTCCGTTCTCCGGCACGTGGAACGGCATGGCGAAGAGTCGGGCTTGATACGCGACGCCGTCGATCTCGAAACGCGCGATGGAACCGGAGGTGATGGACATGGTGACCTTCCTTGCTGCGAAGGGCGGCTGGGCACCGCCCGTATCCCCATTCAACGACCATCCGGACCGAAGGTTTAGGCCGAACAACGCGTGTTTACGCGGGCATTTCTCCGATTCGCTGTAATGCAATGCAACAGACCGCGACCGCTTGTCGCTGAATTTTTCCTGCAGTGCGACGGTCAGAACTTTCTCCTAAGGGTTATCCCGGAGAACACATTGATGTTTCAGATCAATGACTTGGCCGCAAAACCCAGTGCCTGGGGGGTCACAATTGTTCGTGTTTTTTGAACAAAGAGTTTAATAGATCGGCTTTTTACCTGACCGAGCAACGACTAAGCTTACGTCATCGCGCTACCGCACTGCAGCGAACCCCAACCGCCCAGCGGCAGCGCTCTTCCCCGATAGGAGTCCATGATGAACACCAAGAGCCTCATTCTCGCTTCCCTGATCGCCATCGCCGCCGTTCCGGCCTTCGCCGCCGGCGTGCAGCAGTCGGACCCGTACACCAACGGCCAAGCCATCACCAAGGCCGATCCGTACACCGACGGCGCCCTGCGCAAGGCTGACCCGTACACCGATGGCGCCCTGCGCCAAGCCGATCCGTACACCGACGGTGCCGCGCGCCAAGCCGACCCGTACACCAACGGTCAGTGAGCCGTCGCGGGTCACCCCGCCACCAGTCTCCCTCCTCCGTTGCCGGGCGCCCCGATGGGCGCAGGTGCCGGATTGCTGAGGCGGCCGTTCCCCCGGCCGCCTTTTTTTCTGCCAGCGCGTTGGGCGTTCGCTCCCCGCCCCCCCGCCTCCGCGCCCGACCACCGGCCCAGCCACACACTGTGATTCCGGGCATCCCCTGACTCAAGCCCGGGCCGTCTCGTCCGATAGGTAAGAGAGCATTGATTGGCTTGGCAGGATCCCTTGCGCGAAACGCCGGCCAAGCCCCCCCCGATCGTCTGACCAATCACCATGCGCAAGCGCATCGCAATCGAACACCTGCGGGTCGGCATGTACCTGGAGGAATTTGTCGGCTCCTGGCTGGACCATCCGTTCTGGCGGGCCCGTTTTCGCATTGAAGATGCGGAGCAGCTGCGCCGCGTACGCGCAAGCGGCGTGCGCGAGGTCTGGATCGACATCGCGCGCGGCAAGGATGTGGCGGCTGGCGCAGCCCCCGTGGCCAGCTCCCCCTTGGCGCCGCCGTCACAGCCAGAGACGGCCATCGCGCCGCGCCCGGCCACGCTGCATGAAGAGATGCACCGCGCCGCGCGCATCATCGACAAGGCGGGTGTGGCCGTGCAGGCCATGTTTGCCGACGCGCGCATGGGCCGCATCATCGAGGCGCGTGACGCCCTGCCGCTGGTCGAAGCCATCTCGGGCTCGGTCGACCGCCACCCGAGCGCGCTGGTCAGCCTCGCGCGCCTGAAAACCAAGGATCGCTACACCTTCCTGCACTCGGTGGCCGTATGCGCGCTGATGGTGTCGCTCGGCCGCCAGCTCGGCCTGTCCGATGACGAAGTGCGCGACGCCGGCCTGGCCGGGCTGCTGCACGACATTGGCAAGATCGCCATTCCGCCCGAGGTGCTGAACAAGCCGGGGGCGCTCACCGCCGATGAATTCCGCCACGTCGTCGCCCACCCGCAGGCCGGCTACGACGTCCTGGTGGGCGATGCCAGCATCAGCGAAATTGCGCTCGACGTCTGCCTGCACCATCACGAGCGCATGGACGGCACTGGCTATCCGCACAAGCTCGCGGGCGAAGGCATCTCGCTGTTCGCGCGCATGGGCGCCATCTGCGACGTGTACGACGCCGTCACCTCCGACCGGCCCTACAAGAAGGCGTGGGAAGCCGCCTATGCCGTGCAGCGCATGGTGGAATGGCGCGGCAACCATTTCGACCCGGGCGTGTTCAACGCCTTCGTCAAGAGCGTGGGCATCTACCCGGTCGGCTCGCTGGTGCGGCTGCGCTCGGGGCGGCTGGCGGTGGTCATGCAGCACGCGCCGGGCGCGTTGCTCACGCCCACGGTCAAGGTATTCTTCTCCATATCGTCGG
>CAJXMR010000050.1 GCA_913056305.1 uncultured Ralstonia sp.
TACGTCGCCTGGTTTGCCGACGAGGCCACGCGCATCTACGGCGACCTGATCCCGCAGCAGCAGCGTGGCAAGCGCATGAGCGCGGTGAAGGAGCCGGTGGGTGTGGTGGCGGCCATCACGCCGTGGAATTTTCCGCTCGCGATGATCGCGCGCAAGATCGCGCCGGCGCTGGCGGCGGGCTGCACGGTGGTCGCCAAGCCGGCGGAGGACACGCCGCTCACCGCACTGGCACTCGCTCAGCTTGCGCAGGAGGCCGGGCTGCCGCCGGGCGTGCTGAACATGATCTCCGCTTCGCGCGAGCGCGGCGTGGCGGCAGTGGCCGACTGGCTGCAGGATGCCCGCGTGCGCAAGATCACCTTCACCGGCTCCACGCCGGTCGGCAAATACCTTGCGCGCGAATCGGCGGGCACGCTCAAGAAGCTGTCGCTGGAGCTGGGCGGCAATGCGCCGTATATCGTGTTTGACGACGCGGACCTCGACGCGGCCATCACCGGCCTGCTCGCGGCCAAGTTCCGCAACGGCGGCCAGACCTGCGTGTGCCCGAACCGCATCTTCGTGCAGGCGGGTGTCTACGACCGCTTTGCGGCGCTGCTGGCCGAGCGGGTTTCCGCGCTGAAAGTCGCGCCTGCCACCGACCCCGACGCCCAGATTGGCCCGATGATCAACGCCCGCGCCGTCGACAAGATCGAGCGCCACGTGCAGGACGCCGTGGCCCACGGCGCGCGCGTGCTGACCGGCGGCAAGCGCCTGCCGGAAGTTGGCGAACACTTCTACGCGCCCACCGTGCTGGCCGATGCCAACGATGGGATGGCCCTGTGCGGCGAGGAAACCTTCGGCCCCGTCGTGCCGCTGTTCCGCTTTGTGGATGAGGCCGAGGCCGTGCGGGCCGCCAACGACACGCCGTTCGGCCTGGCCTCGTACTTCTACACGCAGGACATGCGCCGCATCGAGCGTGTATCGCGGTCTCTGGAAGCCGGCATCGTCGGCATCAACGAAGGCGCGCTCGCCAGCGAGGCGGCGCCGTTCGGCGGCGTGAAGGAATCGGGCTACGGCCGCGAGGGCTCCAAGTACGGGCTCGATGATTACCTGTCGATCAAGTACCTGTGCCAGGGTGGGTTGGCCTGAGTGCAGGCCGCTTCGGCGGCCAACGCGGCGCAAGGGGATCGGTGTGACGGGTGCATCCCACGGCGCTGGCGGTGAGGCGGCTGATCTGTGGGCTCGGCATGGCGTCCACGTCGCCAGAGAGGCCGCCCAGACGCGGCGGCCACGCCCGGCTCGCCGGGCTGTTCTTTTATCCGGTTTTACACCGATTGCTGGTTCGGCACGAAGATTGCATTTTGTCAGTCTTCCGGCGCCCGAGTTGCTGGAGAGTTCGCGTTTTCGCACGATATCGGTGCGTTTGCGTGTTTGTTGCTCAATATTCTGGCTTCGTGCGCCGACTTGGCTCGCACGCCCGCTCAACGGTGACTCAGGATGGCTGTTCAGATATCCCGTTTCAACGACGTGCAACTGCATGCCAATGCGCTTGCGGGTTGGGAGCAGTCGTATTACCAGATCACGCCAGGCCGTATAGAAAGCTCGCTGGCCCAAATCGCGGTCGACCGCCTGCATGTGTTTCGCGAGGTCTTTACCGGGCGTGTCGCCCAGTACGGCGCAGCGCCGGTGGGCTCCGTGAGTTTCGCCATACCGCTGCACGTGCCCGGCGACGCCACGCTGCAGGGGCGCAAGTTCGAGCCGCATTCACTGCACGCGCTGGTGAGCCGGGAGGATTTCGTCTTCCATGTCGCCGAGGGAATGGACACGCTGATCCTGACGGTCGATGCGGATGAGCTCGCTGAGCTGGTCGAGAGCATGCAGTCGACCTGGACTGCACATCGCTGTGGTGGCCGGCTGCTGTCGCTCGATCGGTTGTGCTATGCCCATGCCGTCCGCAGCCTGACCGATACGTTCTTCGCGGCGACGCAAAACGAGGCGATGCTCGCATCTCCCCCGGCGCAGAAGATCTTCCGGCACACCATGCTTGGCCTGCTGCTCGACGTGCTGATCGAGGAGGCGCCCAATCGCAAGACCGACCTGACGGATGCCGTGCGCTGCGACATCGTGCGCAGGAGCCGCGAGATCGTTCTTGCCGGCGGCGCCGAGTCGGTCACGGTGCTCGATCTGTGCCGCATCCTGCGGGTCAGCCGCCGCACGCTGCAGAACAGCTTCCTGCAGGTCACGAAGATGACGCCGCTGGGTTACTTGCGCGCGATCCGCCTCTCGGAGGTGCGGCGCGCATTGATGAGTTCTCCGCGCGATGCAATGTCGATCGGTGATGCGGCGGCGCGCTTCGGGTTCTTCCACCAGAGCCATTTCACCGCCGACTATAAGACGCTGTTCGGCGAACTGCCTTCCGATACGTGCCGCTTTGACGCTGCCCGTCCTTTGGTCTACCACTAGGCACGGTACGCCGCTTTGGTTGCATAGGCGACTTTCCTGCTGCCACGCCGTGCGTTGCCGATTTCGGCTAACGCCGGGCTGCTCCCGCTCCATATAGTGCCTCGGGCACCACCACGCCTGTCCGCACAGGACAGGCGACAAAGGAACGAGGAGCATATGGAAAACCAACATGCCGGAACCATCGCGATCAGCGATGAGGTAGCGTCGTTCGCCGCGCGCGAACATGGTCTCTTTATCGACGGCGGCTGGCGTGACGGACAATCGCCCGCCCGGCTGGACGTCTTCAATCCGGCAACGGGCCGGCGTCTTGCGCAAGTCGTCGATGCCGGCGCCGCGGATGTCGATGCGGCTGTCACGAGCGCCGCGCGTGCGTTCGAGCGCGGTGTCTGGCGCAACCTGCGGCCGGCGGATCGCGAACGCATCCTGCTGAAGCTCGCCGATGCGCTCGAGGCGAACGGCGAAACCTTCGCGCAGCTGGAGACGCTCAACCAGGGCAAGTCGATCAACATCGCGCGTGCGGTCGAAGTGGGTGCAACGGTCGAATACGTGCGCTACATGGCCGGCTGGGCGACCAAGATCACGGGAGAGACAATGGATGTGTCGATTCCGTTTCCGCCCGGCACGCGCTACACGGCGTACACGCGGCGCGAACCCGTTGGCGTGGTGGCCGGCATCGTGCCGTGGAATTTTCCGTTGATGATCGCAGTCTGGAAGCTGATTCCGGCGCTCGCCAGCGGTTGCTCGATCGTGATCAAGCCCTCACCCGAGACGCCGCTCACCGCGCTGTTGCTCGCGCAGCTCGCTTGCGAGGCGGGCGTGCCGCCGGGCGTGTTCAACGTCGTCACGGGCGGTGTGGAAGCAGGCGATGCGCTCGTCAAGCATCCGCTCGTCAACAAGATCTCGTTCACCGGCTCTACGCGCACCGGCAAGCTGGTCGGCACGGCGGCCGTGCAGAACATGACACGCTTCTCGCTGGAGTTGGGCGGCAAGAATCCGATCGTGATGCTGGCCGACGTGGACGTCGAGCAGGCCGTGCAGGGTGTGCTGGCCGGCGCGTTCTTCAACCAGGGGCAGGTGTGCGCCGCGGCGTCGCGCCTGTATGTGCATCGCAGTCGCTATGCGCAGATCACCGAGGCGCTTGCCGCGGCAGCGGACGCCATGAAGCTCGGGCCAGGGCTCGATCCGAGCGCGCAGATCAATCCGCTCGTATCGGCCAGGCATCGCGATACGGTGGCGCGCTATATCGAGCGCGGTCGTGCCGAGGGCGCGACGCTGCTGTGCGGCGGCGATGCGCCGGAACTGGACGGCTTCTACGTGAAGCCGACCGTGATGGCCGGCGTCGACCCGCACGCCACCGTCGTGCGCGAGGAGATCTTCGGGCCGGTGCTGGCGGCGGTGCCGTTCGATGACGCCAGCGATGCGATCCGGATGGCGAACGATACGCCGTACGGGCTCACTGCGAGCCTGTGGACCAACGATCTGAAGGCGGCGTTCAACCTGATTCCCGAGATCCAGGCGGGCACGGTTTGGGTGAACTGCCATATCCCGCTTGACCCGAGCTTGCCGTTCGGCGGCTTCAAGCAATCCGGTATTGGCCGCGAATTCGGTCGCCAGGCGATCGACGGCTTCACCGAAGTGAAGTCGGTCTGCATTGCCCATTGAAGGCGGCGCGCCGGCGTCGCGAAACCGTTGGTTTGCGGCGGCACCGCGCGATCCCGGCGCAGGACACGTTTCTGCTTGGGCAATGGCCGCAGACGCACGCTGAGGCACCATCGGCAAGCTTCAGGCGCGTGCCTTCGAACCGGTAGGTGTTGCCGCTGCTTCCAATGCAGCGGATGCCTCGAGACCTTGCGACTCCAAATGGAGCCGGCAAGGTTTTTTTTCGGCCGACTGGAATCACTCGCTGCCTTGGCGACGATCGCCTACTGGCATTCCATTTGCCAATTTCGGCTAAGGCGTAATTTTTGGTGTCTCTATATTGTCATCCAACCCATCGGGGTGTAGCCGGCAGCGAAATCGCGCATGGCGTGCTGCCCCAGGTTCATCCGGATTCAATCTTGGAAGGAGTTGGAGATGAAGCGACTGGCCAAAGCAGGTGTCTTTGCCGCACTGACCGCAATCACCGTCGCGGTGCTTGCTCAATCGTCAGGGGCACAGACGGTCACGGGGGCAGAAAGCGGGGCGAGCGCGGATGGTGCGATTCCGGCATTTGCCGGTCGCGACGTGCCCCAGGCAGGGTGGAGCCATGGAAAATTCCGTGGCGACTTCTGGAAGTACAAGAATGAAAAGCCGCTCTTGTCGATCGATGCGGCCAACGTCGACAAATATGCCGACAAGCTGACGCCGGGCCAGCTCGCCCTGTTCAAGCAGCTCAAGGGCTACCGGATGGATGTCTACCCGACGCACCGCAATTGCAGCTATCCGGACTGGGTGCAAGACAACATCAAGAAGAACGCGGAGGGCGCCAAGCTCGACGCAACGGGCGACCATCTGCAAAGCGCCGTGCTGCCCGGCCTGCCGTTTCCCGCCGCCAAGAGCGGGCAGCAGGCGATCTGGAACTACCTGACGCGCTATCGCGGTGTCGGCGCCGAGTGGCACAAGACCTACACGATGGTCTCGCCGCGCCCCGGCAGCTCCGACTGGATCTCGGTGACGAGCCGCCAGACCGAGTATTTCCCTTGGGGCAACAAGGGCGCCAATGCGCTTGGCGCAAAGGACCCGCTGTTCTCGATCTTCTACGGCTACGACTCGCCCGCGGCGATGGCCGGCCAGGCCGTGGTGCAGACCTTCCACTTCGCGGACAACCAGGCCGAGGCCTACTACTACTTCCCGGGTCAGCGCCGCGTGCGCCGCATGCCGACCTACAACTACGACGCCCCGCAGATCGGCTTCGAGAACCAATACACGGTGGATGAGCCGTGGCTTTTCAACGGCGACATCGACCGCTTCGAATGGAAGCTGGTCGGCAAGAAAGAGATGTACGTGCCGTACAACAACTTCGCGATGTACGACTTCCGCAAGAGCGTCGGTGACGTCTTCAAGAATGACATGGTCGACGCCGCGGCACGGCGCTACGAGCTGCACCGCGTCTACGTGGTCGAGGCGAAGCTCAAATCGAACATGCGGCATATCTCGCAGAAGAAGGTGCTGTACCTCGACGAGGACACCTACCTCGCGCTGGTGGGCGAAGACTACGACGCGCAGGGCAAGCTCTGGAAGACGAAGGAGGGATATCCGATCCCGCTGTGGGAGTTGGGCGGCACCTGCGACATCGAGCCCTTCACGCAGTACAACCTGCTCGCCGGCCGCTACGTGAACGACCAGACCGTGATCGGGGCCGGACAGGACGTGCACTACTTCGAGACCTCCAACGATCCGCGCTTTGCCGCGAACTACTACTCCGCCGAAAACCTGCGATCCATCAGCGAGCGCTAAAACAAACGGTACCGGCGGGACACCAGCGGGGCGCGCTGCGGGCGCGCCTCCAGAGACATAAAGAAAGGGAGGAACCACAATGAAGACGACGGGGGTCGGCATACCACTATCTTTGTCGCTGGCCGTGCTGGGCGCAGCCTCATCCAGCGCCTACGGCTACGACTTCACGACGGGCGTTGGAGACCTGACTGGCTCGCTGGTGTCCAACGTGACGGCGGGTGCGGGCATTCGCACCAAGAGCCCAAGCTGTTCGCTGACGGGCGACCCGAACGCGAACGGCTGCGGAGCCGCTGCCAACGTAGGGCAGTGGGGCGCCGGCGACATGGGTGACCTCAACTACCGGAAAGGTCAACCGTTCAGTTCGTATGTCAGCGCAACAAGCGAGCTACTGTTGACGATGCCCAGCGAGGGCTACAAGTTCATGCTGCGCGGCACCGGCATGTATGACTTTCTTGCCGGCAATACCGCGCGCACGCCGTTGTCCAGCACGGCTTCGGCTCAGGTTGTCTACAACGTGCAGCTGCTCGACCTGTGGGGTGAGAAGGATTTCAAGTTTGCCGACGAGCCTGGGCACGTCCGCCTCGGCAATCAGGTGATCAACTGGGGCGAGAGCTACTTTGCCTCGGGCGGCATCAACGCGACCAACTCGATCGATATCCAGAAGCTGCTGATCCCGGGCACGCAGCTCAAGCAGGCGCTGTTGCCCGCGCCGATGCTGAGTTTCGCCTCCGGCCTCTCGCACGGCGTCAGCACCGAAGGTTATTACCAGTTCCAGTGGAACGGCAATCGCTTCCCGCCTGTCGGCACGTTCTGGTCGGTCACGAACAACTTCGGGCGTGGTGCGGTGCCCGCAACCGCCAGTACTACCAACGGCAACCTGAGCGGCGTCGACGCCGGCACCATCGCCGGCCCGAACGCCGGCAATTCGGGCACGCTCGCGTCGGTCAATCAAGGGCTGGTGAACGGGCAGTATGCCGGGCCGCCATTCAACTCGATCGGCATCCCCGTCTCGACCATGCTGCCGCCCAAGTACAAGCCGCAATATGGTCTCAAGCTCAACTACCGGCCGAAGGATGTCGACGTCAATCTTGGCTTCTACTACGAGAGCTACACCGACAAGTCGCCTGTGCTGTCGACACTGGCCGACGGCTCGAACCAGTGGTCGTATCTGCAGAAGCGGCAGCTCTTCGGCGTCAGCGCGAACTTTGCGCTTGGCAGCTGGGCAATCGGAACGGAGCTGTCGTACCGCCCGCGGGACGCGGTGTCGTTGTCGAGCTGCTTCGGCGCGAGCGGGCCGCTCGACGCGAACACCAACGGCGTGAGCAACATCAATTGCCAGCAGTGGGTCGACAAGAAGAAGTTCCAGTACGACATCAACGGGCAGTTGAACCTCACGCAGAGCCAGTATCCGTTCCTGAAGTGGATCGGCGCGGATGCGGCGGTGCTGACCACGGAGCTGACGTGGATCTATTACCCCGGTGTGAACGCCAACGGCGTGCCGCGCACGATCAATGGCCAGGCGGTCAGGCAGGTGCCCATCGCCGGCTACTACACGTGGCTGAACAACAGTTCGGGCCTGGGCTATCCGATCACGGCCGCGCAGGGGACGGCCAACTCGGTGGGCGCCACCGTCGACTTCAACTGGACCTATGACGGCACCCTGATCCATGGCTGGCAAGTGACCCCGGGCGTGACGTTCTCCGACGCGCTGTACGGCTATACGCCGACGTTCGCGGCCAATTACCTGCAAGGGGCGAAGTCGCTGAACTTCTACGTGCTGTTCAACCAGAACCCGACGGTGTGGCAGGCCGGCATCAACTTCACGGTTTTCTACGGCGGCCATCAGACCGTTGGACAGCCCTATGCCGACCGGAACTTCGTGGGCCTGTTCGTGACCCGCAACTTCTAGTTCGGCAAGCGTGGCGAACCGGTGCGCAGCCATGCGCACCGCAGACTGACTTGAGGGATAGCGCCGTGTTGAATCGCTTTGTCATCCGCCTGGAGAAATGGTTTTTCGGGCATCGCGCGGTCGTGCTGGCCGCGATTGGCCTTTTCACTGCCGTCATGGCCGTGTTTGCCGTGCAGTTGCGCATGGAGGCCGGCTTTGAAAAACAGATGCCAATCGGCCACGAGTACATCAAGACCTTTGAGCAATATCGCGGCGACCTGTTCGGCGCCAACCGCATCACCGTGGTGGTGCGCGCGCGCGATGGCAACATCTGGACGTCGGAAGGCCTGACGCGCCTGTACAAGGCCACGCAAGCGGTCATGTTCCTGCCCAACGTCGACCGCCAGGGCGTGCAGTCATTGTGGACGCCGAACGCCTTCGTCAATGAGATCACCGAAGACGGTTTCCGCGCCGATCCGGTCATCGACGGCACCATCACGCCAGACCAGTTGACGCCCGAGGTCGTGGCGCGGATCCGCAAGGCCGCGACGGAGGGCGGGTATATCGGCACGCTCGTCTCGCACGGCCAAGACAGCGCGATGATCACGGCCGAGCTGAACGAACGTGACAGCGCCGGCAAGGTGCTCGACTATGTTGCGTTCAACCGCCTGCTCGAGAGCCAGATCCGCAAGCCGCTGGAAGATGCCGGCTACGAGATCCAGATCATCGGCTTTGCCAAGCAGATCGGCGACATTGCCGACGGCGCCACGGCGGTGCTGGGCTTCTGTGGCATCGCGCTCCTGCTGACCGCGCTGGCGGTGTACTGGTACAGCCACTCGGTCCGTTTCACGGTGCTGCCCATCGTCTGTTCGCTGACCTCGCTGGTCTGGCAATTCGGCACGCTCAAGCTGCTCGGCTTCGGCCTGGATCCGCTTGCGGTGCTGGTGCCGTTCCTGGTGTTTGCGATCGGCGTGTCGCATGGGGTGCAGCAGGTCAACTACATCGTGCGTGAGCTGTCGCATGGGCAGAGTTCGTTCGATGCCGCGCGCCAGAGCTTCAGCGGTTTGCTGGTGCCCGGCACGCTCGCGCTGATCACCGCGTTCGTGTCGTTCATCACGCTGCTCCTGATCCCGATCCCGATGGTGCGGGAGCTGGCCATCACGGCGTCGCTTGGGGTCGGCTACAAGATCATCACGAACCTGATCATGCTGCCCGTGGCCGCATCGTGCTTCAACTTCACGAAGGCCTATGCCGACCAGGCGCTGGCCAAGCGCGAGCGGCGCTCGGCGTGGCTGCGCAGCCTGGCCAGGGTGGCCGAGCCGCGCAACGCGTATGTCGTGCTTGCCCTGACGGCGTTCGTGTTCGCGGTCTCGGCCTGGCAGAGCCGCGACCGCGTGATCGGCACGCTGCAGCCCGGCGCGCCGGAGCTGCGCGCGGATGCGCGCTTCAACCACGACGCGGTCTCCATCGCCAGCAACTACGACATCGGACTCGACTGGCTGACGGTCGTGTTCGAATCGAAGGGAGCAGCTTGCGACAACCCGGCGGTCGGCGTGTTTGAAGACGACTTCGCGGCGACGATGCAGCGCGAGCCTGGGGTGGTCTCGGTGCAATCCTATCCGGCAATGCTGCGCACCTACAACGAGGGCTACAACGAAGGCAACCCGAAGATGAGCGTGGTGCCGATCGATTCCGGCAACTACGGGGCGATCTCGGCCGAGATCGGCCGGGTCAAGGGCTACATGAACAAGGACTGCAGCATGACCGCAGTGCACCTGTTTCTGACCGACCACAAGGCGACCACGATCAATCGCATTCTCGACGACGTCAAGCACTACCGTGCGACACACCAGCTCGACGGCGTCACGATCCGGCTGGCGGCCGGCAACGCCGGCGTGCTGGCCGCGACCAACGATGAAGTCGAGCAGAGCGAACTGCCCATGATGCTTTACGTCTACGCGGCCATCCTGGTGCTCGTGTTCCTCGCCTACCGCGACCTGCGCGCCATGGTGGCGTGCTGCGTGCCCCTGACGGTGGCGACGTTCATTGGCTACTGGTTCATGAAAGAGCTGCAGATCGGCCTGACGGTGGCGACGCTGCCGGTGATGGTGCTCGCGGTGGGGATCGGCGTCGACTACGCGTTCTACATCTACAACCGCCTGCAACTGCATCTGGCCAGTGGCCAGACCATCGTGAAGGCGGTCGAGCACGCGATGCTCGAGGTGGGCGTGGCGACGATCTTCACGGCGATCACGCTGGCGATCGGCGTGGCCACCTGGAGCTTCTCGGCGCTCAAGTTCCAAGCCGACATGGGCAAGCTGCTGGCATTCATGTTCATCGTGAACCTCGTGATGGCGATGACGGCGCTGCCTGCGCTCGCCGTGGTGCTCGAGCGGGTCTTCCCGCGGCGCAAGCCGGTACGGGCGCCGGGGCTGCTGAGCCACTGAATCCACTGACGACATCGAACGCAACTGGAAAGGTTTCGCAATGATCAAGAACGCAATTGCCGGCATCGTCCTGTGTTGTGCTTGCGTGAGCAGTTTCGGGCAGACGGGCGGCGGCGCAACCGTGGCGCTGCCGATCACGCCCGCACACGCGTGGGCCGATCCAACGCACGCCATGCTGCTCGATGCGGCCCATGCCGGTGCGCGCCTCGTCGCGGTCGGCGAGCACGGCATCATGCTGTTGTCCGATGACGGCGGGCGCACCTATCGGCAAGCGAAGCAGGTGCCCGCGTCCACCACGCTTTCGTCGGTCTATTTTTCCGATGCGCAGCACGGCTGGGCCGTGGGGCAGTGGGGTGTGATTCTGGCCACGACCGATGGCGGGGAGACGTGGGCCCTGCAGCGGTCAGATACGTCGATCGACCAACCGCTCTTTACCGTGTATTTCCAAGATGCCCAGCATGGCTGGGCGGCCGGCCTCTGGTCGCTGCTGCTCAAGACCGACGACGGTGGCCGCACGTGGGCCGTCGTGAAGTTGCCTGCACCGCCAGGCGGCGGTAAGTCGGACCGCAATCTCTATCGGATCTTCGCCGACCGCGCCGGCACGCTCTTCATTGCAGCGGAGAAAGGAACCGTGCTGCGCTCGCGCGATCGCGGCGCCACGTGGGAATACCGCGAAACCGGCAACAAGGGCAGTCTATGGGCCGGCACCGCAGCGACGGACGGAGCCCTGTTCGTTGGCGGGTTGCTCGGCCACCTGTACCGCAGCCGTGACGGCGGCGACACCTGGACGTCGATCGATTCGGGCGCCAGCGGGTCGATTACGAGCTTGATTGCGGCAGGCGGCCGCGTGCTGGGCGTGGGCCTGGAGGGTTTCGTCATCAGCGGCACCGGCGGCGACGAACGGTTCACGGCAAAACAGCGGATGGATCGAGCGGCACTGACCGCGCTCATCGTGCCCGACACCGCGAAGGAAAGTGCAAGCCAACCACTGCTGCTTTCGAAGGGCGGCGTCCTGAAGGCCGAATGATCCGGCGGGTTCACGAAGCGTTGTCCCTGGTGAGCTGCCGACACTCCGCCTATGCCAGCTTTGCCGATCCGGGGCGCCGGCATGCCGACGCGGCTGCGTCGGTTTGAGGTTTCCTATGCGCATTGGCAGGCGCCTCTCTGCCGTACTGGTTATCAACTGGGTTTCACCATGATTCGCGAAAATTCCGCTCCGTTTGCTGCCTTCCTGCTGCGTGTCAGCCTTGGCGTGCTGTTTGTCGCCCACGCCTTGCTGAAGATCCTGGTCTTCACGATTCCCGGCACCGTCGAGTTCTTCACCTCGCTGGGTTTGCCCGGGCCATTGGCCTACGCGGTGATCGCGCTGGAACTGGTGGGCGGGGCCGCGTTGATCGTCGGCTGGTATGCGCAGTACTTCGCGATCCCGCTGGCCATCGACCTGGCGGGCGCGATCGTCACGGTCCACGCAGCAAATGGGTGGCTGTACACCAACAAGGACGGCGGGTGGGAGTACCCGGCGTTCTGGCTGGTTTGCCTGATCGTCCTGTTCCTGCTGGGCGACGGGGCGTTTGCGCTCAAGAGCGCGCGCAAGCAAGCCTGACGAGCGAGGTGATGCGAGGCATCACCTTTGCGCAACATGAACGGCGGTCGAGGGCCTGAGCGATGGAAACCCTGCTTCCCTGCTGCGTCACGCGTTTCGAAACCGACGACGTCGACGACTTGGCCCACGGCCTGACCGTGTTCGAACAACGCTTCGATCAATTGAGCGCGGGGCGTTTCCACGGCAGGTTTGTCGAAGTCTCGTTCGGTGACGTACAGATCTACTGCGAGCACACGAACCAGTCGATTCACGAGATGGGTAGCATCCGCGCGAATGCGCGCGGGTTCGCGATTGCCGCCGAAGTGGAGGGTCGGGCTGTGTTCTGCGGCAGCTCCCTGACCGGCGGCGAACTGATGATGCTGGGAGAAGGGGAGGAACTCGACTTCCGTACGGCGCGGACCATGCGTACGGTGGGCCTTGTCCTGCCCATTGCGCGGCTTGCCGAGCTGCGATTCGATGCGCCGAAGGCCGGTGTGGGCAAGGCCGGTGTGGGCTCCGGCGTGATCTGCGCAAATCCGGCAGCCACGAGGGAGCTGCAGCAACTGATCGAGCGGATGCTTGAGACCTTCGCCGGGCGTCCAGACGGCGAGCACGAGGGGCGAATGCCGGATGCCGCGCTGGCACAGACGGCACTGGACGAACTGGAGACGGCGCTTGCCGCGCCGGCGCTGCGCGATCCGGACCGGGCGACGGGACGACCGGTCTGGATCGCGCGGCGGCGCGTGGTCGCGCGCGCGATGGCGTTTATCCACGACAACGTGACGGAGCCGATCAGCATCGGCGCGCTTTGCAAGGAGATCAACGTATCGCGCCGTACGCTGCAATACTGCTTTGAGGACGTGCTCGGCGTGGCGCCGCTCACCTATCTGAAAGCGGTGCGCCTGAACGGCACGCGGCGCATGTTGAAGTCATCGCGCACGCTTGCGCTGGGCGTCGGGGACATCGCCGCGCAATGGGGGTTCTGGCACCCGTCGCATTTTCGCGAGGACTATCACCGCATGTTCGGCGAGTTGCCCTCCGCGACGCGACGGCGCGCTCAGACCACCGCGAAGTAGTGCTTGGTGAACCGCTCCGATAGGATCTCCCACGCGATCGGCGTGCCCTTCTCGATAAACCAGCTGTCGCCGACTTTGTAGTGGACCGCTTCGCCGGTGCGCTCGTTGCGCAGCACGCATTCCCCTTCGACCACCGTCGCCTGTTCGCTGAACGGGTAGGTCATGTTGAACTTGCCCTTCGTGCACGCGAAGTAGCCGGCGCTGACGGGCGAAGTGGGCGTGCCGAAGTGCACCTTGCCGAAGGCCTTTACCTCGCCTTCGAGGATCGTCGAACCCAGATCGGCAACAGTGCCCCATGCGTCGAGGTCTGGCGGAAACGTACCGAGTTTGATGCTATGCATTGATGTCGACTCCGTTGGTCGGTTGAGAAACGTGTGCCTGGCAGCGCAGGCTTACCGGCGGCCCTTCCAGTAGCCGCTGACCTGGTTCCAGGCCTTGCCGGCGGTCGTCATTACGGCGCGCAGCTGGTCCTTGGCAAAGATGTCGAGGTGCGGCACGGAGCTCAGCAGGTCGTAGCGCGCCGAGCCTTCGCTCATGCCCTCGGCGAGCACCTTGCAGACGATGTGGCTGGGCGTCACGCCAAAGCCCGCGTAGGCTTGGACGTAGAACACGTTCGGATGCTGCTTGAGCGAGCCGATCTGCGGAAAGAGATTCGCGCCGCAGCACAGCGGCCCGCCCCAGGCAAGGTCGATCTTGACGTCTTTCAGATACGGGAAGACCTTCAGCATCAGGCTCCGATTCCACGCCTTCAGGTCGCTGGGGACGTAGTCGAGCAGGGCCGTCGCGCTGCCGAACAGCAGGCGGTTGTCGTTGGTCACGCGGTAGTAGTCGATGATGGGTCGGATGTCGCTGTATGCACCGCGGATCGGGCTGATGCGCTTGATCAGGTCCTCCGGCAGCGGCTCGGTGCAAAGCTGGAATGCGTACGTGTTGACGGTCTTCTTGTAGATCTCCGGTTCGAGGCCGTCCAGGAAAGCGTTGCACGCCCACAGCATTTTCGAGGCACGGACGGAGCCCATCGCGGTGCGCACAACCACGCGGTCGCCGTACTCAACGCCGATCACCGGGCTGTTTTCATAGATGCGCGCGCCGTGGCTGCTGAGCGCCTGCGCTTCGCCCAGCAGCAGGTTCAGCGAATGGACGTGGCCGCCGCCCATATGCAGCAAGGCGCTTTTGTACACATCGGAGCCGACCACCTTCTGCACGTCCTGGCCGGTGTAGAGCCGGATCTCCGTGTCCGGGTCGACGGACTTGAAGCTGGCCTCCCACGCGCGCAGTGTGTTCTCCTGGCGGCTGTTGAAGCCCAGGTAGGCATAGCCGTTGCGGAAGTCCGCATCGATGCCGTATTTGGCGATGCGCTCGCGGATGATGCCCGCGCCGAGGTTGCTGATCTTGAAGATCTCCTTGAGGCCCGCTTCGCCGACATGCTTGGCGATGGCGTCGAGATCGTGGCCGATGCCTGCCATGATCTGGCCACCGTTGCGGCCGGTGCCACCATAGCCCAGGTGCTTGGCCTCGAGCACGACGATATTCTTGATGCCGCGCTCGGCGAGTTCGAGCGCGGTATTGATGCCGGAGAATCCACCGCCGATCACGACCACGTCGGCGTCGATATCGTCCTGAAGCGTGGGGAAACGCAAGTCGTATTTCTTGGTCGCCGCGTAGTAGGTGAGGGAGTCGAGCTTGTTCATCTTGAGGATCGTCGAGAAAAAGAGGGCCCGGAGCGTCGACGTTTTGCGTCGACGCTTGTGTTGGTCTGGCTTGTGAAGCGGTCCTAGATCTTCGAGTTGCCGAGCTGGCTGAAGAGGATGGGGTTGCGCGTCTTGAGCCTGCCGGCCAGCAGCAGGCCCGTGATGGCAGCGATCGGCAGCGAAGCGGTCAGCGCGTAGGACACCGTTTTGCTTGCCCCGGTGAGGACGGAGAAGTTGGCGATGGCAAGCAGCAGCACGGCGCACAGCGCAATGCCCGACAACAGCGGTAGGACGAACACGCGCAGCGTGCCTTCCGGGGCGCCTGGATTGCCGTACTTGAAGTAGCGGATGACGGCGAGTGTCGTCAGCGCCATCAGTGCGATCACGCACAACGTGGCGATGTTGGTGAGCCACGAGAACAGCGTCAGCACCGGGTCGGCTTTGGCGACGACGAAGCCGAGCACAACCACGGCGGCCAGCGCGGACTGCAGCAGCGACCCATTGTGCGGGCTCTGGTGCACCGGATGAGTCCGCCCGAGTGCCTTTGAGAGCAGCCCTTCGCGACCGCTGGCAAAGAAGTAGCGCGCCGCCGAGTTGTGGAACGCCAGCAGCCCCGCATACACGCTGGTGATGAACAGCACGCTCATCGCCAGCGTCAGGCTCTTGTTCGCATAGCGGTCGGACAGTGCGTAGAGGAAAGTCGTCGGGTCCTGCAGGGTGGAGATGGCTTTCACGATCGAATCGGCGCCGGCGCCCACCACCATGCACCAGACGGAGAACGCATAGAAGCCGCCGATCAGCAACACCGACAGGTAGGTTGCGAGTGGAATCGTGCGATGCGGGTCCTTGGCTTCTTCGCTGTAGATGGTCGTGGCCTCAAAGCCGATGAACATCGCAAAGCAGAACAGCAGGCCGATGGCCGGCGTGCCGCTGAAGATTGCGCGCTGCGTGAACGGCGCCAGCGTGGGGCCGGCCTGGCCGCCGGCCTTCAGGATCGCCACATCGAGCACCAGCACGACGAGGTATTCGCCAATCACGAGGATGGACAGCACCTTGGCGGAGAGGTCGATCTGCCTGTAGCCGAAGACCGCGATGCTCGCCATCGCGGCGAATGCGCACACCCACCAAGGCACGCTGACGTCGAGATGCTGCGCGAGAAACCCGGACGTGACCGTGCCGAACATGCCGTACAGCCCGATCTGCATCGTGTTGTAGCCGAGCAGTGCAAGCAAAGCTGCGGCGCCGCCGACGTTGCCGCCAAGCCCGCGTGCCGCAAAAGCATAGAAGCCGCCGGCATTCGTGACGTAGCGCGCCATCGACGTATAGCCCGCCGAGAACGCCAACAGGATCACGACCGTGGCGATGAGCAGCGCGGGCGTGCCCGCGCCGTTGCCGAGCATGATGCCGATCGGCACGCCGCCCGCGAGCGCGACGAGCGGACCGGCTGCGGAGATCACAAAGAAGATGATGAAACCGAGCCCCAGCGCTTCACGCCTCAGCTCGGCTGACTCCTGCGCTCCGGTTGCGATAGCCATGTGTAAGACTCCTCGATGCTTCCGCACACGCCATTGAATTTCGTGAGATGCCGGTCCGGCGGGCCCAGGCAGACGATGACATGCGATCTGGCGCCCAGTGTAGGGGTCCCAAGTTGCGGCACTTAGCCCAAATTGGCAATGAGTGATCGCCCCGGTCGGGGGCTCGCCTGCTACGCTGCCCAGCGGGTCTGGAACAGTGGCAGCATAGGCCGAAGCGGGCGATATTGAATGACTGCTGGTACAGCCGGTGAGACGGCCGCAAAGCTTGCTAAGGCAGGCATGTTCTGGGCGATCAACCGTGCCTATCTAGTCGCAGGCTCGGCAAATGCCAGTGTCGGCACATCGACGATGGTCGCGCCGCCATCTGCTACCACCACTGCACCGTTCATCGCGCTCGCGTCGTCTGAGGCGAGGAATGCGATCACCGAGGCAATCTCGCCTGCCTCGGCGGCATGCCCGAGCGGCACGTCGCGCGTGGCAAGCGCATAGGCGTCATCCAGCGTGGACAGGCCGCGTGCCGACATCAGCGTGCGCATTTCATCGTCGGCCATTTCGGTGCGCACCCAGCCGGGGCACACGGCGTTCGTACGTACGCCGTGGCGCCCGTAGTCGCGGGCGAGGGAGCGTGTGAGGCCGATCAGCGCGTGCTTGACGGTCACGTAGCCGGCGGCTTCGGGGCCCGCTGCGAGGCCCGCGATCGAACTCACGACGACGATGGTGCCGTGGCTCTCGATCAGTCTGGGCAGCGCTTCGCGCGTGACGACGAAGGCGGTATCCAGGTTGGCGCGGCACGCGCGGCGCCAGTCGTCATCGGCTGTCTGCCCGATGGCGCCGAAGCCAAAACCGCCCGCGTTGGCGACCACGACGTCGAGCCGGCCGTGATGGTCGGTGATGCATGCGAGCGCATGGCGGACCTGGACCGGGTCAGCAGCGTCGGCAACCAGCGGGATCGCGCCGAAGGCTTCGGCCACCGCATTGAGCGGTGCCTCGCGCCGGCCGAGCACGTACACGTGCGCGCCCTCCTCGCGCAAACGCGCTGCGGTTGCTGCCCCGATGCCGGTGCCGCCGCCCGTGACGAGCGCTACGTGGCCTGCGAACCGAGGCTTCATGCGGGCACCGTCGTCGTATTGAGCACGGTCGCGTAGGCGCCGACCGGGAAGTTGACGAGCTTGCCGAAGTCGTCGCCCGCGTAGCCGAAGATCTTGCCGGTGGTCTTGCACGCTTCCAGGTCGATGACGATGATGCCGAGCGTCGGCACGACCTTCTCGCGCCAGATGAAAAGATAGAGGCTGTCGCGGATCTTGCGGTAGTGGCAGCGGTCCGCATCGGCAAGCCCTTGCTCCACGCCGGAGATGCAGTGCCACGCATACATCCTGTCGTTCAGATACACGTGCTCGTAGCACTCGTGCGGGTTGTAGCGGTACAGCACGCGCTTGCCGACCAGCTCGTCCGTGTCTTCATGAACGGGCGATGCGGCGTCGAATGCGCTGTCGATGACGCCTGACAGAATCTGCACGTCGACGCTAGTCAGCTCGCGCTTTTGCCGCGCAAGCTCGACGGCAGGCGTGCTTGCGCGCGCCTGGTCTGGCAGCGTGCCGACGACGGCTGTCGCGATGCCGCGCTGCGGGTCGAGCACGAGGCTGACCGACGTCGCACGCTCCGACGATTTGATGAAATCGACAAAGTAGATGCCCTCGCGCGGCGAGGTCGCACGATACGTGTCGGTGCCGGACTGTGCGGTGCCCTTGACGCTCCAGCGCAGCGTCTCGCCGTCGACGAACGTGTGCGTGATGACGTCGCCGGCAAAGTCAATGTCGTACGCCTGGCCTGCGAGATCGGCGACAGGTGTGAGTGCGTGGCTCGAGATGGCGAAGCTCGTTCCGAGGTCGCCTACGGAGATCCAATTGGTTTCGGTCATGGCAGATGTCGATGTCGTTGATGCCCCGTTCTGATCTGACCGGGGCGGCGGATGCCAGGGGCGAGTATGCGAACCGGCGGGCGGCGTATGGGACCCGAAAATGGCAAAGGCATGGTCCGCCGAGTTGCCGAGCAGGGCGTGCTGGCTCAGGCAAATGCGAATTCAGGAAAGCTCGAGCGCACTGCGTAGCCGAAGTCGAGCACGGCGGCGGTGCCATTGGCCGGCGCGCTTGCCGGCGATGCGTAGAAGAGCACGTGGCGCGCGACGTCCGCCGGTGCGATGGCCGGCACGCCGGCGCCGTCGAAGCCACGCGTTTCGAGCCCGAGGTCGCGGCGGGACATCGGCGTGTCAACCACGCTCGGACAGACGCTGTTCACACGCACCCGAGGGTGGTCGACGCAAAGCCCCTTGGCGAGCATGAGCGCGGCCGCTTTCGACGCGCAGTAGGCGCTCATGCCCGCGCTTGCAAAGAGGCTGCTGTCCGATGCCACCAAAACGATGGTGGCGTTGGCGCGTGCTTCCAGATGGGGCAACGCATGCTTGGCACAGAGATAGACTCCGCGAACGTTGACGGCCATGACACGGTCCCATTCGTCTTGCGCAATGCCCGTGACAATCTTGCCGATCGGCCCCGAGATGCCGGCGCATGCGATCAGCGAGTCGATGCCGCCAAAGCGGGCGACGACCGTCTCGACCGCTGAGGCAACCGAGCATTCATCCGTCACGTCGGCCGGAATGACGATCAATTCGAGACCGTCGTGTTCACGAGCGATCGCGTGCCCCTGTTCGATGTCGCGGTCGAGGATGGCGACGTGCGCACCCTCTCGCAACGCGGCCTGCACGCACGCCTTGCCGATGCCGGATGCGCCGCCCGTGACGATCAGCGTCTTGCCTGTGAGCCCTAAGTCCATGTTCCGGAGTCCTTTCCGATGCTTGCGGCGGCTGGCCGGCCTTGAATGGCCAACTATCGGGTCAGCCAACGTCTTGCGAGGAGCCCGGATCGGCAAAGTGACGGGATTTCGGGGTGCGGTCAGGCAAGCGACTGGACGCCTTCCACGGCCATCGCATTTACCGACGGCAAACATGCGGCCCACGTTGCCGCCTGCTCGAGTTGGCAGTCAGTGGAAAGAGCCGCTCCTCCGCCCCGGAAGCTCGCGCGAATTGGTTGCCGATCGACAAGCCATCCGTGCTCCACCAGAGTTGCTGAGCGGCTCGAACCGTGCGGTGGATTGCGTCCGTGCCGCCTGGCCGCTTAGAAACGCTCAGGCCGGAACGGGCAAGCGTTCACGATGGGCGTCTCACCCGCCATCATTTCCGCAATTAATCGCCCAGTGATCGGGCCCAACGTCAGACCGTGGTGTGCGTGCCCAAACGCGAACCACATGCCGGCATGGCGCGGCGCGGGCCCGATGATCGGCAGCATGTCGGGCGTGCAGGGGCGTGCGCCCATCCACGGCTCGGCATCCACGCGCTCGGCCAGCGGGAAGAGCTTGCGGGCGGCGGGCTCGACGGCGTTCAGCTGGACGGGCGTCTTGGGTGCGTCACGGTGCGCGAGTTCGGCGCCCGTGGTCAAGCGGATACCGCGTGCCATCGGCACCAGCACATAGCCGCCGTCGGCGTCGAGCACTGGGTGGTTCAGCTGCGTGCCCGGCGCAGGGGCGTAATGCATGTGGTAGCCGCGCTTGACCGCCAGCGGCAGGCGATAGCCCAGGCGCGAGGTGATGACGTCCGCCCACGGCCCCAGCGCCACGACGACGTTGTCAGCACGCACTTCGCCCTGCGTGGTCTGCACAAGCCATGGTGCATTGCTGGTGAGCGAGGTCGCATCGCCTTCAAACAGGCGGCCGCCGATCTGCTCGAAATACTGCGCATACGCCGTCACCAGCGCATTCGGATCGCTCACGGAATCGGAGTCCGTATAGCGCAGCCCGCCCAGCAGCGATGGGTCGAGATGCGGCTCGGCCGCGCGCAGGCGGGCCGGGTCCAGCGTTTCGTAGCCGACGCCGTACTCGCGCTGCCAGCGCTCCACGGCGCGCGTTTCCTCGTCCTGCGTGGCGGCGTTGCGGAACACCTTGATCCAGCCGATCGGGCGGATCAGCCCGCTGGCGCCCGCCGCCTCGGCCAGCGCGCGGTGCTCGGTCACGCTGTGCGCGATGAGCGGCGCGTATGCGCGCGCAATGGCCGCGTGCCGCGCCGGATGCGAGTTGCGCCAGTACTGCCACAGAAACGGCAGCAGCCTCGGCAGATCACCCAGGTGGTAATGCACATCCGCCGACGTGTTGGTCGCATAGCGCAGCAGCGTCGGCAGGTCACGCGGGAAGGCATAGGGGTAGACGCCCTCGCGCTGGATCAGCCCGGCATTGCCGAACGACGTCTCCAAGCCCGGCGCACGGCGATCAACGAGGGCGACGGCGCGCCCGCGCTGCTGCAGGTGCACCGCCACCGAGACGCCGACAATGCCGGCGCCCAGCACGAGGGTGTCAAAGCGCATGGCCGTCTCAGGCTTGGGCGAGCGCGGTGACGGCGATTTCCACGTCGATGCCCGGGCGCATCAGGCCCGACTGCACGCAGGCGCGCGTGGGCGCATGGCCGGCCGGCACCCAGGCTTCCCACGCGGCGTTCAGTTCGGTAAAGTGCTTGGCGTCGGTCAGCCAGATGTTGGCGGAGATCAGGCGCGTCTTGTCCACGCCGGCTTCGGCCAGCAGCTTGTCGATGCGGGTGAGAATGTTGTTGGTCTGCTCGGTGATCGACTTGTAGTCGATGTCGGGCACCTGGCCGGCCAGATGCACGATGCCGTTGGCGATCACGATCTGGCTCATGCGGGCGTTGGTGTGCAGGCGTTGGATGTCGGTCATGTCGAGGTGAGGTTCGTTGGTCCGTTGGTGGTTCAGACTGCCGAGGTGCCCGTGCCGCTCGTGTTGCTTGCGGCGGCATCGAACACCGGCGGCGCGGTGACGATGGAGCGCAGTGCCGGCGTCGGCTGCGCAAGCTTGGCGAGGTCCGGACGCGGCCGCCGCAGCGTAGCAGACGCGTCGAAAGCCTGCTCAAGCGCATGCGCCACGGCCAGCGTCTTGCGGTCGCCATGGAAGGGGCCGACGATCTGCAGCCCGAACGGCATGCCGGCCTGGTCGACGCCGCACGGCAGCGACAACGCGGGGTGCGTCGTGAGCGTGACCACATACGTCAGCGCCAGCCAGCGGTAATAGTTCGCCTGCGCGCGGCCGTCGATGTGCGTGGCGTACAGCTCGCTCCACGGGAACGGCGACACCGGTGTGGTGGGCGACAGGATCACGTCGTAGTTGGCAAACGCGGCCTGGAAGCGCTTGAGGATGCGCGTCTGCTCGGCCTGGGCCCAGGCGCAGTCGGCGAGCGTCATCGATGCGCCCAGCTCGTAGTTGGCGCGCGTGTTGGGGCCGAGCGAGGCCGGGTCGCGCGCGTAGGCATCGCGCATGCCGGCGACGAAGCTCTCGGCGCGGATCACGTCGAAGCAGCGGTGCACGTCGCCCAGGTCGAACGATATGGGCTCGCACTGGCGGAACATCGGCGCGATGGCGGCCATGCGTTCGCGGAACAGCGCGCGGATGTCGGCGTCGACATCGCAGCAGCCGAAGTCTTCTGTCCAGCCGACGCGCAGGGTGCTCAGGTCGATGGAATCCGGCATGGCGAAGCTGAGTGGATCGACGTGATAGCTGAGCGGATCGCCCGCAGAGAGGCCCGCCGTGGCGGCCAGTTGCAGGCAGGCCTCGGCCACCGTGCGCCCCATCGGGCCGACCACGGAGATGGGCGTCCAGCCCAGCAGCTTGCGCGAGTTCGGCACCAGCCCCGGCGATGGCCGGAAGCCAACCACGCCGCATTTGGAAGCGGGAATGCGCAGCGAGCCGCCGGTGTCGGAGCCGGTGCAGACCGGCAGCATGTCGCACGCCAGCGCCGCCGCCGCGCCGCCGGACGATCCGCCCGCGTTCAGCATCGGGTTGAACGGGTTGCCGGTGGCGCCCCACACCGGGTTGCGCGTGTTGGCGCCCGCGCCGAACTCCGGCACGTTGGTCTTGGCCACCAGCACGGCGCCCGCCGCGCGCAGGCGCTCTACCAGCACCACGTCGCGCGCTGGCACGTTGCCGCGCGCGGTGGGCGAGCCATAGGTGGTGAGCAGGCCGGCGGTGTCTTCCAGATCCTTCACGCCGAGCGGCAGGCCATGCAGCAAGCCGAGCGGCTCGCCGGCCAGCACCGCGCGTTCAGCGGCCCGAGCGGCTTCGCGAGCTTGCGGATAGCACGTCGCCGTAACGGCATTGACAGCGGGGTTGATGGCCTCGATCCGTTCGATGCAGGCATCGAGCAGCTCGACCGGCGAGATCTCTTTGGCGCCGATCATGCGGCGCAGCTCCACCGCGGTGCGGCTGACGAGTTCAGCGTAGTGCGACATCGATCCTCCTTTCAGAGCGCTTGGCCCGTACGGTCCTTCAGCCAGATCACCGGCACCAGCGACACCAGGCATGCGGCCGCCACATACCACGCCGGCGCGAGCGGATTGCCGGAGCGCTCCACCAGCCAGCTCGCGATGAATGGCGAGAACCCGCCGAAGAACGATGCGCTCACCACATACGTGAGCGCAATGCCCGTGGCGCGCACGTGCTTGGGAAACAGCTCGGGAATCATCACCAGCACCGGCACGATCTGCGCGGCCACGAACACCGCCAGCAGCGCCGACACCGCGTACAGCGCCAGCGGCGTCGGATGCGCGCCCAGGAACGCAAACGCCGGAGTCACCGCCAGCAGCATGATGATGCGCGAGGTGACCAGCACGCGCTTGCGGCTATAGCGATCAGCCAGCCGCCCGGCAATCGGCGCGACCACGAACAGCACCAGCGAGCTGACCACGCCCGAGACCACGGCAGCCGTAGGCGACAGATGCAGCGTGCGCACCGCGTGGCTCGGCAGGAAGAACGCCGTGATGTACACCGACACCGAGCCGCCCAGCTCGGCAAACGTGCCGAGGATGGTCAGCTTCAGATGCGTGGTCAGCGCGGCCTTGAGCGCGCCTTGCGGTTTGGCTTGGCCGGGGGCGCGGTCTTCCAGCGTCTCTTCCAGCCGCCGACGGATCAGCATGCCGGCCGGCGCCGCGAAGATGCCCAGCAGGAATGGCAGCCGCCAGCCCCAGGCCAGCACCGCCTCCTTGCTGAGCGTCACGTTGATGAGCGTGGCCACCGCCGCGCCAAGCGCTAGCCCCAGCGCCGTCGCCGCGAAGTTCCAGCTCGCGAAGAACGCGCGCGTGCGGTCCGATGCGTATTCGACCAGCAGCGTGGTGCCCGGCCCGAACTCGCCGCCCGCCGCGAAGCCCTGCATCAGGCGCGCGGCCAGCACGATCATCGGCGCGAAGATGCCCGCCACGGCATAGGTGGGCGCGGTGGCGATCAGCGCGCAGGACAGCGCCATCATCATGATGGTCAGCACCATCGCTTTCTTGCGCCCGGCGCGGTCGGCATAGGCGCCGATCACTACCCCGCCCAGCGGCCGCACCACAAAGCCCACGCCAAACACCCCGATCGACAACAGGAACTGGTTGACCGGCGAGGCCGACGGAAAGAACAGCTGCCCGATCTGGATCGCGAAGTAGCTGTAGATGGTGAAGTCGTAGAACTCCAGCGCCGTGCCAATGGTGGTGGCGGCAATGACTTGCGTGCGCGACAGCGCGGGGCGGCTGTCCAGGGCGAGTGTCGACACGGTGGGCGCTCCTGCAGGTTGGAGGCGGAAATGGTTTAAGTTATCGTATACGAGAAAAAAGTGATTCTCGTATACGAGAAAACCCGGAGACCTCCAGCGTGGCCACCCGCACAAAAGCCGCCGTCCAATCCGACGACTCCGTCGACGACACCCCCGCTCAGCTCAACCACCAGGAGGTGGGCGCGCGCATCCGTGAAGCGCGCAAGGCGCGCGGGCTGACGCTACAGGAGCTGTCGGAGCGCTCGGGCGTGGCGCTGTCCACCATTTCCAAGGCCGAGCGCGGCGACATCGCGCTCACCTATGAGAAGTTTGCCGGCCTGGCGCATGCGCTGGAACTGGAGTTCGAGCAACTGCTGGGCCGTCGCCGCACGCCGGATGCCGGGCCAGTGCGGCCGACCTTCACGCCGTCGGGCGGGCAGGTCATCTACGACACGCCCAACTATGAGTACGGCATGCTGGCCGACGCGCTGACCGGCAAGCGCATGGTGCCGATGCGCGCACACATCCGCGCGCGGTCGGTGGAGGATTTTCCTGACTACATCCGCCACCCCGGCGAGGAGTTCGTCTTCGTGCTGGGCGGCAAGCTCGAATTGCGCTTCGAGAACGGCGACGTGTTCCAGCTCTCGCCTGGCGACAGCCTGTATTTCGACAGCGCGGTCGGGCATGTGTATCTGTCGGCCAGCAAGGAGGATGCGGAAGTGTTGGCGTGCTGCGTGGGGGCGGATGTGCGGTATTTGGAGGGCGCCATCTGAGGCGTCCGCCGCCCATTAGCAGGATGTGTGTTTCCGTTGGTTAACGCCGGGTCAAAACAACATTCACATTTATGAAATTCAGATGTGAACAGATTGATTTCTCCCGCAAAGCCTTGTCCGCATTGGGTTTTCGTCGTTCTTGAAAACATTGCAAACATGTCCCCCCGCCGGTAGGGGACGGCCGTTCCGGCATCAATGACACAATCCGCACAAAGCCGGACACCGCCAGCGGAATGCGGTCATGATGCATTGCGGGTCCGGACGGGGGAGCGTCATGCGGGGAACGTGGATTGCAATTTCGGCAGCACACGCGCGGGCTCACCGGCTCTATGGGGTCCGGGGGTGGCTGATCGCGGTGCTGTGGCTCAATACCTTGCCGGTGGTGCAAGGCGGCACTGTCCTGGCCATGCAGTGGATGCATGGCGCCGTGCCACGTGTGGCCGGCGTGGTGTCGGCGGTGCGGCTGCTGCAGGTGGTGCTGCCAGTGGGGCTGCTGTCGGCGGCCTTCATGCGTCTGCGCTGGTTTGCGCCGGCGCTGTTTGCCTTCGGCCTGCTGCAGCTGTTGTGGGCAGGCTACCTGCTGTGGCAGGGGCGCGATGGCGACCCGCTGGCACTGGCGCTGGTGGGCGGCATGGAGGTGCTCATCCCGGTGATGACGATGGCCTATGCCACGTGGTCCCGCCGCCTGCGGGTGACATACCGGCACGAGGTGCACGCAGATGATCCCGCCCTGGCGCCCGCCGGGCTCGATCGCCCCGCCCGCGGTGAAAGCCCGACCGATGCCACCGAGCATGCCCGCGAACGCGCCGCGCTGCGCCGGGTCGCGCATGAGCTGACCACCGGCATGCTGGATACCGAAACCTGGATGCACGTGATGCGACATCACGCGGCGGCATCGGACAGCGATCGCACGACCGCGTATGTGCGTGCGCGCATGGCGGTGTTGTGCCCGCCCGCGCATGTGCATCCGCCGGTTGGCCGGACCCTCGCGACCGGCCTGGGCGCGCTGGCGGTGAGCGTGCTGGCTGCCGCCGCGCTGGCGTGGGGCCTGCTGGCCGCGCGAGCCTGGCTGCCGGAGGGCACTGTTGAAGCGGTTGAATCGCTGGCGGGCGCGGCGCTGCTGCTTAGCTGGCTGGGTGGCCTGTTTGCCGGCGCGCGCTTTCTGCGGCAGGTGGCTTAGCGCTGCGTCGTCGGCGGCGTGCCGGGTTGATAGTCACCGCCGGCCGCCTTGACCAGGAACACCGCGGTCGTCATCTGCTGGCCGAGAATCTGCACGGCGGTGCGCTGGTTGTTGAGCAGCGACTGCTGCGCGGTGATCACGTCCAGCGAGGTGGCGAGCCCGCCTTCGTAGCGCACGCTGGCGATGTCATAGACCTTGCGCGCGCTTTCCACCGCCGCATGGGCCTGTGTGGCGGCGCGGTCCAGCGTTTGCAGCCCGGCCAGGCCATCTTCCACTTCCTGCAACGCGCCGAGCACGGTCTGCCGGTAGTTGGCGATCGCACCCTGGTAGCCCGCGTTGGCAAAGTCGACACGGGCGCGCGTGCGGCCCGCATCGAACACCGTCTGCGCGATCTGCGTGCCGAATGACCACAGCATCGACGGCGCCGAGAACAGCAGCGCGAGGTCGCGCGCCTCCCAACCGCCGCCGCCATTCAGCATCACGCTCGGGAAGAACGCGGCGCGCGCCACGCCCACCGAAGCGTTGGCGGCAGCGGCGCCGCGCTCGGCAGCAGCCACGTCGGGGCGGCGTTCGATCACGTCTGACGGCAGCGCCACCGGAATGACGGGCGGCGACCCGGCCAGCGGCACCGGATCGACGTGGAACACCGGTGCCGGCGTGCCGACCAGCGTGGCCAGCGCGTGCTCGTACTGGGTGCGCTGCTTGATCAGCAGCTCGGCCTGCGTGGCGGTGGTGTCCACCAGCGCCTGCTGCTGCGCGAGGTCCAGCCCGGAAGCAATGCCGTCCTGATGGCGCGAGCTAACGAAGTCGAGCGCCTTGCGCTGCAGCGCCAGCCCTGCCTGCACGACGGCGATCTCCGCATCGGTCTCGCGCAGGTTGTACCAGGTGGTGGCCACCAGCGCGCTCAGCAGCAGGCGGAAATTCTCCAGGTTGGCGGCCGCCTGCTCTTCATTGGCGGATGCATTGGCGACGGTGTTGCGCACGCGGCCGAACAGGTCGGCCTCGTAGCTGACATCGGCACGCACCACGAAGTCGTTCTGCACGGTCGACACGACGGGGCTGGTGAACGACGACAGCGGCCGGTCGGCCGAGGTGCGGATGCGCGCGCCGTTGGCACTGGCCGTGACTTGCGGCAGCAGGCTGGCACGCGCCACGCGGGTCAGCGCCTGGGCCTGCTCCAGGTTCGACACCGCCACCTTGAGCGACTGGTTCTCACGCAGCGCCTGCGCCATCAACTGGTTGAGCTGCGGGTCGTTGAAGCGCTGCCACCACGGGCCCTTGGGCGCATCGTCGGCGGGCTGGGCGGCACGCCAGGGCGCTTCGGCCTGCCAGTGGGCAGGCACGTCCAGGGCCGGACGCTCGTAGTGCGGGGCGAGCGAACAGCCCGCCAGCCCTGCGGCCAGCGCGGCAGCGATTGCGGTACGGCGCACGACGAGCGTGTTCATGATGCGCGCGGTGCGGAAGCCGCGGGCGCCTGGGCGGGCACCACGGTCACCGCCTCACCCTGTTCGATCGAATCGGCCGGATTGAGCACCAATGCATCGCCCGCCTTCAGGCCGGCGACGATCTCGACCGTACGGCCGTAGTCGCGCCCGATGGTGATGAGGCGCAGGTTGATATGGCCGTTCTCCACCACGGCAATGCGCGGGCCCTCCTTGCGGAAGAGCAGCGTGTTGGTGGGCACCACGAAGGCGGGCTGGCCGGGGTCGGCGGCGCTGCCGGCCATGGCCACCTGCACGTAGGCACCAGGCATCAGGCGGCCGTCCTTGTTGGGCAGCGACACTTCCACCTGCATGGTGCGCGTGGTCGGGTCGATGGCGCTGGACATGCGCGCGATGGTGCCGTGGAAGACCTGGCCGGGCAGTTCCGCCAGCGTTACGGCCACGTCCTGCCCGGCCTTCACTTGCTGCGAATACGCCTGCGGCACATACAGATAGATGCGCAGCGGATCGGTCTGCGCCAGCGTGAACAGCTCGCGGTTGGCGCCCGC
>CAJXMR010000051.1 GCA_913056305.1 uncultured Ralstonia sp.
TGACCGATCCGACCATGGGCGGCGTGTCCGCCAGCTTCGCCTTCATGGGCGACGTCGTGATCGCCGAGCCCCGCGCGCTGATCGGCTTTGCCGGCCCGCGCGTGATCGAGCAAACCGTGCGCGAGAAGCTGCCGGAAGGTTTCCAGCGTGCCGAATTCCTGCTGCAGAAGGGCGCCATCGACATGATCGTCGACCGCCGCAACATGCGCCGTGAGATCGCCGAGCTGCTCGCGCTGCTGCAGAAGCAACCGGCCGACGCACTGGCCTGATGCGCCACACCTGTTGAACCGAAGCGCGGGCGAGAGTCCGCGCTTCTTGTTTTTGCGCGGCAGGTTTCCCCAAAGCCGCGCCACACACAGTTCGCATGCCTACTTTCGACAATCTGCCTGACTGGCTGGCCCACCTGGAAACCGCGCACCCGGTCGGCATCGACATGGGCCTCGCCCGCATCAGCCGCGTGCGCGATGCGCTGGGCTTGGAGTTCAAGTCCATCGTCTTTACCGTTGGTGGCACCAACGGCAAGGGCTCGACCTGCGCGATGCTGGAGTCGATCCTGCTGGCCGCCGGCTACAAGGTCGGCTGCCATACCTCGCCGCACCTGATCGACTTCAACGAGCGCGCCCGCGTCAACGGCGAGATCGCCACCGACGCGATGCTGCTGCCGCACTTCGAGGCGGTCGAGCGCGCGCGCTGCAGCTTTCCCGAGCCGGTCAGCCTGACGTACTTCGAATTCACCACGCTGGCGATCATGCATCTGTTCGCCAACGCTGGCCTCGATGCGGTGGTCCTGGAGGTGGGGCTGGGCGGCCGGCTGGATGCGGTCAACATCATCGACACGGATTGCGCCGTCATCACCAGCGTCGATTTGGACCACATGTCCTACCTGGGCGATACACGCGAGGCGATCGGCTTCGAAAAGGCCGGCATCTTCCGCGCGGGCAAGCCGGCAATCTGCTCCGACCCGATGCCGCCGATCTCGCTGGTCAAGCAGGCCGAGGCCGTCGGCGCGGACCTGTGGCTGATCGGCCGCGACTTCAACTTCCAGGGTGACAAGCAGCAGTGGGGCTGGAGCGGGCGAGGGCGGCGCTGGCCGAGCCTCGGCTATCCGGCGCTGCGCGGGGCCAACCAGCTGCTGAACGCGTCAGCGGCGCTGGCGGCGCTGGACTCGGTGCGCGATCGGCTGCCGGTATCGGCGCAGGACGTGCGCCTGGGATTGTCGCAGGTGGCGCTGCCGGGCCGCTTCCAGGTCATGCCGGGCCGTCCGGCGGTGATCCTGGATGTGGCGCACAATCCGCATGCGGCGGCCGCGCTCGGCCAGAACCTCGAGAACATGGGCTTCTTCCGCTACACCTACGCGGTGTTCGGCGCCATGCAGGACAAGGACATCGCCGGCGTGCTCGGCCACATGCTCGACAAGGTCGACCACTGGTGCCTGACTGACCTGCCGACGCCGCGCGCCGCGAGCGCCGAGCGCCTGGAACAGGCGCTGACGGACGCCGGCTTCCATCCGGGCAAGGAATCGAGCGTCACGACGTTCAGCGATCCCGCCACAGCCTATCGCAACGCCATGGAGCGGGCGACCGAGGATGATAGAATCGTCGTCTTCGGATCGTTCTACACCGTTGCCGGCGTACTGGCGGAGCGCAAGCGTCGCGCACACTAGCCAGAATCGGGCAGCGCCAGGCCGTAGGACAACCCGGGCGTCGGCACTGCCCTCGCATGCATCGTCAGAGAGCCAAACCGAGCGCAATTCATGGGACTGCTTTCCATTTTTTCCTCCCGCAAGAACGCTGAAGGCGCGCGCGGCCCTGCAGGCAGCGCAGCCGATGTGGCCCGCGACGCGGTGCATGAATCGCGCACCTCGTCGCGCGCGTCGTCGACGTCCCGCAGCCGCGCCGCGCGTCGTGACGACGATGACGACGACGGTCTCGACCCCGAGCTCCCCCAGAAGCAACGCGCACGCCGCCGCCTGATCGGCGCGGTGGTGCTGGTTGGCGCTGCCGTGGTGGTGCTGCCGCTGGTGTTCGATGCCAAGCCGCGCCCGGTGACGGATGCGGTCGCCGTGCAGATCCAGGATCAGCCGATCGACCGCGGTGCCAAGGTGTCCGGCGACGAGCCCAAGGTGGCCAGCCGCCGTTCCGCGCCGCGTGCGGCCGGTCCTGCAGATCAAGCGCAGGCACTCGATCAGGGCGAAGAGGTGGTGGCCGATGGCGGTGGCCAAGCCGCAGCTTCTGCGCCGAGCGCGCCTGCAGCGACGGCGGTCTCCGCTGCCCCCGCCGCCAAGCCTGCGCCCAAGACCGTCGCCAGCCTGACCCCGCCCGCTGACGCCAAACCGGCCGCCAAGCCCGCGCCGGCAGCCCAGACCGCCGCCGCCACGCCGGCCGCCGCCGATGCCAAGGACGGCAAGTTCGTCCTGCTGATCGGCGCCTTCGCCTCGGAAGACCGCGCGCGCAACTGGCTGAGCAAGCTCAAGGCAGAGAAGGTCCCCGGCTATATCGAACACAAGAAGGTGCCCGAGAAGGGCGATCTGGCCCTGCTGCGCGCCGGCCCGTTCAACGACCGTGCGGCTGCGGAAGCCGCGCAGAAGCGCGCCGAGCAGATCGGCCTGACGCCCAAGCTCGTCCAGCAATAAGCATGCGGCCCGACGCGCACTCGCCAGAAACCCTGACCCGCTGCGCCGCCCCCAATCCACCCAAGCCGCTGCGTGATGCAACCGACTTTCTTTGACTACGGCGTGCTGTCCATCGTCGTGACGTCCGCGCTGGTGGGGCTGTTTCGCGGGTTGATCCGCGAGGTGCTGGCGCTGTTGGGGTGGCTGTTTGCGGCGTGGGTGGCGTACACGTTCTCGGGCATGGCGGCGGGCTGGATGCCCGAATCGCTGCCAGGCGGGCCGGTCGCGCGCACGGTTCTCGGTTTCGTCCTACTGTTTATCGTGACGGTGATTGCGACGTCGCTGGTGGGGGCGTTGCTCGCGGCGGCGCTGGCGAGCGCGGGGCTCAAGCCGGCCGATCGGGGCCTCGGCATGGTGTTCGGGCTGGCCCGCGGCGGCGTGATCATCCTCGTGGTGATGACGGTGGCGGGCTTTACCAGCGTGCCGGAACAGCCGTTCTGGCGCGATGCCATCAGCCGGCCGTATGCGGAGGGGGCGGCGCGTGCCGCCAAGCCGCTGCTGCCGCCAGAGGTGGCGAAGTATGTTCACTATTGATTCGGGGCGTCTGGCCACAAGCTAGACGATCTGGGAAGCTTTTCAGGTGCCCGCAACGGGTGTGGGCGCCACCAATACGCTCTCGCTGGAGATCGACATGTGCGGTATCGTTGGGGTGGTTTCGGCCACGCCCGTCAATCAGCTGATCTACGACAGCTTGCTGCTGCTGCAGCACCGGGGTCAGGACGCGGCCGGCATTGCCACCGCGGCAGGCAGTACCTTCTATATGCACAAGGCCAACGGCATGGTGCGCGACGTGTTCCGCACGCGCAACATGCGTGGTCTGCCGGGCAATTCCGGCATCGGCCAGGTGCGCTATCCGACCGCCGGCACCTCCAGCGAGGAAGAGGCCCAGCCGTTCTACGTCAACGCGCCGTTCGGCATCGTGCTGGCGCATAACGGCAACCTGACCAACTCCGATCAGCTGCGCGAAGAGATGTTCCGGCGCGACCGCCGCCACATCAATACGAAGTCTGATTCCGAAGTGCTGCTCAACGTGCTGGCCGACGAGCTGCAACGCGCCAGCAACGACATCCCGCTCGATCGGGATTCCATCTTCAAGGCCGTGGCCGGCATGCATCGCCGCGTGCGCGGCTCGTATGCCATCGTCGCTGAGATCTCCGGCTACGGCCTGCTGGCTGTGCGCGATCCGTTCGGCATCCGCCCGCTGGCGCTGGGCCGCCAGGAAACGCCGAACGGCCCCGAGTACATGGTCGCCTCGGAATCGGTGGCGCTGGAAGGCATCGGCTTTAAGTTCGAGCGTGACGTGGCGCCCGGCGAGGCCATCTTCATCGACGTGGACGGCAAGCTGCACACCAAGCAGTGCGCCGAACACCCGGTGCTGACACCGTGCATTTTCGAATACGTCTACCTGGCGCGTCCGGACTCGCGCATGGACGGCGTGTCGGTGTACGACGCGCGCCTGCGCATGGGCGACTACCTGGCCGAGAAGATCAAGCGCGAGGTGACCGACCCCATCGACGTGGTCATGCCGATTCCGGATTCGTCGCGCCCGGCCGCCATGCAGGTCGCCAACAGCCTGGGCGTGCCGTACCGCGAGGGCTTCTTCAAGAACCGCTACGTGGGCCGCACCTTCATCATGCCGGGCCAGGCGGTGCGCAAGAAGTCGGTGCGCCAGAAGCTCAACGCCATGGCGATCGAGTTCAAGGGCAAGAACGTGCTGATCGTCGACGACTCCATCGTGCGCGGCACGACCTCGTCGGAGATCGTGCAGATGGCGCGTGATGCGGGCGCGAAGAAGGTGATCTTCGCCTCGGCTGCGCCGCCGGTGAAGTACCCGAACGTGTACGGCATCGACATGCCGACACGCGGCGAACTGGTCGCCCACGGCCGTACGCATGACGAGATCGCCAAGATCATCGGTGCGGATCAGCTCGTCTACCAGGACGTGGAAGACATGAAGCGCGCCGTGCGCGACGTCAACCCGGCACTCAAGGAGTTCGACGCGTCGTGCTTCGACGGCCACTACGTGACCGGCGATATCGACGAGGCTTACCTTGATCGCCTGGAAGCCGCGCGCAACAACCCGGCTGCCAATGCGGATCGCGAAGCGCAGAACGATGATCCGCGCACGCGACTGCACCTGCAGCCGGCCGTGAACGAGTGAGCGTTCCGGCGTTGCCGCCAAACAAAAAGCCCGTCTTCGTGACGGGCTTTTTGTTTGGGCGTTGCCGGCGGCTTACTTGAGCATGCGCCGGCGCAGCAGCCACAGGCACAGCCACAGCGCGACCACGGCATACAGCACCAGCACGCCGAGGTGCAGCAGGATGTTGTCGGGCGTGCGGCCGAGCATGAGCGGGCGGATCAGCTCGACCGCGTGCGGCAGCGGCAGCAGATTCGTGAAGGCGCGGATCGGTGCCGGCAGCTGCGACAGCGGGAAGAACACGCCGGAGAGCAGCATCATCGGCGTGATCACCAGCGTCTGGTAGAACATGAAGAAGTCGTAGTTGGGCGCGAGCGCCGTCATGTTCATCGCCAGGCAGGCGAAGGCGAAACCCGTCAGCATGATCACCGGCAGCGCGAGCAGCGCTTGCGGCATCGACGCATAGCCAAGGGCGCCCGCCACCAGCATGATCGCCAGGCCCGACAGCACTGACTTGCTGGCCGCCCACAGCAGCTCGCCGAGCACCACGTCACCGAGCGTGAGCGGGGCGTACAGGATGGCCTCCCACGTGCGCTGCACGTGCATGCGCGAGAACGCGGAGTACATCGCCTCGAAGCTGGCCGACATCATCGTGCTGGAGGCGACCGTGCCGGCTGCCAGGAAGGCGATGTACGACACGCCGTCCACGTGGCCGACCAGCAGGCCCAGGCCGAAGCCCAGGCCGAACAGATAGATCATCGGATCGGCCAGGTTGCCCGCCAGCGATGGAATGGCGAGCTTGCGCCACACCATGAAGTTGCGCAGCCAGATGGTCTGCCAGTTGGTGAAGTTGAGCGGCAGCAGCGATTGCGGATACGCCTGCTGCGGCAGGGCGGCGAGGGTCGCTTCGGTTTGCATGGTCGTCTCCGTTCTAGTCGCGCATCTCACGGCCAGTCAGGCGCAGGAACACGTCTTCGAGATTGGCGGGGCGGTGCAGGTAGCGCAGGCCGGGCATGGTGTGCGATTCGGTCTGGGCGCGCAGCGCGGCCACCAGCGGCTGCGGATCGCGCGCGTAGCAGAACAGGGTTTCGCCACTGCTCTCGACCCGGTCGGCCAACGGCGTGAGCAGGGCGCGCAGGGCGGTGAGATCGTCGCCGTAGACCTCCACCACATCGCAGCCGATCTCGCGTGCGATCAATTCATGCGGCTTGCCTTGCGCGATCTTGCGGCCGTTGTCGATCACGCACAGCTCGTCGCACAGGCGTTCGGCTTCTTCCATGAAGTGCGTGGTCAGCAGGATGGTCTTGCCGGCCGCGAGCAGCGAGCGCAGGCGCTCCCAGATCAGGTGGCGCGCCTGCGGATCCAGGCCCGTGGTGGGCTCGTCCATGACGAGGATGTCGGGGTCGTTGATGAGCGCGCGCGCAACCGTCAACCGGCGCTTCATGCCACCGGACAGCGCACGCACCGGTGCGTCGGCTTTCTGCTCCAGGCGCGCGAACTCCAGCAAGCTCGGCATGCGCTCGCGGATCGCCGCAGCGGAGAGGCCGAAGTAGCGGCCGAAGATGCGCAGGTTTTCCGCGACGGTGAAGTCAGGATCGAGGTTGTCGAACTGCGGCACCACGCCCACGCGCAGGCGCGCGCGATGCGCGTGCTCGGGAATGGTCTCGCCGCACAGCTGCAGCTTGCCGGCGTCGGGCATCGTCATGCCGAGCAGCATGCGCAGCGTGGTGGTCTTGCCGGCGCCGTTGGGGCCGAGCAGGCCGAAGCACTGGCCGCGCCGTACCGAAAAGCTCAGGTCGTCAACCACGGTCTGCTCGCCGTAGCGCTTGCGCAAGCCTTCGACGCTCAGGATCGGCGCGCTGCCGATCGACATGCCGGGCGGTTGCTCGTATCGCACGTGGCCTCCGTTGCAAAAGGCTGATTATGCCCCTGCAACGGCGGCGGCGTATGACGTGGAATTGCGTTGGGAAATCGCCATCAGCCAACAAAAAGGGCCCGGCTGTGCGGCCCGGCCCTGTCCTTGCAAAGCACAACCGCAAGGGAAGGCTGCAGGTTACTTGGTCAACACGTTACCGACCACGCCACCCAGTGCAGCGCCACCCAGCGTCGCGCCCGGACCGCCCCAGATGGCTGCCCCGGCTACACCACCGGCGGCCGCGCCAATCGCGGTATTGCGCTGCTTGGCCGTCATGCCGGCGCATCCGCTGACGGATGCGAGTGCGGCCGCCAGAACAAGGGATACGAAGACACGCATCACACACTCCTCGTTGTTCGCATACTTCCATTCAAGGCAGTGTGGGGTGCGGAGTGCAGGCGGCGATGCCTGAAAAGCCTGTCAGCCGATTCCGACATGCCGACTGCACATTCAGGGGGTTACTCGCCCTGCGTGAACTTGTCCGCCTTGGCGGCCTTCACGGGCTTGGTCGCGGTCTTGGTCTTCTCGTACTGGAACTCCGGCAGGGCCTTGATGGCTTCCTGCGTGGCGCCCGGCAGCGTGATCTTGCCGTTGTCGTACTTGAACTGGTTGACCGGGATGGCCACGTCGTGGCGGCCCAGGCCAACGAAACCACCCGCGCCGACGATGGCGAACGACACGGCGCGGTCCGGTGCAATGATCAGGTCATCGACGTTGCCAACCTTGACGTTGGCATCATTGAAGACCGGCTTGCCCAGCACTTGCTTCTTGGCGCTGACACCCTTGATGACGGCATCCAGCTCGGTCACCGAGACACCCAGTTCAGTGTGGCCTGCCACTTGATTCTCAGCAAAGGCTTGCGGGGCAGCCAGGACGGCGGTGGCGAACAGGGCGGCGGTAAGGCGTTTCATCATGTACTCCCAAAAATAAAGAAATGCGCGTGTTGCGCATGAAGATGCAAGCGTTGTGTCGTTGTCCGATGGGGTCGACCAACGTCACTTGCACGTTCTGAGTCTATGGGCGGGAGGGCCAAACTGAAGTGGCTGCGACGCTTTTTGACGCTTCGGGCGCTCGCCCGCCACGCGCGCGGCCGAGAGAAGTCGACCGACCTTGAGGTCGGACAAACGGCGGATGTCACGCAAATGCATCATGGCTGGAGCTACACTGAAACGTCCGCGCTTCATCGCCCGGCGCGTGTGAGCGCGCAGGCCGCGTTGAACCGGTGAGGGCGGCTAGCCCATCCCCGATATGGCAGTGACGACATGGAGAGACAGACATGATGACTCTGGAACAACTCGGCATCCTGCATCGCACGCAACTGGAAGCTTGGCTGGCGGTGACGGAAGAGGCGGTCGGCGGCGTCAACCGGGTGATCGGGCTTAACCTGCAGGCGCTCAAGGCCGGGTTTGGGGAGACGGAACAATGCCTGCACGCCGCCGCCGATGCACAGGACGCTGGCGCGTGGCTGTCGGCGCAGGTGCAGTACCTGCAACCTGCGGCCGAGCGTGTCTCCGGCTACACGCGCAACCTCGTCGAGATCGGCGTGCAGACGCAGACGGGCATCGCGCAAGCGCTGCAGCGCCACGGCGATGAAGTCCGCCGCCAATGGGGTGCCGTCACGGAAAACTTTGTCGACAGCGCGCCGCCGGGATCGGAGGCGGTGCTCAGCCTGATGAAGGCGGCGGTCGGTTGGGAAGTGGCTGCGGCGGAAGTTGCGGAAGAAGTGATTGCGGAAGAAGTGATCGGCAAGGGAGCGGGCACAACCTGATCCGCCCCACGCGCGATGCGTCGTTACGTCCTGTTACGATATTGCCGCCGCTGTAGCACCTGTGATTTCGGCCCTGCATACAATAGAGAGACCGCAATCGATGCCGGGTGCTAGCTGATCCGCACCCGGCCAATCAAGTCGCAGGGTGATGAAGATGGATCGACGCAATGGACTGTTGATGGCAGGTGCAGTCGCGCTGGCCGTGCTGGCTACGCCGCAGGTCGCGTCGGCGCACGTGAGCGTCGGCATCGGCATCGGCGTACCGATCGCGCCCGTCTACGTGGCACCGGCTCCGGTGTACTACCCGCCGCCGCCGCCGGTGTATTACGAGCCGCCGCCGCCCGTGTACTACGCGCCAGCGCCGATGTACTACGGCCCGCCGCCCGTGGTGGTCGGCCCGGGCTGGTACCGCTGGGGCCCGCGCTCCCGTTATTACGATGGCTATCGCTGGCGACGCTGGCGCTAAGCCGCAGGCGGCTTGGTCAAAAGAGAAAGGCTCCTTCGGGGGCCTTTTTCTTTGGGGCGACAGCGGCGCGCGGCACAAGGCGTGATCTGACTGCGCGCGGCGATGCAACATCAGGCCCGGACTATTTCCGGGCTTTTTGTTCGCGTATCTGGTGACTACATGCGCGTGCTAAGGTGCGTTGCAACGTCGCGGCCACCCTTCGAGTCGATGCATCCGCATCGACCGTTGAGTACGCTGCATGGAAGTATCGAAAGAATTCATCGTCGCGCCCGCGCTAGGCTGCCGGATGGTGACGTAGAGATCGCCTTGCGGTGGCATACTTTTACCGCTGCCGCACAGGGACAGCGTTGGCCGGCCCTGCTCAGAGGCATCTGCCGATTGCATCAAACGACCAAGGAGAAAGTCATGAAAACCAAGCCCTGCCTGACCCAGGAAGACGTCACCAAGATCCTGGATGCCGCCGAGAAGGAAGCGCGCACGCACCAGTGGGCCGTGACGATCGCCGTGGTCGATGACGGTGGCCATCCGCTGGGCCTGCGCCGCATGGACGGCTGCGCCACCATCTCGGCGTACATTGCGCCGGAGAAGGCGCGCACCGCCGCGCTGGGCCGCCGCGAATCGAAGGTCTACGAAGACATCATCAACAACGGCCGCACCTCGTTCCTGTCGGCGCCGATGCTGCACGGCATGCTGGAGGGCGGCGTGCCCATCCTGGTGGAGGGCGTGTGCGCCGGTGCGGTGGGTGTGTCGGGCGTGAAGTCGGCGGAAGATGTGCAGATCGCCAAGGCGGGCATTGCCGCCGTGCACGTGATCTGCTGAGGTTTCCGCACCAAGGAAGAAAGGGCGCCGAGATGCGCCCTTTTTTGTTGCGTGGAGAGGAGGAAAGAAGCGGCTTGGCTGGCGGTCGTCGGGCAGACGGGGTCTGGGTGTCTGCCAACGCGAAATGACGATGGCTGGCTACTGCCGAATGTCTCCTGAGAGAGACGTCCCCACAAAAAGTCGGTACAGGTTACTTGGTCAGGATCAGCTTGCCGAAGCGCGTCACGCGCAGTGTGTAGACGGCGCCGTTGTGGTGGATGTCCACGGCGTTCTGCCCGGCGAACAGCTGCTCGGAGGTCATGACCCGGATGTCGCCCACGACGGCGGTGCTGGCTGGTTCGGGCGCGGGGGCAGCCATCGGCGTGGCATTGGCCGCGTGCTCGATGCCGGCGGGGCGCTTGCGTGCCACGATGACATGGCGTCGGCGGGTGATGGTGCGACCGGTGTCCTGGAGTTCAGCAGTCTGCATGGCGATGTCCTGGCTGGCGGAAAGAAAGGGGCTGGCAGGGTTCCAGCGAATAGTCAGCAGTGTAAATGCGAATCGTTATCATTACAAGGGTGGTGCTGACAAAGTGCTGACGCGGTGTTGCGCCGACAAAAAACCGGGCACGGGGCCCGGTGACGTCATGCTCAGGTGTGCCCTGGCGCCTCGCGCAGCAGGCGCGTGCGCAGGTCGGCGTTCTGGGTGCGGTAGCGCTCGTAGTGGCGCAGGATGTCGGCGATGACTTCTTCGCCGCGCAGGTACTCCACGTCGTAGCCTTCGCGGCCGTCTTCGAAGAAGGTGATGGGTTCGTAGACGTGGGCGCGCTGGGCCTGCGGCTCGGCGGCTTCGCGCGGGGTGACAACGGGCAGCGATTTGCGCACCGGGCGTACGCCGTAGACGAAATCGCGGTGCGCGCCATCGGGCACGATCAGACGCACGCTGCCGTCATTGTCTTCGCGCACCAGCGCTTGCACGCCGCGCGTAGTCAGTTCGACGGCGACGTCGCGCATGGCGGGCAGCACGTGCTCGGCGATGAAGCTACGCACATCGGCCTCGGTCGATTGATGGACCATCTGCGCCAGGCGCTTGCGCCAGTGCTGGCCACTCCAGAACGAGGTCGCCGGGGCCAGCTTGCGTGCGTAGTGCGCGCGGTCCGCTGCCATGCCGCGCCATAGGCCATAGCACAGCAGCAGCATGATGATCGCGACGGGCAGGGCGGCCACCAGCGTCATCGCCTGCAGCGCCTTGAGGCCGCCGGCCAGCATCAGGATGGCCGCGGTGGCGCCGAGCACGGCCGCCCACAGCAGCCGCTGCCACACCGGCGAGCCCGCCGCGCCGCGCGAGGCGATGGTGTCGATCACGAACGCGCCCGAATCGGCCGAGGTGACGAAGAACACCGCGATCAGCACGATGGCCAGCCACGACAGCGCCGTGGTGCCCGGGAAATAATCGAAGAAGCGGAACAGCAGTGCGTCGACATGGGTGGCCGTCTGCGCCATGCCGCCCATGGCCTGGTGCGCATCGAGCCAGATCGCGCTGTTGCCGAAGGCCGTCATCCACAGCAGGTTGAACAGTGTCGGCACGATCAGCACGCCGATCACGAATTGCCGCACGGTGCGCCCGCGCGAGATGCGCGCGATGAACATCCCCACGAATGGCGACCACGACACCCACCACGCCCAGTATTGAATGGTCCAGCCGCCGAACCAGCTGGCGTCGTTCGGCGGCGCATAGGCGAAGGTGCGGAACGACAGGCTCGCCAGGCTCGACAGGTAGTTGCCGAGGTTCTCGCTGAACGCGTTGAGCAGGAACACGGTCGGCCCGGCGATGACCACGAAGGCGAGCAGCACGAAGGCCAGCGTCAGGTTCAGTTCCGACAGGCGCCGTACGCCCCTGCCAAGGCCTGAGGCGGCGGACACGCCGGCCAGCAGCACCACCGCGCAGATCAGCCCCACGCGGAACGTATTCGAATCGGTCTGCCACCCGCCCACGCGGTGCAGGCCGGCCGCGAGTTGCAGCACGCCATAGCCGAGCGTGGTGGCGATGCCGGCCACCGTGCCGATCAGCGCGAAGGCATCCACGCCGTGGCCCAGCGCGCCGTTGATGCGCTCGCGCAGCAGCGGATACAGACCCGAGCGCATGGTCAGCGGCAGGTTGTAGCGGAAGGCGAAGTAGGCCAGCGCCAGGCCCATCACGCCGTAGATGGCCCACGCATGCAGGCCCCAGTGGAAGAAGGTGGTGAGCATCGCCTCGCGCGCGGCCTGGGCGGTCTGCGGGCTCGCGGTCGGCGGCTGCAGGTAGTGCTGCATCGGTTCGCCCACGCCGAAGTACATCAGGCCGATGCCCATGCCGGCGGCGAACAGCATGGCCGTCCAGGAGACGAAGCTGAACTCCGGCGTGGCCTCGTCCGGCCCGAGACGGATGTCGCCGAAGCGGCTGGCCGCGATGCCGATCAGGAAGACCAGGAAGCCGGTGACAGCCAGCATGTAGAACCAATCGAAATGGCTGGTGACCCACCGTTGCGCCATGCCGAAGGCGCGGTCGGCGAGTTCGGGGCGCGTGGTGCAGACGATCAATAGCAGGGCTAGCACAGCAAGCGATGGCAATACGACCTGCGGCACGAGGGTCGTGCGTGGCGCCGCGATGGGGGCGGTATCGGCGCGGGAAGGGGAGCTGGGCACGCTTTGCAATCCTTCTGGAAACGGGGTGAGCGAAAGTATAGGTAGCGCTGGCCCGCGTGCATTTTTCGCGCGCCAAAAATGACGAACCCCCGCACGAGGGCGGGGGTTCCGATGACGCTGGAGGGGGCGCCGCGTCAGTCGCGCAGCGGCTCCGTCACGAAGCCGATGCGCGCCAGGCCGCCGCGCTGGATGGCGGCCATCACCTGGGCGACGCGCTCGTAGCGGACGCTGCGGTCTGCGCGCAGGTGCATCTCCGGCTGCGGTTGTTGCTGCGCGGCCTGGACGATGTCGGCTTCCAGCGTGGCCTGGTCGACCGGCTGGTTGTTCCAGAACACCTTGCCCTGCGCGTCGATCTCGACGTTGACGCTTTGCGGCTTGGCGTCGTCGGGTTTGTTGGTCGCGCGCGGCAGGTCGATCTTCACCGCGTGGTTGATCACCGGGATGGTGATGATGAAGATGATCAGCAGCACCAGCATGACGTCCACCAGCGGCGTCATGTTGATCTCGCTCATCACCTCATCGTCGTTGTCAAAGCTGCCGAAGGCCATGGCTGTTCCTTACGGTTGCTTGACCGAGGCCAGGCGCACGCTGGCGTCTTCCGCGCGGACGGAACCCGGGCGCAGGCGTGCGCCGGTGATGAAGTAGGCGTGCAGATCGTGCGCGAAGCGGTTGAGCTTGGCGATGATGGCCTTGTTGCCCCGCGTGAGCGCGTTGTAGCCGAGCACGGCCGGAATGGCCACGGCCAGGCCGAAGGCCGTCATGATGAGCGCTTCACCCACCGGGCCGGCCACCTTGTCGATGGTCGGCACGCCCACCGCGCCAATGCCGAGCAGTGCGTGATAGATGCCCCACACCGTGCCGAACAGGCCGACGAACGGCGCGGTCGAGCCCACCGAGGCCAGCACCGCCAGGCCCGATTGCATCTGGCCGACCGATTCATCGATGGCGCTCTTGAGCGAGCGCGTGATCCAGTCGGAGATGTCCATCACGTCGTGCAGCTGCGGCTGGCTCGCGCGATGGTGCTGCGCGGCTTCGCGGCCGGTCTGCGCCAGCGTGTAGAACGGATTGTCCTTGGGCGAGCCCAGGGTCTGCATGGCGTGATCGAAATCGTCGGAGTGCCAGAAGCGCTTTTCCGCGCCTTGTGCCATGGCTTTCAGGCGGATGATGTCCCACGCCTTGGTGAGGATGACGATCCACGATGCCAGCGACATGATCAGCAGCAGAATCGCGGTGCTGCGGGTGACGATGTCGCCCTGCGTCCAGAGGTGGGAAAGGCCGAGTTCCTGCATGATGGTTTCCTGCTTGAGCGAGAGACGAAGTTAGTTATCGAGCTTGAACACGAACGGCTTGTTGGCCACCACCGTCATGGCACGGCCGTTCTGCTTGTAGGGGCTGCAGCGGAGGCTGCGCGCCGAATCGAGCGCGGCACGGTCCAGGCGCGCGGAGCCGCTGGAAGTGACGACCGCCGTGTTGGTCACCTCACCGTCCGCGCCGATGGTGATCTTCACCAGCGTGCGGCCTTCCTCGCCCATCTTCTGCGACATGCTCGGATAGTTGAGCGGCGGGTTGTTGCACTGGATGTCATTGATGCCGACGCTGATCGGGCCTGACTGTGCGGGCGCCGGTGCCGGTGCTGCCTCGACCGGCGGGGCCGGGGGCGCGGGCGGGGCGGCCGGCACCACGGGTGCGTTATCCGACGGCGGCAGGTTGGGCGCGGGCGTGAGGGCCGGCTTGGGCTGGGCCACCGGCTTGACGATATTCACCTGCTTGGGCGGCGCGGGCTTGGCCTGCTCCGGCTTGGGCGGCTCGGGCGCGCGCACCGGCTGCGGCGGCGTGGCCGGGATGATGTTCACCTGCAGTTCAGGCGGCGAGTCCTTGCTCAGCGGCGACGGGATCAGGCCGAGCTGGATCAGCATCAGCATGCCCGCATGCAGCAGCAGCACCACGACGAGGACTTTGAGGGTACGAGGGTGAATCATCAACGGCGGTGGATCAAAGGCGGCGAAAGCGGAATCGGTGGCGTCAGGATAGGTGTCGCAAGAGCGCTCAGCGCTTGCCGAAGACAACCAGCGAAACACCGATGCTGATGAGCAGACTCAGGAGCAGTTCCATGGCGCAGGGTCGAGTGGTGGCCGAGCGTGCTGTCCGCGAGACAAGCCATTGTAGGCCAGCGCCGTGCAACACTGTTGCGACAACTGGGCGCGCCCGCGGTTCAGCACATCAGCCGATTGCGCAAGTATAAACGATAATGATTCCCATTTGCGAATTATGACCGCGCCGTTCGAAGGGTGGGCACCGTAGCCGGATGGACGATGCCAGCAAGACCCTTGCCAAGGCGTCTTCTCCAAACCGACGGTGCTGGCCTGCAACTTGCGGAGGCAGGGATCGACCGGGGCTACTTTGTTGGCACAAACGCGCTAGGATGAAGAGAAATTCAACCACGGTGACCGGCCGGCCAACCGTGAAACGGGGAAAGGGGGCGACCATGGATGAAGCCAACCTCAGCCTGGACGACGCCGACGATGGCACGTTCGTCCCCACCGGCGGCAAGCAGCCGCAAGCGCTGCTGTCGTCGCTCGATTCCATGTGCGCGCAATTCGCGCTGCGCACCGTGTGCGCGATGGGCCTGCGCTTCAACCTGCGCACCAATATCAACGACATCCTGACCGTCTGCGCGCCCGAGCTGATCTGGCCGGTGACCGTCATCCAACGCCTGCAGCGGTTCCTGGCCGCGCGCTGCGCCGACATGCCCGGCTGGCGCAGCGTCGGCCGGCTCGACCTGCCCACCTTCATGGACCGCCACGGCCAGTGGAGCAGCGCCTTTGACGAAAGTTCGCTGTTCTACTACCTCGACGAGTACGTCAAGCACCACGCCAAGGACATGTTCACCGTGTTCGGCGCCTCGTGCGACGCGCTGGGCGAGCGGCTATCGAGCGAGCGCGTGCTGCTGGTCGGCAACATCGACATGCTGGCGCGCGTGCTGGGCCTCCCCGCCCACGAGCGGGCACTGCTGCTGTTCGCCTCGCTGGTCAAGTACAAGCGCGACCTGCGCGCGGTGATGGTCGACTGCAAGGTCGCCCACAGCCAGGAAGCGTTCCAGTTGCTGGCGGGTTTGGCTGGTGCGAGCACGGCGGAGGTGGCCGCCTCGCTGCGACCCGGTTCGCGGTTGGAGACGCTTGGCCTGATCGAGCCGCCGCTGCCCGAGAACAGCGTCACCGACCTGGGTGACCTGATGCGCATCTCCGACCGCCTGCTGCACGTGCTGCTGGGCGACTACGCCAGCGAAGCGGAGATGATGGCCGTCTTCACCCGCCCCGCGCCGCCGACCACGCTCTCGCAATCCGACTACCCGCACGTCGAGACCGATGCGCGCTACCTGACCGCGCTGCTGGAAAGCGCCACGCACCAACGCGCGCACGGCGTCAACATCCTGCTGTACGGCGCGCCCGGCACCGGCAAGACCGAGCTGGCCCGAGTGCTGGCGCGCGACTCGGGCTGCGAGCTGTACGAAGTCGATTGCCTCGACAAGGACGGCAACAGCCTGTCGGGCAAGGATCGCTATCGCTCGCTGCAGGTGTCGCAGGCCTTCCTGCGCGGCCGCCCACGCGCGGTGCTGCTGTTCGACGAGGTGGAGGACGTCTTCCCGGGCCCCACGCGCGAGCTGATGAGCCTGTTCGGCCACGAGGAGCCGCGCGGCTCCGTCAATGGCAAGGCGTGGGTCAACCAGACGCTGGAGCAGAACCCGGTGCCGGTGATCTGGGTGTCGAACTCGATCCGCCAGATCGACCCGGCGTATCTGCGCCGCTTCCAGTTCCACCTGGAGTTGAAGGTGCCGCCGCCGACGGTGCGCGAAAGCATCATCCGCAAGCACCTGGAAGGGCTGGAGGTGTCCGACACGTTCATGGCCAAGCTGGCCGCGCGCAAGACGCTCACGCCCGCGCAGATTGACTCCGCCGCGCGCTTTGCGCGCCTGACGCAGCCGGCGATGGAGGAATCCGCTGAGTCCCTGATCGTGCGCCAGCTCGACCATGCCGACCAGGCCATGGGGCTGCGGCAGGAGGTGCAGGCGCACCGCGTCGTCACCGAATACCGGCTCGACTACCTGAACCTGGACACGCGCTTCCCGGTGGAGCGCGTGATCGAGGCGCTGCGGGCGCGCAAGCGCGGCACGCTGTGCTTCTATGGGCCGCCGGGCACCGGCAAGACCGTGCTGGCCGAGCACATCGCCAGCCAGCTCGACATGCCGCTGATGATCCGCCGCGCGTCCGACCTGATGAGCAAGTACGTCGGCGAGACCGAGCAGCAGATCGCCGCGATGTTTGCGCGGGCAGAGGAGGAGCGCGCGCTGCTCCTGCTCGACGAGGCCGATAGCTTCATGCAGAGCCGCCAGGGCGCGGTGCGCAATTACGAGGTGTCGGAGGTCAACGAGATGCTGCAGGGCATGGAGCGCTTTGACGGCATCTTCATCTGCACCACCAACCTGTTCGACCGCATCGACGAGGCGGCGCTGCGGCGCTTTGCCTTCAAGATCCGCTTCAAGCCGCTGGTGCGCGAGCAGCGCGAGCGCATGTTCATCACCGAGGCGCTGGGTGGTGATGCCAGTGCGCTGACCGAGGCGTTGCGCGACGCACTGGCCGCGCTCGACATGCTCACGCCGGGCGACTTTGCGGTGGTCAAGCAGCAGGCTGTGCTGCTGGGCGAGTCGCTCGATCCGGAGGCGTTCCTGTCGCAGTTGCGGCACGAGCATGCGATCAAGCCGGAGCTGCGCGAGCGGCGTTCGATTGGCTTTGCGCCGCGCTAGGGGCTTAATCCACATCAAGCGGGGGTAGCCCCGCTTCGGCTAGCGTGGGTGGCTGGATGCACTGACCCGCCATGACGCAAGCCGCTCTTCCTCCTCTTTTTTACGAACGCATGCCCGCGCCTGGCGTGGTGTTCGGCTGTCTGCTGCCCGTTCCGTGGGTGGGCGCGGCAGCGGGTTTGCTGCTGGCACTGGGCCCGGCTGCCGGACTGCCGGATCGCTTTGCGCCGCTCACGCTGGCGCTCGTGCATGCGCTCACCGTCGGCACGTTGTTGCCTGTGATGCTGGGCGCGCTCTTCCAGTTGTTTCCCGTGGTGGCGGGCGTGCCGGTGCCGGGTGCGCGCTGGGTGTCGCCGTGCGTGGCCGCGACGTGTGTGGCAACGGCGGTTGCGCTGGGGGCGGGCTTTCTTGGGGCGGGGCGGTCGGCCTTTGCGCTGGCGGCGTGGTTTGGCGCGCCGCTGCTGGCAATCCCCGCAGCGTTGCTGGTACTGGGGGGCCGGCGTGTCGCCAAGACGCATGCCACCACACGCACATTGCGCCGGATCGGCTGGGCGTTGTTGCTCACGCTGGCGAGCGGCGCCGTGCTGGCCACGGTGCTCGGTCTGGGGATGTTCGCGCCCTCGGCCACCTTGCTCGATCTGCACGTCGGCTGGGGGCTGGGCGGCTGGCTGGCGACGCTGGCGGCCGGCGTGGCCTCGACGGTGCTGCCGATGTTCTGGCAGACGCGTCGGTGGCCTGCGCAGTGGCAGCGGCTGATGCCAGGGTGGCTGTGGGCGCCGCTGCTGCTGGGCAGCGTGATCGGCTGGTCGGGCGGTGCGCCGGTCTGGCAGACCTGGGGATGGCTAGCGCTGGGTGTGTTGGCAGCGGCGGGCGTGCTGGCGGTCGGTGGCGCCCGGCGCCGCCACGATCCTGCCTGGCCGCTGTGGCTGGCCGCTACCAGTGCGTGGCTGGCGGTTGCCGTGCTGGGACTGGCCGCACGCTGGGTGCCCACGGAATGGCCGGTGCCTTGGTGGATGGGCGTGCTGGCGCTGGTGGGCGGGGGTGTGCTGCCGGTCAACGCGATGCTGGGCAAGATCATCCCGTTCATGGTCTGGATGCATTTGCGCCGGCGTGTGCCGCGGCACGTGCGGCTGCCGGCCATGCAGACCCTGATCGGCGAGCGGCAGCAGCGCTGGCAGGCCCGCCTGCTGCTACTGGCATTGGCGATGTTGCTGGCGTTGCCCTTGCAGCCGGGCGCGCTGGCCGTGCCGGCGGGCGGGTTGTTTGCGTTGTCGCAGGCGTGGCTGGGCGTGCAGCTGTGCCGGGCGCTGCTGACCTTCCGGCAGGTCTCGCGCGCATTCGCGCGCGGTTGACCGAACGCAAAACCATACTGGCGGACAGATCGCAGACTGCCGCCATGACACCGACTTCTCCCACCATCGAACTGGTGGCCCCCGCAGGCAGCCTGGCGGCGCTAAAGGCTGCTGTCAACGCAGGGGCCGACACGGTCTACCTCGGCTTGAAGAACGCGACCAACGCGCGCAATTTCGCCGGCCTCAACTTCACCGAAGCCGATATCCGCACGGGCGTCGAGCTGGCGCACAGCATGGGCCGGCAGGTGCTGTTTGCGATCAACACGTTTCCGCAGGCCGGCCGGGGCATCGAGTGGCGCATGGCCATCGATGCCGCCTACATGCTGGGCGCCGACGCCGTGATCCTGGCCGACCCGGGGCTGATGGCCTACGCGCGCGACCGCTACCCCGATCTGCGGCTGCACTTGTCCGTGCAGGGCTCGGCCACGCATGCCGACGCCATTGAGTTGATGCGCGAGCAGTTCGGTATCCACCGCGCGGTGCTGCCGCGCGTGCTCACGCTCGCCGAGGTCGAGCGTGTGATCCGCCAGACTTCGGTGCAGATCGAGGTGTTCGGCTTCGGCAGCCTGTGCGTGATGGCCGAAGGGCGGTGCCTGCTGTCGTCCTTCGCCACCGGCGATTCGCCCAACAACAAGGGCGTCTGTTCGCCCGCGCATGCGGTGCGCTGGCAGGAGCAGGATGGGCAGCTCGACGCGCGCCTGAACACCATCCTGATCGACCGCTATGCGCCGGGCGAGGCCGCCGGCTACCCGACGCTGTGCAAGGGGCGCTTCCTGGTCGACGGCGAGGTGGACCATGTGCTGGAGGAGCCGACCAGCCTCAACGCGCTGAGCCTGCTGCCCAAGCTGCTCGACATGGGGGTGGCGGCGATCAAGATCGAAGGGCGCCAGCGCAGCCCGGCGTATGTCGCGCAGGTGGTCGCCACGCTGCGCGCCGCGCTCGATGCGGTGCATGCGGACCCGGCCCGTTTCTCCGCACGGCCCGAATGGCAGGCAGCCCTGGTGCGCCATGCCGAGGGCGCGCAAGTGACACAGGGCGCGTTCGACCGCCCCTGGAAATAGCTTTCACGCCACGCTCATCATGTCCTATCAAATCTCCCTGGGGCCGCTGCTGTACTACTGGCCGCGCCTCTCTACCTTCGATTTCTACGCCAAGGTGGCAGACAGTCCGGTCGACATCGTCTACGTGGGCGAGACCGTCTGCAGTCGCCGCCATGAACTGCGCACCGAGGATTGGCTTGATCTGGCAGCCATGCTGCGCGAAGCCGGAAAGGCGGTCGTGCTGTCGACCCGTACGCTGATCGAGACCAGCGCCGAGGCGCAAGCGCTGCGCCGCTTGTGCCAGCAGAACGATTGGCCGGTCGAAGCCGGCGAACTGGGCGCCGTACGGCTGCTGAGCGGGCGGCCGTTCGTGGCCGGGCCGCATTGCAACGCGTACCACGGCGGCACGCTGGCGTGGCTGGCGAGCCTTGGCGCCACGCGCGCCGTCATGCCGCTGGAGATGAGTCAGGCCACGCTGGCCGAGCTGATGCGCGAGAAGCCCCACGCGCTGGAGATTGAGGCGATGGTGTGGGGGCGTTTGCCGTTGGCGTTCTCCGCGCGTTGCTTTACGGCGCGGCACTTCCGGCTGAACAAGGACGACTGCGGCTTTCGCTGTATCGAGCATCCGGACGGCCTGGCGGTGCGCACGCGTGAGGGGCAGGAGTTCCTCGCCATCAACGGCATCCAGACCCAATCGGGGCAGTGCCTGGACATCCTCGATCAGGCGCCGGCGCTTTCCGCGCTGGGCGTGCAGGTGCTGCGCGTGAGTCCGCAGTCGACCGGCACGCTGGAAGCGATCGCCGCGCTCGATGCGATGCGGCTCGGCTTGCCGGCAGCGACGGTGCGTCCGCCCGAAGGCATCGGCCGCTGCAATGGCTATTGGCATGGCCAGTCCGGCATCGAGTGGCTGGAGACCGCGCCATGACCGCCTTCCGGCCCCGCCCCCCCGCCGCACTGGTGCGCCTGGCACGCCGTCTGCCGGTGCCGCTGACGTCATTGCCCTTTGTGCTCGGGCTCGATTTTGCCCGCCGGCTGACGTGGCTGACGCCGCCGCCAGAACTGGAGGGGCGGCGTTTTGCGCTCACGGTGGACGACCTTGGGCTGCGCGCATGCTTCTGCTGTCGCGACGGCGCATTCCACATGCTGTCGGGCGGCCAGCCTGAACTGGAGCTGAGTGCGGGTGTGGCGGATTTCCTTGCGCTCATCCGCGGGTCTGCCGACGCCGACACGCTGTTCTTCCAGCGCCGCCTCAAGATTGCCGGTGACACCGAGCTGGGGCTGATCGTCAAGAACTGGCTCGATGCCGCCGATCGGCCGGCGTGGCTCGCGCGCTGGCAATCGCAGCAGGGCTAGCTGAGGAAAGCGTCATGACGTCGCAGAACCTTCCGCTCGTCTACGCGTGCTCGGGATGCTCGAGCGTCGCGCAGGCGGCCAACCGTCTTGCGGTGGACCTTGACCGCGCGGGCCGGGCTGAGATGTCGTGCATCAGCGGGGTTGGCGGCGGCGTGCGTGCGCTCGTCAAGACCGCGCGCAGCGGGCGGCCCATCCTCGCGCTTGACGGTTGTGCCCTGGCTTGCGTGAAAGCCTGCCTGGCGACGGCCGGCGTCACCGCAGACGTCCACCTGGTGCTCAACCAGCTCGGCGCCCGCAAGCGCTATCACGCCGATTGCAGCGATGATGAAATGGCCGTCGCTGCATCGCTGGTGGACGAAGCCGTCAAGGCACTGCAAGACAAGATCGAGAACGCCGCTCGCGCGTCCGTATCCGCTCCTGCACTGGAAGATTGAACTGCGGCATGCCCCGAGCGGGGCGTACCGCTTTCACCCGACCAGCAACTGGCGTTGCAAGGCGGCCGTGCTGTGGATGACCACGTCGCGGCCCTCGACCAGGATCAATCCATCACTGATCAACTGCCGCAGCACGCGCGACAACGTGGCCGGCGCGAGGCCCAGCTTGGAGGCGACCAGCGTCTTGCTGCACGGGAAGCGCGCACGATCGAGCTTGCGCGGCAGCGTGAGCAGGTAGCCGATCAGGCGCTGGCTGGCGCTCTGCAGGTTGACGCTCTCGATGTCGCACATCAGCGTATGCAGCCGGGTCGACAGGCCCGCGAGCATCTGGCGCGCCAGGTGCGGGTGGATGTCGAGCGCGGCGTCGATGGCCGGTTTGCCGATCCAGATCAGCAGGGAGTCTTCCAGCGCCTGCGCATCGGCTGCATAGGGCCGGTTCAGGAACATGAAGGGCTCGCCAAAGTATTGGCCAGGCCCGAAGAATTCGATCACCTTGTTGTGTCCGTGCGCCCCGGGCAGCACGAGCTTGATCGCGCCGACGGCGACCACGTAGAAGCCATCGGCGCAATCACCCTGGCGGAAGGCGAAATCGTGTCGTGCAATGCGGACGTGGCGACACTCGCGGGAGAATGCCGCAAGGTCTTCGGCGTCGAAGTCTGCGAACAGCGGCGTGTGCTTGAGCAGGTCGCCAATATCGAGGGTCTCGTACATGGTGTCACCGGCAAGAAAATGAGGTAAAGCAGGTGGCCAGCGCGCGTTGCGTTGCCTCACTGGGCAACGTGGTGGCCAGGGTTCCGGGGGCACTTCGATAGGCTTGTATGGCGTAGTGTTCCACGCCGCGGCGGCTCAGGTTTTGCGCGAGCGCAAGGAGTTCGGGTTCGGGCAGCCAGTCCGGGTGCCAGGTGGTGCGGCACTCGTTGGCGCAGTGACTCTGCAGCAACAGATCGAGGCAGGCGTCAACCGGCGCGGCGCTGCCACGACGGCCCGTGAGGGCGTCGTAGCGCGATGCGGTGGTCTTGATGTCGAGGCCGACCCAGTCCAGCCGTGGCAGCACCTCGGCAAAGCGGGCGGGGTAGATGCCGCCGGTATGCAGCCCGATCTTGAAGCCGAGCGCGCGTGCCGCGTCGATCATCTGCGGCAGGCGCGGCTCGCTGAGCGGCTCGCCGCCCGAGAACACGACGGCATCGAGCAGGTTCTGCCGGCGCTGCAGGAAATCGAGCACATCGCTCCACTCGAGCGTGCGCGTGCGTTCCTGCAGGTGCGGGTTGTGGCAGTAGTGGCAGCGCCACGGACAGCCGCCAATGAAGACGACCGCAGCCAGCTGCCCCGGCCAGTCGACGCTGGAAAACGGCGTCAGGCCGCCGATGGCGGGCGGCGCCATGCCGTGCACGATCTCGTGCGACGTGCCCGCCGTGGCACAGGCCTGCGGCGGGCACGGCTGCGGATCAGCGGGCGCGCTCTTCAACAAAGAAGCGGCGTTCACGGAATTCCCCTTGCTTGCCGATATTGAACGAGCTGACAGGCCGGTGATAGCCCATCACGCGGGTCCAGACTTCGCAGCGGGTGCGCTGGCTGTCGTCGAGCAGGGCGGTGGGCGAGGATTGATGGATGGACGTGTTCATGCGGGTGCTCCTTCGTGGTGAGAACGGGTGGAAGAATCGGGGGCCGGCGCCGCATTGCTGCCTGCGCTGCAGCCGCATCCGGCGTGTGCCTGCTGCGCCAGCAGTTCTGCATCGCACTTGGGGCAGAACGCGTGGTGGCCGGATAGGTAGCCGTGCTTCGGGCAGATCGAAAACGTCGGCGTGATGGTGATGTAGGGCAGGCGGAAGTTCGACAGCGCCCGGCGTACGAGCTGCTTGCAGGCCTGCGGCGAGGAGATCGCCTCATTCATGTACAGGTGCAGCACCGTACCGCCGGTGTACTTGCCCTGCAGTGCTTCCTGCCTTGCCAAGGCTTCGAATGGGTCGTCGGTGTAGCCGACCGGTAACTGGCTGGAGTTGGTGTAGTAGGGCTGCTCGTGCGTGCCGGCCTGCAGGATGTCGGGCCAGCGCTTGCGGTCTTCGCGGGCGAAGCGGTACGTCGTGCCCTCGGCGGGCGTGGCCTCCAGGTTGTAGAGGTGGCCGGTCGCCTCCTGGAATTCGGTCATGCGCAGGCGCACGTGGTCGAGCAGCCGCACCGCCATGGCGTGGCCGGCGGGCGTGGTGATGTCGTCGGCGTCGCCGCTGAAGTTGCGGATCATCTCGTTGATGCCGTTCACGCCCAGCGTGCTGAAGTGGTTGCGCAGCGTGCCGAGGTAGCGGCGCGTGTACGGGTACAGCCCCTGGTCGATCAGCCGCTGCACGAACTTGCGCTTGACCTCCAGCACGTCGCGGCCGAGCGCGAGCAGCGTGTCGAGCCGCGCCATGAGCGCGGCCTCGTTGCCGGCATGCAGATAGCCGAGCCGCGCGCAGTTGACGGTGACTACACCGATCGACCCGGTCTGCTCGGCCGAGCCGAACAGGCCGTTGCCGCGCTTGAGCAGCTCGCGCAGGTCGAGCTGCAGGCGGCAGCACATCGAGCGCACCATGTGCGGTTCCAGATCGGAGTTCAGGAAGTTCTGGAAGTACGGCAGCCCGTACTTGGCTGTCATCTCGAACAGCAGTTCGGTGTTCGGGTGGTCCCAATCGAAATCGGGCGTGATGTTGTAGGTCGGGATCGGGAAGGTGAACGCGCGGCCCTTGGCGTCGCCCGCCATCATGACCTCGATGTAGGCGCGGTTGATCATGTCCATCTCGGGCTGCAGGTCGCCGTAGGTGAACGGCATCTCCTCGCCGCCGAGGTAGGGGATCTGCTCGCGCAGGTCGGCCGGGCAGGTCCAGTCGAAGGTCAGGTTGGTGAACGGCGTCTGCGTGCCCCAGCGGCTGGGCACGTTCAGGTTGTAGATCAGCTCCTGCATGGCCTGCTTGACGGCGGCATACGACATCGCGTCGTGTCGCACGAACGGGGCCATGTAGGTGTCGAACGAGCTGAACGCCTGCGCGCCCGCCCATTCGTTCTGCAGCGTGCCGAGAAAGTTGACGATCTGCCCGATGGCGGCCGACATGTGGCGCGCCGGCGTGGCTTCCACCTTGCCGGGCACGCCGTTGAAACCCTCGGTCAGCAACTGGCGCAGCGACCATCCCGCGCAGTAGCCCGACAGCATGTCGAGGTCGTGGATGTGCAGGTCACCCTCGCGGTGCGCGCGGCCGGCCTCGGGGCTGTAGACGTGCGAGAGCCAGTAGTTGGCGGTGACCTTGCCCGCGACGTTCAGGATCAGGCCGCCCAGGCTGTAACCCTGGTTGGCATTGGCGTTGACGCGCCAGTCGCGCTGTTCGAGATACTCGTCCATCGTGCTCTCGACATCGACCAGCGTGTGCTTGAGCGCGCGCAGGCGGGCGTGCTGTTCGCGATAGACGATGTAGGCGCGCGCCGTGCGCCAGTAGCCTGCACCCACCAGCGTGTCTTCCACGTCGTTCTGGATGGTCTCGATGCCCGGGCAGGTCAGCCCGGTCAATCGGCCGACCACGCGTGCGGCCAGTCGCGCCGCCTCCGGCGTGTCCAATTCACCCGTGGCCTGGCCGGCGGCGGCGATGGCCTGGCTGATCTTCAGCGCATCGAATGGCGCCAGCGACCCGTCGCGTTTGGTGACCTGCGTGCACGTCATGGGGTACTCCATATAGTGGTATGGAGTCAGACTAGCACTAGATATTGTGGTTGAAGGGGGTTTTCGCCGGCGATTTTTGAATCGCTTGACGGCCGTCAAGCGGGCCCACGGGCGGGGCGTGGGCGCGCGATCAGTCGACGATGAACAGCTTGGCGCCGGTCTCGGTGCTGGACTGGTGTGCCTCGGCGTCGTCGCCCACCTGGTAGCTCATGCCGGGCGTGAGCGTGAATTTGCGGCCGTCTGCCAGCGTGGTTTCCAGTTCGCCGGCCAGGCAGAACAGGATGTGCCCCTTCTTGCACCAGTGGTCGGCCAGGTAGCCCGGCGTGTACTCGACCATGCGGACGCGGATGCGGTTCGGTTCGTCGCCGAAGTAGCGCGTGCGCCAGATGGCCATGCCGGTCTCGCCGGTGTGTTCGGTGGGCTCGACGGCGGACCAGTCGGTGGTGCCGAAGGCGAAGGGAGGCATCTTCATCGTCAGGGTTCCGGTGGATGGGGCAGCCCACGATGGTAGCAGCGGCGCGGATGGTGAGAGCGCCGCATTTCGTGTGCATAAAATGCGCCTGTTGGATGCTCCCGACGCTCAACGGCATTGATTTTGGCGGCACGCGCTAGGGCTTTGCGATGTGCCAGATGCCGCCGGCACCGTCGCCGTTCTTTTGGCCGGGCTTCTTGTCGCCGGAGAAGCGATAGAGCGGATGCCCCTTAAACGTCCACTGGTGTTTGCCTTGAGCGGAGGCGATGAAACCCCATTCGCCGCTCGGCTTGTCATACGAGTCTGCCAGCGCAGCCGGCCATGTTGCCGAGCAAGTGCCGGTGCAGGCGCTCTTGCCCGGCATCGTGTCCCGGTCGAACACATAGAGCGTCATACCCTCGTCATCGACGATGATGCTGTTCGAAATCTTGGGTGGCTCCGCGAGCGACGCAAGGGGCGTGGAGCAGGCAAGGACGCATAGCAAGGTCTTGATCATCATGATCGGTCTCCTCATGCAAAGCGGGAACGTAGTACCTAAGGATTCGCCCGTTCCCTGACGAATTCGGCATGGATTCTCATGTGCACCTGGTCGCCGACGGCGGAAGACCCTCTCGACAACCCGAACGCCGCCCGAGGACGGGCAGCCCGCGGACAGCATGAGCACCAACATTGCCAGCACGGCCAAAGGAATCAGCCTCGATTTCATCGCCGCCTCCGGAACGGCCAAGGACATCAACAAAACGTTTCGCGCGGGCCATTTATTCCCCGGACGCGAGAGATGGCCAGGGCTGCTGGTGTGTGCTCGACAAGGCGCTTGGCAGCGTCGTGTGTCCGGTTGAGCGCGCAATCGGTCGGCTGTGCCTGATAGCGCACTTAAGCGCGCCCGTTCCAAGCGCCATGCGGCAACGCAGCCGATGACGATTCTGGCTCGGCAGAATGTATGCAGAAATTGCATGTTGCTATGCAACATCGACATAACGATCCCCACGCGCTTCTCTAATATCGTCGCTTTTTGTAAAGCGTGACAAAGCTGGGCCCCTCGGGCCCATACGAGATCCGCTCACCCACGGCCGCCATCCCGGCCCGGGCATCCATTGGAGAAAGTCTTGAACACCAAACGCCTGACCTCCCAGATCGGCGTGGCAATGCTGCTGGGCATCGCCGTCGGCTGGGGTTGCCACGAATATGCCAAGGACGCCGCGGCGGCCAAGGACATTGCGTCGTACTTCAGCATCATCACGGACATCTTCCTGCGCATGATCAAGATGATCATCGCGCCGCTGGTGTTCTCGACCCTGGTGACGGGGCTGGCCAGCATGAGCGGCGGGCGCTCGGTCGGGCGCGTCGGCCTGCGCGCGATGCTGTGGTTCGTCTGCGCGTCGGCCACCTCGCTGGCGCTGGGCATGCTGCTGGTCAACTTCTTCCAGCCGGGCGTGCATATGAACCTGCCGCTGCCCGACATGGCCGCGACGTCGGGCCTGAAGACCGGGGACTTCACGCTCAAGGCCTTCATCACGCACGTCTTCCCGCGCAGCATCGTGGAGGCCATGGCCACCAACGAGATCCTGCAGATCCTGGTGTTCTCGCTGTTCTTCGGCGCCGCGCTGTCGACGATGAAGAACCCGATGGAGAGCGTGATCGGCCGTGGTCTGGAAGAGCTGACCAAGCTGATGTTCCGCATCACCGACTACGTTATGCGCTTCGCGCCGCTGGGTGTGTTTGCCGCCATGGCCGCCGCCATCACGGTGGAAGGCGTGGGCGTGCTGGTGACCTACGGCAAGCTGATCGGCGAGTTCTACCTGGGCCTGGCGCTGCTGTGGGCGATCCTGTTCCTGGCGGGCTATCTGCTGATGGGCCGCTCGATCGGGCGCCTGCTCGGGCTGATCCGCGAGCCGACCATGCTGGCGTTTGCCACGGCGAGCAGCGAGTCTGCGTATCCGAAGACGATCGAAGCGCTGGACCGCTTTGGCGTGCCCAAGCGCATCTCCAGCTTTGTGCTGCCGCTGGGCTACTCGTTCA
>CAJXMR010000052.1 GCA_913056305.1 uncultured Ralstonia sp.
GTCCCGATTGCGGTACGAACGCCGCTGACCACCACCACTTCACGTGCCATTGCTGCCTCCAACGCAGTTGAAATTGAATGGCGAGCAGTATAAACGCACGACCGTTCGCAAATTTTAGGTACGACTACCTAAGCGGAACCGGCCTTGATCGACCGGGCCTCAGACCTCGCCCCACAGGTCGTGCCCATCCGCGCCGGTGATCTTGACCGACACGAAATCGCCCGCCTTGTAGCGCTTGTACGGCTTGGACGGCGGCGCGATGTAGACCAGGCCGTCGATCTCCGGCGCATCCGCCGACGAGCGGCCGATGCCGCCATCCTGATTCACCTCGTCCACCAGCACGCGCAGCGACTTGCCCACCTTGCGCTGCAGGCGGCGGGCGGAGACGCGCTCGGCCACTTCCATGAAGCGCGCGCGGCGCTCCTCGCGTACCTCGTCGGGCAGCGCGCCCGGCAGGTCGTTGGCGGTCGCGCCTTCGACCGGCGAATAGGCAAAGCAGCCGACGCGATCCAGCTCGGCCTCGGCGATGAAGTCGAGCAGCGTCTGGAACTCTTCTTCCGTCTCGCCCGGGAAACCAGCGATGAACGTGCTGCGAATGGTCAGCTCGGGGCAGACCTCGCGCCAGGCGCGGATGCGGTCCATCGTCTTTTCGGCGTTAGCCGGGCGTTTCATGCGCTTGAGCACGTCCGGGTGGGCGTGCTGCAGCGGCACGTCAAGGTACGGCAGCACCTTGCCCTCGGCCATCAGCGGCATCACCTCGTCCACGCTCGGATACGGATAGACGTAATGCAGGCGCACCCAGGCGCCGTACTGCGATGCAAGCTCGCCCAGCGCGCCGACCAGTTCGGTCATGCGCGTCTTGAGCGGGCGCCCGTTCCAGAAGCCGGTGCGGAACTTGACGTCGACGCCGTAGGCGCTGGTGTCCTGCGAGATGACGAGCAGTTCCTTCACACCGGCCTTCAGTAGGTTTTCGGCCTCCAGCATCACTTCAGCCACCGGGCGCGAAACGAGGTCGCCGCGCATCGACGGGATGATGCAGAAGCTGCAGCGGTGGTTGCAGCCCTCGGAAATCTTCAGGTAGGCGTAGTGCTTGGGCGTGAGCTTGATACCCTGCGGCGGCACCAGGTCGACGAACGGGTCGTGTGGCTTGGGCAGGTGCGTGTGCACTGCTTCCATCACTTCGCCCAGCGCGTGGGGGCCGGTCACGGCCAGCACCTTCGGGTGCACGCTGGTGATGATGTCCTGGCCGGCGGCGTCCTTCTTGGCGCCCAGGCAGCCGGTGACGATCACCTTGCCGTTTTCGGCCAGCGCTTCGCCGATGGCATCCAGGCTTTCCTGCACGGCCTCGTCGATGAAGCCGCAGGTGTTCACCACCACCAGGTCCGCCCCGCCGTACGTGCCGGAGATCTCATACCCCTCCGCGCGGAGCTGGGTAATGATCTGCTCGGAGTCGACCAAGGCTTTTGGGCAACCAAGCGAAACGAAGCCAACCTTGGGGCTCTGCGTACTGACGTCGGACATGGGAACAACCTGATGTGGGGAGAGGATCTGTGCCGCGCATGCATGCGTGCCACGCGGATGGGCATTTTACCCTGCCGGGGCGCTCTGGCGGCCAATCTGATCCAGTGCCTGCTCGATCGCATTCTGGATCTCCTCCGGGTGCTGCAAGCGCCGGATGGCGTCGTGCAGTTCCGCCGCCTGCGGCCACGTTCGCTTGAGGTAGCCGAGCCACAGCTTGACGCGGCCGTGCTCATGTTTTGCGGAGATGCGCGCGTGTAGCTTGCGTAGATAGTCGGCCAGGTAGCCCAGCACGGTCGGCCATTCCGCAGCGGACGGTTCCCGCTCCATCTGCCCGCGGATGCGCTGGGCGAGGAACGGATCGGAGACGGCGCCGCGGCCGATCATCACGTCGTCGCAACCGCTGACCGAGCGGCAGCGTTCCCAGTCGCCCACGGTCCAGACTTCGCCGTTGGCGATCACGGGCACGGGCACGGCATCGGCGATGCGTGCGATCCAATCCCAGTGCGCAGGGGGGCGGTAGCCGTGGTCGCGCGTACGGGCGTGCACCACCAGCGACGCCGCACCGCCTTCGGCCAGCGCCGTCGCGCAGTCGATGGCCAGCGAGGTATCCGAGACGCCGAGCCGCATCTTGGCCGTCACCGCAATGTCGGCCGGCACCGCAGCACGCACTGCAGCCACGATGGTGTGCAGCACTTCAGGCGTAGCCAGCAGCATCGCGCCGCCGCCGTGCCGGTTGACCACTTTGGCGGGACACCCGAAGTTCAGGTCGATGCCATGCGGCGAGAGCGTGGCGGCTTGCGCGGCATTCCGGGCCAGCCATTCCGGATCACTGCCCAGCAACTGGATCACCATCGGCGTGCCGCTGAAGGTACGCGCGCCGTTGCGGATCTCGGGCGTCTCCCGCTCGTAGGTGCGCTCGGGCAGCAGGGAGCCCGTCACGCGGATGAACTCCGACACGCAGCCGTCGTATCCGCCGGCATGGGTCAGGACGTCGCGCATGACAAAGTCCGCGACCCCTTCCATGGGGGCAAGCAATAGCCGGCTCATGCGGATACGGGCGCCGGCCAGCGCTTGCGCTGGAAGCTGACGTCGGACATGGGTGACAACCGTGATGGGGAGACAGAAATTCGCGAGAGGACGCGCGCGACGCACACGCCTCACCGCTGAGGACGCGCATTTTACCCTGTCGCCCTCCTCCGCTCGACTTTCCGACGCCCAAACAAAAAGGCGAACCGCCGCGCGATTCGCCTTGGGGTTTCCGAGCCGACCGGACTTACTTCTTCTCGGGCGGCTGGTTGAACGGGAAGTTCCCGAACATATTCTTGGCCTGGCTCTGCATCTGCTCCTGCATCTGCACGAACAGGTTCTTGCTCTGCTCGATGTAGTTGCTCATCATGCCCTGCATCATCGGTCCCTGCATGTTCATGAACTGCGACCACATGTCGGGGTTGAAGCTGTTGCCGCTGTACAGGTCCTTCGAGTTCTCGGCCAGCTTGCTCTGGATGTCGACGAACGCCTGGATGTTCTTTTCCAGGTACGTGCCCATCATCCCCTGCATGGCGTTGCCGTAGAAGCGGATGATCTGCGCCAGCATCGAGCCGGAGAACATCGGCACGCCGCCGGTTTCCTCTTCCAGGATGATCTGCAGCAGGATGCTGCGGGTCAGGTCTTCACCGGACTTCGCGTCGATCACGCGAAATTCCTCGGTTTCCATCACAAGCTGCTTGACGTCTGCCAGCGTGATGTAGGTGCTGGTCTGGGTATCGTAGAGCCGGCGGTTAGGATATTTCTTGATCAGCCGTTCGGTGCCCTTCTTGCTGGTGGCCATCGTGCCTTTCCGTGTTGGCGATGCTGCTGCGGTGCAGCCGATGCAGTGCGAAATGACTACACCAAGCGGTGCAGCAAAATACGCGGTTGCCCGGCTGTTCCGATCCGCGTGCGAGTGCCTCAATGCAGACTCAGCGCAGATGCATCCGGTTATGATCGGACGCCCTGTGTCTCCCTGCAGAGCGCCTCCGTAATTGGATTCTATGCGGATCGCCGTGCAAAGAAAAGGCGACCTCCCCCGGGAAAAACCCGCAGCATTTTGATGCGGCTCGCGCACCTGGATGCAGATCAAAAATGGCGTCGGCACACTGCTGCGACGCACTTGGGCATCGCAGCACCAGACATGACTCGGGGGAAAAATTGCTGCGCCCATGCTGCAGCATTGCCGCGGCATGGGCGTTTGGTGGTCAGCCCATGTGCAGGCCGCCGTTGAGGGAAAAGTCCGCGCCGGTGGAGAAGCCCGACTCCTCGGACGCCAGCCATGCGCAGATCGAGGCGATTTCTGTCGGCTCGCCCAGACGCTTGACGGGGATCGTACCGACGATCTTGTCGAGCACATCCTGACGGATCGCTTTCACCATGTCGGTGGCGATATAACCCGGCGACACCGTGTTGACCGTCACGCCCTTGGTTGCCACTTCCTGTGCCAGCGACATCGTGAAGCCGTGCAGGCCGGCCTTGGCCGTCGAGTAGTTGGTCTGGCCGAACTGCCCCTTCTGGCCGTTCACCGACGAGATGTTGACAATGCGGCCCCAGCCACGATCGACCATGCCGTCGATGACCTGCTTGGTCACGTTGAACAGCGACGTGAGGTTGGTGTCGATCACGGCGTCCCAGTCGGCACGGGTCATCTTGCGGAAGACCACGTCGCGCGTGATACCCGCGTTGTTGACGAGAACGTCCACTTCACCCACTTCGGCCTTGACCTTGTCGAACGCGTCCTTGGTCGATTCCCAGTCGCCGACGTTGCCTTCGGACGGGACGAAATCGAAGCCGAGCGCCTTCTGCTGCTCGAGCCACTTCGCCTTGCGCGGCGAGTTCGGGCCGCAACCTGCGACCACGATGAAACCGTCGCGCGCCAAGCGCTGGCAAATCGCCGTTCCGATCCCGCCCATGCCACCGGTGACGTATGCGATGCGTTTGGTCATGTCTACTCCTGGTCCTTGTTGTTGGAGCCGCCCAGCTTCTTACCGGGCGGAAATGCTTAGGTGTCTCGGATCGGCGTGTGCGGTTTTCATTCCATCTCACACCGATCCACCTGCAAAAAATTACGGACGCTCAACGGCCAGCGCCACACCCATGCCGCCGCCGATACACAGCGAGGCCAGGCCCTTCTTTGCATCGCGCTTCTGCATCTCGTGCAGCAGCGTGACCAGGATGCGGCAGCCCGATGCGCCGATCGGGTGACCGATGGCGATCGCGCCACCATTGACGTTGACCTTGGACGTATCCCAGCCCATCTGCTGGTGCACGGCCAGCGCCTGGGCGGCGAAGGCCTCGTTGATCTCCATCAAGTCCAGGTCGCCCACAGACCAGCCCGCGCGCGACAGGCAGCGCTTGGATGCCGGCACTGGGCCCATGCCCATCACCTTCGGGTCCACACCGGCGTTGGCGTAGGCACGGATGGTTGCCAGCGGCGTCAGGCCCAGTTCCCGGGCCTTGGCAGCCGACATCACCACCACGGCTGCGGCGCCATCGTTCAGGCCGGAAGCATTGGCGGCCGTCACGGTGCCCGCCTTGTCGAACGCCGGCTTCAGGCCGGACATCGAATCCAGCGTCGCACCATGGCGGACAAATTCGTCCTGCGCGAAGGCGATCGGGTCGCCCTTGCGCTGCGGGATCAGGATCGGGACGATTTCGTCGTTGAAGCGGCCGGACTTCTGCGCGGCTTCCGCCTTGTTCTGCGAGGCCACGGCAAACTCATCCTGGGCCTCGCGCGTGATGCCGTACTCCTTGGCCACGTTTTCGGCGGTGATGCCCATGTGGTACTGGTTGTACACATCCCACAGGCCATCGACGATCATCGTGTCGACCAGCTTGGCGTCGCCCATGCGGAAGCCATCGCGCGAGCCCGGCAGGACGTGCGGTGCGGCGGACATGTTTTCCTGACCGCCAGCCACGACGATGTCGGCGTCGCCCGCGATGATGGCGTTGGCTGCCAGCATCACGGCCTTCAGGCCCGAGCCGCACACCTTGTTGATGGTCATGCCAGGCACCATGGCGGGCAGCCCGGCCTTGATGAGCGACTGGCGCGCCGGGTTCTGGCCGGAACCGGCTGTCAGCACCTGGCCCATGATGACTTCGCTCACCTGGTCCGGCGCCAGCTTGGCACGCGACAGCGCTTCACGGATGACAGCCGCGCCCAGCTCAGGCGCAGCGATCTTCGCCAGCGAGCCGCCAAACTTGCCCACGGCGGTACGAACCGCCGATACGATCACAACATCGGTCATTTGCTTACCTTCCACTGTCGAGAGAGAGGGTCGTTGGAAGCCGTCACCAGCCAAGGCCGTGACGGCAACAGGGGGTTATGCGCGCGATCTTACGCTTTCTGCTTGACGTAGCGGCCAGGCGCCGGCTCGATCTCCGGGTGGTCCGCATTGCCGTAGCGTTTGGGAGCGGCCTTCTGCGCGCCGGCGTGCGACGCCAGCCAGGCTGACCAGTCGGGCCACCAGCTGCCGGGATGCTCCTTGGCACCTTCGAACCACGCATCCGCGGTGTCCGGCAGCTTGGCGTTGATCCAGTGCGAGCGCTTGTTGGCCGCCGGCGGGTTGATGACGCCCGCGATATGCCCGGAGGCACCCAGCACGAAGCGCCGCTTGCCCTTGAGCAGCGGCACCGACGCATAGGCCGATTGCCACGGGACGATGTGGTCTTCGCGCGAGCCGTAGATATAGACCGGCGCCTCGATCTTGCCGAAGTCCACCGGCGTGCCCGCCACTTTCAGCTTGCCCGGCGTTTTCAGGTCGTTCTGCAGGTACGTATGGCGCAGGTACCAGCAATACCACGGGCCCGGCAGGTTGGTGGAATCGCCGTTCCAGTACAGCAGATCGAACGGCGCGGGCGTCTTGCCCTTCAGGTAGTTCTCGACGACATAGTTCCAGACCAGATCATTCGGGCGCAGGAACGAGAAGGTATTGGCCAGTTCCACACCGCGCAGCAGACCCGGCCCGGTCGGCGCCGCGTTGCCGATGGTCTGCTCGCGCATCTCCACCTGCGCCTGATCGACGAAGACATCGAGGATGCCCGTGTCGGTAAAGTCGAGCAGCGTGGTCAGCAGCGTCAGGCTCGCGGCCGGATGCTCACCGCGGGCGGCCAGCACAGCCAGTGCCGTCGACAGGATGGTGCCGCCCACGCAGAAGCCCAGCACATTGATCTGGTCCTGCGCGGAGATCTCCTGGGAGACGCGGATGGCTTCCATCGCGCCACCCTCGATGTAGTCGTCCCACGTGCGCGAAGCCATGCTGGCATCCGGATTGCGCCACGAGACCAGGAACACCGTATTGCCCTGCTCCACCGCATAGCGCACCAGCGAGTTGGCCGGCTGCAGGTCGAGGATGTAGTACTTGTTGATGCACGGCGGCACCAGCAGCAGCGGCCGCGCATGCACCTTGGCCGTCAGCGGCTTGTACTGGATCAGCTGGAAGTAATCATTCTCGAAAACAACCGCGCCCTCGCTGTTGGCGACGTTGCGGCCGATCTCGAACGCGGTCTCGTCGGTCTGCGAGATCTTGCCGCGCTCCATGTCCTGCAGCATGTTGAGGATGCCGGTGCGCAGGGATTCGCCGCGCGACTCGATCAGGTGCTTCTGCGCCTCGGGGTTGGTCGCCAGGAAGTTGGACGGCGACATCGCGGCCGTCCATTGCGAGACGGCAAAGCGCACCCGCTCGCGCGTCTTGGCGTCGGCCTGGACGGCATCGGCCATTTCCATCAGCGTGCGGGCGTTGAGCACGTAGAACGCGGCCGCATAGCCGTAGAGCGGGCTCTTGCGCCACGCCTCACTGGCGAAACGGCGGTCTGACGGGGCCACGGCTTCAGCGCCTTCGCCAGCGCTCATGTGGTGCCAGATCGCGAGCCACTCTTCCACGTATTTCCGCTGAATCTCGGCCAGCCGTTCAGGCGGGATCAAGGCGAATGGCGATGCACCTTCACCGGTCGGCGCCCCATTGAAAGCCCCAAGGCCGGGCGCTGGCGCGCCGGATTGGGCGAAGGCACCGGCAAAGGCTTGCCACTGCTTGAATTGTTCCGCCCACTGCGTGGGGTCCGCCAGGTGTTGCCACGGGCCCTGAGCCTGGGCGCTGGATGCCTTGGAAGATGCCGATTGACGCGATGCCATTGGTGCCCTCGATGCTTGCGGGAGGCGCCGCTCCGGTCGGATGTGCGGCGCAACACGCAGTATTCCGGGGCATTGTTGCCTTGCCATTTCAAAGCTGTCAATCGGAGTCGCCCGCACTCTCGCCATAGAGCGAGGCGCCACGGGGGTTTCCGCGGATTCCCCCGAGCACTCCGCAAACGTATTGGCAAAGCGCTAAGCCGGGCTATCGCCAAGGCGCGATGGTTTCGTGCGAGACTCTCGCATTGCGCCCCGCTTGAGCGCAGCCCCACCATGTATATCGTCGCAATCGCCTGGATCTACGTCGTTTTGATGATGTCCTTGACTGAGCAATCGTGGATTGCCGGTGTCGGGACCTTCATCCTGTATGGCGTGGCGCCGCTGTCGCTGTTCCTCTGGCTTGTCGGCAGCCCGGCGCGCAAGCGACGCAAGAAGGCGGCCGAAGCGGCCGAGGCGGAAGCCGCGAAAGGCGCCGCCCCCGCCTCCGGCGACGGCACCGTTTGAAACGTCACTCAGCGCGCCAGACCAGCGTGGCCATACGGCCCGTGGTGCGCTCGCGGCGGTAGGAATAGAAGCGCTCGGCGTCCGTCATCGTGCACAGGCCACCGCCGTAGACGTCCTGGCAGCCGACACGTGCGAGCCGCAGCCGCGCCAGCGCGTACAAGTCCGCAAAGAACTTGCCCTCGGCTGCGCCCTCGACGAAAGCCGCCTGGGTCGCCGCCAACTCGTTCGGCCATGCTGCGTCGATAAACGCCTGCCGCACCTCGCCCCCCACCTCGAAGCACGCCGGGCCGAGGGCCGGGCCGAGCCACGCGAGCCAGGTCGGGTCGGCCACCTGACCGAGCGCATGCAGGGCGTTGGTCATGGCATCCACGGTACGCTCGATCACGCCGCCGCACAGTCCACGCCAGCCGGCATGCGCCGCGCCCACGGTCACGCCGCGCGCATCCGACAGCAGCACCGGCAGGCAGTCCGCCGTCATGACTACACACACCCGCCCCGGCGACGACGCCACCGCCGCATCGGCAATCACGGGCGCAGCCAACGGCTGATCCAGGTTGGCGACGCCGGTGCCATGCACCTGTTCCATCCACGTCGGCTCGACCGGCAGGGCCGCACGCAGGATGTGGCGGTTCTGCGCAACGGCATCCGGTGCGTCGCCCACATGCTGGCCGAGGTTCAGACCACCCGGCAGCCCACCGGCCAAGCCGTACGGGCCAGTGCTGACGCCGCCAAGCCGCGTAGTCGCCAGTGCCTTGACGCGCGGATGCGCCGGCCAGTCGGGAACAATCCAGTCAGGTGAGATCGACATCGGAATCCATCTCCAGGGCATCCAACAGGTCGGCGAAATCTTCGGGCACATCGGCGTGCCAGTGCACGGCCTTGCCCGAGGCCGGGTGCACGAGGCCCAGCCGCACGGCATGCAGCGCCTGCCGCGCGAAGGGCGCCGGCAGCGGTGCCTTGATCGTCTGCGGCCGGCCACGGCGGAAGTTTCGCGCGTAGACGGGGTCGCCCAGCAGCGGGTGCCCCTCCGACTCAAAGTGCACACGGATCTGGTGCGTGCGGCCGGTCTCCAGCTGGCAGCGCACCAGCGACACCTGCGCGCGCCCCAGGTCAACCACATCGAGCGTCTTGAAGTGCGTACGGGCCGGCTTGCCGCTGGCCGTCTCGATGATGGCCATGCGGGTGCGGTCGCGCGGGTCGCGGCCGATGGGGGCGTCGATGGTGCCCTCCTCCGGCGTTTCGCCCCACACCAGCGCGAGGTAGGTCCGCTTGACGGTGCGCGCCTGCAGCTGGCGCACTAGGTCGGTTTGGGCAGGCAGCGTGCGGGCGACCACCATCAGCCCGGAGGTCTCCTTGTCGAGCCGGTGGACGATGCCGGCGCGCGGCAACTCGGCGGCTTGCGGGTAGCGATGCAGCAGGCCGTTGAGGACCGTGCCGCTCCAGTTGCCGGCAGCCGGATGCACCACCAAGCCGGCCGGCTTGTTGATCACCAGCAGCGTGTCGTCCTCATAGACGATATCCAGTGCGACAGGCTCGGCGACGAAGGCGTTTTCAGCGGCAGCGCGCTGCGGGATGACCTCGATGCGGTCGCCGCCCGAGACGGCCGCGCGCAGGCGCACCGCCGCGCCACCCACGGTCACGGCGCCGGCGTCGATCCATTGCTGCAGGCGGCTGCGCGAGTAGTCGGGCAGCAGCTTGGCGAGCGCCTTGTCGAGCCGCTCGCCGTGCAAGGTTTCAGGAACCTCGACGACGATCGGGGCCGCGGCCTCGCCCGCGCCTTCGGCGCTCAAGTCGAGCGCGTCGTCGTCGAGCGTGTCGTCGGTTTCTTGCGAAGTGACGGAAAGGTCGGTGCCTGCGTTTTCGATCACAGGGCTTGGGCTATAATGCTTGATGCGATTTTTCATTCAGAAAAGGTGCCCATGTCGGCCACGAGCATGAAGCTGGCGCGCGTTCGCGCACGAATTGGAGCAGCACTGGCGGCGGGCATTGCATGCCTGGCCATCTCGGCTTGCGGCATCCTGCCGGAACAGCAAGACGAAACCGCAGGCTGGTCAGCCAACAAATTATATTCGGAAGCGAAGGATTCGCTCGACGGCGGCGACTATTCGAAGGCCGTCAAGTACTACGAGAAGCTCGAGAGCCGCTACCCGTTCGGCCCGTTCGCGCAGCAGGCGCAGATCGAAACCGCCTACGCCAACTACAAGGACGGCGAAACCGCCGCCGCGCTGGCTGCGGTCGATCGCTTCATCCAGCTGCACCCGAACCACCCCAGCGTCGATTACGCCTATTACCTCAAGGGCCTGATCAACTTCAACGACAACCTGGGCTGGCTCGGCCGCTTCTCCAACCAGGATCTGAGCGAGCGCGACCCGAAGGCCGCCCGCGCCGCCTACGATGCGTTCCAGACGCTGATCAAGCGTTTCCCGAACAGCAAGTACGCGCCGGACGCCGCTGCGCGCATGCAGTACATTGTCAACGCGCTGGCTGACCATGAAGTGCAGGCCGCCCGCTACTACTACCGCCGCGGCGCCTACCTGGCTGCCGCCAACCGCGCGCAGCAGGCCATCAAGGACTACGATCGCGCGCCGGCCGTGGAAGAAGCGCTGTACATCATGATGAAGTCGTACGACGCGCTCGGCATGAAGGACCTGCGCGACGATACCGAACGGGTCATCAAGCAAAACTACCCGAAGAGCGATTTCCTGGCCTACGGCCAGCGCAAGAAGGACAAGCCTTGGTACCAGTGGTGGTAAGCACGGTTTGAGCGGCACAGCAAAAAGCCCGGTCGATTGGCCGGGCTTTTTATTTGTAATTGCGCGTCACACTGAGGAATCGCTTGCGGGCGGATCAGCGGGCCGCAGCGAACGCAGGAAACCCGCCGCCGTATCGGCCTCGCGCGTGCGCTTGAACGGCGGCAGGCTCTGCCAGATCTGGCGGCCGTAGTTCTTCTCCACCAGGCGTGGGTCGCAGATCATCAGCACGCCGCGATCCGTCTCGGAGCGGATCAGCCGCCCCGCGCCCTGCTTGAGCGTGATGACGGCGTGCGGCAACTGGTGCACGGCAAACGGGCTCAGGCCCTTCTTCTCCAGCGCTTCCATGCGCGCGCTCAGCACCGGATCATCGGGCGGCGCGAACGGCAGCTTGTCGATCACGACCAGCGACAACGCCTCGCCGCGCACGTCCACGCCTTCCCAGAAGCTCTGGCTGCCGATCAGCACGGCGTTGCCGAGCGCACGGAAGCGGTCCAACAGTTCCGTGCGGCTGGCCTGCCCCTGCACCAGCAGCGGAAACTCCCAGCCGCGCTGGGCAAATTCATCGGCCAGGCGCTCCGCTGCGCGATTGACGGCACGCAGCGTCGTGCACAGCAGGAAGGTCTTGCCGCCGGCGGCTTCGATCATCGGCAAGGTGGCATCGAGTACCGCGTCGGTAAAGCGCGGATCGCTCGGCTGCGGCAGATCGCGCGGCACATACAGCAGGCCCTGCGACGCGTAGTCGAACGGGCTATCGAGCGTCATCGAGCGATCGCGGTCCAGGCCGAGCTGCGCGGCGTAGTGTGTAAAGTTGCCGCGCACCGAGAGCGTGGCTGAGGTGAAGATCCACGCGCGTGGTTGGCCGGCGCGCTGGCGCGAGAAGATCGGCGCGATCGACAGCGGCGTCAGGTGCAGTTGCACGGAGTTGGCGAAGACCTCGACCCAGCGCACGCGCTCGTCGACGGGCGCGGTCCCTACGGTCTCGCCCGCCTCGTTCTTCACCACTGGTGCTGGCTTGGGACTCGCCCACGCGTCCAGCCTCTCGCACAGCGCCGCGGCACGGCGGTGGCATTGCTCGATCGTTTCGGCGCGTTCGGCTTGGGCTTCCAGCGCGCCGGTGAAGTCCGACAGCGCTTGCTCCAGTTTGGGCAAGACCTCGTAGAACGGCTTGCCGACCGTCGGGTCGCTGTCGAGCTGCTTGATGGAGAGGCGCGCCCCATCCTGGCGGAACACTAGGCGCAGATCGCGCGCGGCCCGCTCCAGCGGCGCGGCGATCGCCACCCAGTCCACCGCATCGCGCGCGTGCGACAGACCCTCGGCCACGCTGTCGCGCGCGAGTTCCAGGATCTGATTGGTGGAGATCGTCTCGCCGAAGAACAGCGTGGCGGTCTCGGGCAACTGGTGGGCTTCGTCGAAGATGATGGTGTTGGCCGCCGGCAGCAGCTCGGCCATGCCGGTGTCCTTGAGCATCACGTCGGCAAAGAACAGATGGTGGTTGACCACCACCACGTCGGCCTGCTGCGCTTCCTTGCGGGCACGCATGACGAAGCAGTCCTTGTAATACGCGCAGTCCGAACCGAGACAGTTGTCGCGCGTGGACGTAACCAGGTTCCATACCGGCGCGTTCTCCGGCACGGTGGAAAGCTCGGCCTTGTCGCCGCTCTGCGTGGTCTTCAGGAAGCGATTGATCTCGCGCAGCCACGCCGCGTCCTGACGGGAAGACAAGCGCCCGTTCTGCGACGTGCGCTCCAGGTGGTAGTGGCAGAGGTAGTTCGCGCGCCCCTTGAGCAGCGCCACCGACACGGGCGCGTTCAACGCCTTGCGCACCGTCGGGATGTCGCGCAGGAAGAGCTGGTCCTGCAGGTTCTTCGTCCCCGTCGACAGAATCACCTTGCCGCCCCAGAGCATCGCGGGGACGAGATAGGCGTAGGTCTTGCCCGTGCCGGTGCCGGCCTCGACGATCAGCGAATCAGCAGCCTCGATGGCGTTGGCCACGGCCTGCGCCATCGTCAACTGCGAGGCGCGCGGGCGATACGACTCGATGCCCTTGGCCAGCGTGCCGTCGTCGGCGAAGAGCGTCGCCAGCTCGGCATGGTGGGCGTCAGCGGGGACGGTTGCGGGAGCGTCACCAGCATCGGCATCGGATTCAGCCGACGGCTCGGCGAGCGGGGAAAGCGAAGTCAACGGAGAAAGGTCCCTGGAGGTACGGAGTCAAAGACGGGGATGGCGGATGCCGCACGCGATGGCGGCCTCTCAGGATTGGATCAGCCAATGCTCAGGCCGGCACGTCCGGCTCAAGCTGCAACTGTAGCAGCGTGATGGTGTCCTTGAGCTTGAGGCGGCGCTTCTTGAGGCGGCGCAGCTGCAGCTCGTCGTGGTCCACTTCCGACGCCAGCCGGTCGATCAGGAAATCGAGATCGCGGTGTTCGATCTGCAGCTCGATGATGCGTCGCGAAATCGTGTTCAGATCGGTATCCATCACTTCCTCCCGGGACACCCGCCCACGCTGAGAGTTTAGAACCCGAGCGGGCTCGTGTTGTTATTGTTTTGCTCGTTGCGGTGCTTGCTCTGCTCGCGGCGCTCTTCCAGTTCTTTCTGGCGCTGCGCGGCCCCCTGCTGCTTCTCCTGATACTGCTTGGCGTTCTCGGCACGCTTGGCGGCATTGGCGGCACCCTGCTCTTGCGCGGCCTTGAGCTTGGCGTCGTAGTCCGACTGCTTCTTGCCGTGAGCCTGTGCATTGGCGGCACGCTGCGGGGCGCCGGCCTCGCGCTCAGCCTCGTTCAGGCGCTGCTGCTCCTGCTTTCGCTCGAAATCGGTGCGGTTCTTCTGCTCACTGGCCTCGCGCTGCGGGCGCTCGGCGTCGGACTGGGTCTGGCGGATGGCGCGGTCCTGGTCACGGCGCGCGGCACGGTCGGCGCGCTCGGCTTCGTCCAGTGCCAGTTCGCGCTCGCGGATGGTGTGCAGCTCGGCGCGGCGCGCATCCTTGGCCTTATCGATGCAACGTGTGACGAAGAAGTTGTCGTAGCAGGCGCGCTCGGTTTGCTGGTAGCGGTATTCGGCCCAGGCTTTTGCGCTATTGATGCGATCGTGTTCCGCGCCGAAATCGGGCGGCGTATCGGCGGAAGCACTGGCCGCAGCAGCCGGCTGCGACTGGCTCCATGCTGGCGTCGCGCACAGCGCGGCCAGCAGCAGGACCAAGCGGGAAACACGGCGCGCACCGGCGCGGCGTTGGGCGGAAGACGAGAGCGTAGGCATAGCGCCTATTTTATCACCGCGCTTGTGCGGCCCGCGCCGCGCGGCCACGGATTTCCGCCTCCGGAATACGCAGCGCGTTGTGGCAAAATGCGCGGCTTTCCCCCGCACTCTCTGGAAGCAATGACCGACTCCGTGTTGCAGAAGATCGTCTCCCGCATCGCCGTTGAACTGGCGGTCCGCCCGCAGCAAGTCGCGGCCGCCGTGCAACTGCTGGACGAAGGCGCCACCGTGCCGTTCATCGCGCGCTACCGCAAGGAAGTGACGGACAACCTGGACGACACGCAACTGCGCAACCTGGAAGAGCGCCTGCTGTATCTGCGCGAGCTGGAAGACCGCCGCGCCGCCATCCTCGCCTCCATCGACGAGCAAGGCAAGCTGACCGACGCGCTGCGCACCGCCATCGAGGCCGCCGAGACCAAGCAGGTGCTGGAAGACCTCTACCTGCCCTACAAGCCCAAGCGCCGCACGCGCGCCCAGATCGCGCGCGAATGCGGCCTGGAGCCGCTGGCCCAGGCGCTACTGGCCGACCCGACGCTGGACCCGCAGGCCGAGGCCGCCAAATTCGTCAACGGCAATCCGACCGCTGACGGCGGCGTGCCCGACGTGAAGGCCGCGCTGGACGGCGCGCGCGACATCCTCTCCGAGCAATTTGGTGAAACCGCTGCGCTGCTGGGCAAGGTGCGCGACCACCTGTGGAACCAGGGCCAGGTCTCGTCGACCGTGGTGGAAGGCAAGGAAACCGCCGAGGAAGAGAAATTCCGCGACTACTACGCCTACAGCGAACCCATCCGCAACGTACCGTCGCACCGCGCGCTGGCGCTGTTCCGCGGCCGTAATGCGGGCGTGCTGTTCGTCAAGCTGGGCCTGGGCGAGGAGCAGGACGCGATGAGCCCGCACCCGTGCGAATTCATGATCGCGCGCCACGTCGGCATCGAAAACAAGGGCCGCGCGGCCGACAAATGGCTGTCGGATGTGTGCCGCTGGTGCTGGCGCGTCAAGGTGCAGCCGCATATCGAGACCGAGTTGCTGACGCAGCTGCGCGAGTCGGCCGAAGCCGAGGCCATCAAGATTTTCGGCCGCAACCTGCACGACCTGCTGCTGGCGGCCCCGGCCGGCCCGAAATCGGTGATGGGCGTCGACCCGGGCATCCGCACGGGCTGCAAGATCGCCGTGGTGGACCACACCGGAAAGCTGCTGGAGACCGCCACGATCTACCCGCACGAGCCGCGCCGCGACTGGAACGGCTCGCTCGCCACCATGGCCCGCCTGGCCAAGCAGCACAACGTGGCGCTGGTCTCCATCGGCAACGGCACGGCCAGCCGCGAGACCGACAAGCTGGTGCAGGACCTGATGCGCAACATGCCCGAGCTCAAGCTGACCAAGATCGTGGTGAGCGAGGCCGGTGCGTCGGTGTACTCCGCGTCGGAACTGGCCGCCAAGGAATTCCCCGAGCTGGACGTGTCGCTGCGTGGCGCAGTATCGATTGCCCGCCGCCTGCAGGACCCGCTGGCCGAGCTGGTGAAGATCGACCCGAAATCGATCGGCGTCGGCCAGTACCAGCATGACGTGAACCAGCGCGAGCTGGCTCGCGCGCTGGACGCCATCGTCGAGGACTGCGTGAACGCGGTCGGCGTGGACGTGAACACGGCCTCCGCCCCGCTGCTGGCGCGCGTGTCGGGCCTGAACTCGATCCTCGCCAAGAACATCGTCGAATACCGCGATGCCAATGGCGCCTTCGCCAACCGTGCCGCGCTCAAGCAGGTGCCGCGCCTGGGCGACAAGACCTTCGAGCAGGCAGCGGGCTTCTTGCGCATCAACGCGGGTGACAACCCGCTCGACCGCTCGTCCGTGCACCCGGAAGCGTATCCGGTGGTCCAGCGCATCCTGGATCGCATCAAGAAAGGCATCGGCGACGTGCTCGGCAATCGCGAGGCACTGCGCGGCGTGTCCGCCCAGGAATTCACCGACGAGAAGTTCGGTCTGCCGACCGTGGTCGACATCCTGTCCGAACTGGAGAAGCCCGGCCGCGACCCGCGCCCCGAGTTCAAGACGGCCACCTTCCAGGATGGCGTGGAAGACATCAAGCACCTGCAGCCCGGCATGGTGCTCGAAGGCGTGGTGACCAACGTGGCGGCCTTTGGCGCCTTCATCGACATCGGCGTGCATCAGGATGGCCTGGTGCACGTGTCGGCGCTGTCGACCAAGTTCGTGCGCGACCCGCACGAGGTGGTCAAGCCGGGCCTGATCGTCAAGGTCAAGGTGATGGAGGTGGACGTGAAGCGCAACCGCATCGGCCTGACCATGCGCCTGTCGGATGAGCCGGGCCAGACCCCCGCGCGCGCCGGCGGCGGTGATCGCCCTGCCGGTGGCGGCAACCGACAAGGCGGCCAGCAGCGCCGCGAAGTAGCGCCGGCCGGCGCCATGGCAGAGGCCTTCGCCAAGCTCAAGCGCTGACGCGCATTCCGCTAGCCAGAACCCGCCCGGTCTTCGGACCCGGCGGGTTTTTTCATGGTGCGCGGCGACAGCCGTTACAAGTCATTACACGTGCGGAGCTTTTCTAACACTCGCGCGTCGTCGACCCCTCTTTTCGCCGCGTTAAGGAGGCACAGGCACACAACCAGCCTGGCATCCACGAGGAGAATCTCCATGAAGACGAGCCACACCCTGATCGCCGCCCTGTTCGCTGTTGCCGGTACCGCTGCTTTCGCGCAGACCACCCCGCCCGCCCCGACCGCTCCGGTCTCGCCGGTCACGCAAGTCCAACAAGATAACCAGCAGATCCGCCAGGACAACCGTGACATCCGTCACGACAACCGCGATATCCGCCAGGACAACCGCCAGATTGGCAAGGACCGCGCCGACATCGGCCGCGACAAGGCCGCCCTGGCCGACGAGCGCGCCGAGCGCAACACCGCCCAACGCCGCGAAAACCGCGATCTGGCCAACGGCAACGTCAAGGGTGCCGAATACTGGAACAAGCAGCGCGCGCAAGACCAGCACCAGATCAACGGCGAGCGCCACGACCTGAACAAGGACCGCCAGCAACTGAACGGCGCGGTCAAGGATCGCAACCACGACGTGCGCGACCGCAACCATGACGTGCGTGCCCGCAAGGACGAAGTCCGCGAGCGTAACCACGCCGCTTCGAAGATCTAACTCCAGCGTCGCTTAAAACAAAACGGCCCGTGCGTCTCTCTCGCACGGGCCGTTTGCTTTGATGCGGTCAGCGTCGATCAGATCTCGACCTTGGTCCCCAGCTCCACCACGCGGTTGGCGGGGATGTGGAAGAAGTCCGACGGTTTGGCGCCGTTCTGATGCATCCACGCAAACAAGCGCTCACGCCAGATCGACATGCCCGGCAGCTTGGACGGCACCACCGATTCACGCGCAATGAAGAACGACGTATCCATCAGCTCGCAGCGCGTGCCGATCTGCGGCTGGCCCAGTTCCAGCACGCGGTACACGTCGGGCGTTTCCTTGAAACCGTATTCGGCCTTGAGGACGTAGAGACCGCTGCCCAGATCGCGCACGGTCACGCGCTGCTTGTCGTCCACATAGGGGATGTCGCGCGTGATGAAGCTGACGAAGATCACACGCTCGTGCAGCACGCGGTTGTGCTTGAGGTTGTGCAGCAATGACACCGGCACGAACTCGGGATTGCCGCTCAGGAACACGGCCGTGCCCTCCACGCGATGCGGCGGGTGCGCCAGCAGGCCGGCCAGGAACGGCTCGAGCGGAATGCCGTCTTCGAGGCTGCGCGCGCGCACCAGCTTGCGGCCCTTGTACCACGTCATCAGCAGGAAGAAGACCGCACCGCCCAGCATCAGCGGGAACCAGCCGCCGTCGCGGATCTTCAGCAGGTTGGCCGCGAAGAAGGCCATGTCGACCACCAGGAAGGCGCCGATCACCAGCGTCACCAGCACCGGATTCCAGCGCCAGACCTTGTGCATCACCACCGCGGCGAGCACGGTGGTGATGACCATGGTGGTCGTCACCGCAATGCCGTAGGCGGCAGCCAGGTTATCGGACTTCTTGAACGCCAGCACCACGCCCATCACCAGGATCAGCAGCATCCAGTTCACCACCGGCACGTAGATCTGGCCGATCTCGGCCTCCGACGTGTAGCGGATGCGCATGCGCGGCACGAAGCCGAGCTGGATGGCCTGGCTCGTCAGCGAGAACGCACCGGAGATCACGGCCTGCGAGGCGATGACGGTGGCCACAGCGGCCAGCACCACCATCGGCAGCTGCAGCGCGTCCGGCACTGAGCGGTAGAACGGGTTCTCAATGGTGCTCGGATCGGTCAGCAGCATCGCGCCCTGGCCGAAGTAGTTCAGCAGCAGGCTCGGCGCCACGAGGAAGAACCAAGCCCAGCGGATCGGACGCGCGCCAAAGTGGCCCATGTCAGCGTATAGCGCCTCGGCGCCGGTCAGCACCAGGAACACCGAACCCAGCACCACGAAGGCCTGCAGCGCGTGCTCATGCAAAAACGCGATGGCGTACATCGGGTTGATGGCCGCCAGGATCTGCGGCGCCTTCAGCAGGTTCAGCAGCCCCAGCGCGGCCAGCGCGGCGAACCATACCAGCATGACCGGGCCGAACAGCTTGCCCACCACCGAGGTGCCGCTGCGCTGGATCAGGAACAGCGCCGCCAGGATCACCAGCGTGATCGGCAACACCCACGGCGACAGCGACGGCGCCGCAATCTCCAGGCCTTCCATGGCCGAGAGCACCGAGATGGCCGGCGTGATGACGGCATCGCCGTAGAACATGCAGGCGCCAAATACGCCCAGCATCAACAGCAACGACATCCGCTTGGAATCCTTGGTGGTGGTGCGCAGCGACAACGCCATCAGCGCCAGGATGCCGCCCTCGCCGTTGTTGTCGGCGCGCATGACGAACAGCACGTATTTGAGCGACACCACAATCACCATCGCCCAGAACAGCATGGAGATGATGCCCATCACCGCCGCGCTGGAGAATGGAATGCCGTGTTCGGGGCTGAAGCACTCCTTGAGCGAATACAGCGGGCTGGTGCCGATGTCGCCGAACACCACGCCCACGGCGCCGACCACCATGGCGCGCAGATTCACGTTGGTCTGTGAGGATCCTGTTGCTGTAAGAGCTTGACTCATGTGTTCTTGTTGGCCGTGACCGCCGGCCAGTTAAAAATCGTGCAATGCACAATGAGGGCGGATTGTACTCTCGGGTCCTATTGCGCCAACCCCTCAAGCGGCTGTTCGTTGCCGAGCCGCGTCAGTCCGGGATGGGCGTCCCACAACGTTCTTCCGCCCAGAACACCTATTGCCGAGGCAAGCAATTGATCGGCTCGGATGCGTCGAAGTCGCCTGGATTCTGGCCAAACGACCTCCCAGGTCGGGTTGTGCATGCTGTGCTGCACACATCCAAACGTAGGACTTCACCCGACAGAACTTTGTAGGAAAATAGCTGACAAACCTGAATTGCAAACTTTCGTTGCGGACCAGCTTGACAGCGACGCGGCGAAACCACCAAGGACCACCTTGCCGTATTCCGCCATCCGCGCTTGGGGACGTGCCCAGACCGGGCTAGCTGCACTGCTGGTGCTACTGGCGGTGGCTGCGATGCTGCTCGCCATTCCGCGCGTGATCCTGCCGTGGGCGCAATCGGCGTCCTCGCCGCACTTCGACCCGGCGCTCTGGGCCGACTACGCCGGCCCATACGACCTCGCCGCCGCCGTGGTGGCGGTCAGCGCGGTCGTCATCTTCCTGATCCGGCGCCGCTAGGCGGCCGCGCCCTCAGCGCGCCAGGGCGCGCGCGCATTCGGCCACGAGACCCGGGCCGCGGTAGATCAATCCCGTATAGAGCTGCACCAGTTGCGCGCCCGCGCCGATCTTCTCGCGCGCGTGCTCGCCCGCCAGAATGCCGCCTACGCCGATGATTGGCACGGCATCGCCCAGCAGGCCGCGCAGCGCACGAATCACGCGCGTCGACCCCTCGCGCACGGGCTGGCCCGACAGCCCACCCGCCTCCTCCGCGTGCGGCAGGCCCGTCACGGCTTCGCGGCGGATGGTCGTGTTGGTGGCGATCACGCCATCCATCTTGTGGCGCAGCAGCGCATCGCCAATGTTGGCGATCTGATCGTCGTCGAGGTCCGGCGCAATCTTCAGCACCACCGGCACGTAGCGCTTGTGCTGATCGGCCAGGCGATGCTGCGCATCGCGCAACGTGCCGAGCAGGCTGTCCAGCTCGCTTGCGCCCTGCAGCTGGCGCAGATTCTTCGTGTTCGGCGACGAGATATTCACCGTCACGTAGCTGGCGTGCGGATACACACGTTCCAGGCAATGCAGGTAATCGTCCACTGCGCGCTCGATGGGCGTGTCGGCGTTCTTGCCGATATTCAGGCCGAGCACACCACCCGCCTCGCGCCACTTCGATGCCTGCACATTGTTGATGAACGCCTCGACGCCGCCGTTATTGAAGCCCATGCGGTTGATGAGCGCATTTGCAGCCGGCAAGCGGAACATGCGCGGGCGCGGGTTGCCCGGCTGCGCGCGCGGCGTGACCGTGCCCACCTCAATGAAGCCAAAACCGAGCGCACCGAGCGCGTCGATATAGGCACCGTCCTTGTCCAGCCCCGCCGCCAGCCCCACCGGATTCGGGAACGTGATGCCCATGACCGTGCGCGGCTGCGGCGCCACGCGCGCGCCGATGCAGCCCGACAGCCCCATAGCGTGTGCCCGCTTGAGCTGGTTCAGCGTGAAGTGGTGTGCGTCTTCCGGGTCCATCGAAAACAGCAGAGGGCGGGCAAGCGGATACAGGGCGTTGAGCACGATCGAATACAAAGAAGAATGCGAAAGGCGGCATTGTAAACGGCACGCACTGTTCCGAGCATCGTGTGCGCCGCATTCGAACATCGCAGTCGGCGAAGTGTCTAAAAACCAGATGCAGCCTAGCTTCGCGGGCACATTGCACAGGCATCGCGCACGATGTCGGTGCCTGCCGCGCGAAAAATGTGTTGCATCGCCACAAGGATTTCGATATAGTCTTCTTTTCGACGGACGCGGGGTGGAGCAGTCTGGCAGCTCGTCGGGCTCATAACCCGAAGGTCGCAGGTTCAAATCCTGCCCCCGCAACCAGCCAGAAGTCGAACGGCTCGCTCCAAGACCTGAGCCGAATAGCAAAGCCAAAGCCCGCAAACAGCGGGCTTTTTGCTTTTCTGCGCGCATTGCTGTCGATACCCCGCACCACGCTGGGCCGCGTCGCCTCGGTGATACACTGAGACATTCCACCCGCCCAAGCCCTCATGGCCTCCATGAAATTCTGTTCCAACTGCGGCCAGCCGGTCGTCTCGCGCATTCCCGCCGGAGACAACCGCCTGCGCGACGTCTGCGATCACTGCAATACGATTCACTATGTGAATCCGCGCAACGTGGTCGGCACCGTGCCCGTATGGAACGGTCAGGTCCTGCTGTGCAAGCGCGCCATCGAGCCGCGCTACGGCTTCTGGACGCTACCCGCGGGTTTCATGGAGATCGGCGAGACCACCGCGCAGGCCGCCTCGCGCGAGACGCTGGAAGAAGCCGGCGCGCGCATCGAGATCGGCGAGCTGTATTCGGTGCTCAACGTGCCGCACGTGCACCAGGTGCATCTGTTCTACCTGGCCAAGCTGAGCGATCTCGATTTCGCGGCCGGCGAAGAAAGCCTGGAAGTCGCGCTGTTCAACGAGGCCGACATCCCCTGGGAAGACCTCGCCTTCCCGACCGTTATCCACACGCTGCGCTGCTTCTTCGCCGACCGCGCCGCTGGCCGCTTTGCCGACAACAGCTTCCGCCTGCATACGCTGGACATCTACAAACCGATGCGCTCGGCCGTTCCCGACACCCCGGCGACCACGCCCTGACCCGCTTCACCGTTCGCGCACCATGATCGCCTGGCTGGATCCGCATGATCCCTTCCCGCCCGTCGATCGCGCGCTCGGCCCGGAGTCCGAGGCGCCGGGCCTGCTTGCTGCCAGCGCCGACCTATCTCCGCAACGCCTGCTGATCGCGTATCGGCAAGGCATCTTCCCGTGGTACGCGCAGGGGCAGCCCGTGCTGTGGTGGAGCACCGACCCGCGCATGGTGCTGCGGCCGGAAGACTTTCGCGCCTCCACCACCTTCCGCAAGACGCTGCGCCGCGTGCTTGATGACCCGGCTTGGGAGATCCGCATCGACCACGCCTTTCGCGACGTGATGATCGATTGCGCCACCACTGCGCGCCCCGGCCAGCACGGCACGTGGATCACCGAGGACGTGATCCAGGCCTACACCGCCCTGCACCGCCGCGGCTACGCGCACAGCGTCGAGAGCTGGTATGCGGGCCACCGTGTGGGCGGCCTCTACGGCGTGGCGCTTGGCCACATGTTCTACGGCGAATCGATGTTCGCGCACCGCACCGATGCCTCGAAGATCGCGCTGGCGGCGCTGTGCGCCTTCCTCGGCAGCCACGGCGTCGCGATGATAGACTGCCAGCAGGAAACCGAGCATCTGGCGTCGCTGGGCGGAGCGCCGGTGCCACGCGCGGCATTCCTCGCGCATGTGCGCGAAGCAGCCAACGCACCGGCCATCGTGCCGTGGCACTTCGACAAATCCGTGCTGCGCCAGTGGACTGTCCGTAGCCATGAGCAAGCTTAAGGAACTTCCCCTCTCGGCATTGCAGTTCTATGCCACTGCGCCCTACGCCTGCAGCTACCTGGAGGGGCGGATGGCGCGTTCGCAGGTGGCCACACCCGCGCACCTGATCAACGCCGACGTCTACTCCAAGCTCGTGCGCGCCGGCTTCCGGCGCAGCGGCATCTTCACCTACCGCCCGCATTGCGACGATTGCCACGCCTGCACGCCGTGCCGCGTGGTCGTCGATCAATTCGCGCCGTCACGCGCGCAACGCCGCGCGGCTGAGCGGCACCAATCGCTAGAAGCACTGGTCGCGCCGCTCACCTATGTGGAAGAGCACTACCAGCTCTACCTGCTCTACCAATCCCTGCGCCACGCCGGCGGCGGCATGGATCACGACAGCCGCGACCAGTACGAGCAGTTCCTGCTGCAAAGCCGAGTGAATTCGCGCTTGGTGGAGTTTCGTGAGCCGCCCGAATCGGCGTCGGCGGGCAAGCTGCGCATGGTCAGCATGATCGACGTGCTGGAAGATGGGCTGTCGTCGGTCTACACGTTCTACGACCCGCTCGAGCACAAGGCGAGCTATGGGACATACAACGTGTTGTGGCAGATCGCCCAGGCGCAGGCGCTGGACCTGCCCTACCTCTACCTCGGCTACTGGATCGAACAAAGCCGCAAAATGGCCTACAAGGCGCTGTTCCAGCCGCTCGAGCTGCTGGTCAATGGAGAATGGCGCCGGTTCGAGGATGTCGCCTCAGCGAATGCTCAGACGCGCTGATCTGATGTGACAGAACGCCATAGACGCCCCCCGCATCGGGCTGCTATAAAAACGCTCTGTTCGTCACACCGGAATCAAGATGAAACGCTTCACCCGCTGTATCGCCTGCGCGTTACTGTCTGCCGCAATGGCTGGCTGCGTCGGCTCCACCTGCTCGCTTGGCCAGACCGAACCCTGCAAGTTCTACCCTGCACCGCCGACCTCGTGGGGCATGAAGTAAGGCTTACCTGGAAGTACGCTCAACCCCGGCATCAACGACGCCATAAGGCGTGATGCTAGAGCTCTGGCTATATTGGTCGCGCGAGGTCGTGCAACCCGTCAAGATCGCACCAAGGCACGCGAGCCCCACCGCCCACAGCGCAGCGCGTTTCCACCAAGTCATCCGGTTCATGAGATCGGCTCCGGTCAGGGCGTTGCCGTCAATCGCTCGGCAAGCACCGTGTTGTACGCGCGGACCATGCCCGGAATCAGGAACACGTCCACCAGCACCCACAGCCCACCAATGACGGCCAGCACCCAGCCGGCCGTATTGTTCATATCGCGAAACGCCAGCCAGCTGCCGCCGATGTTGGCGACGGCCTGCGCGATCGCGCTGCCCGGCCGCTTCAGATAAAAGCGATGGGCGCCCAGGAAACCCAGCAGGAACCACCAGAGGTACGCGACGCCCGAACTCTTCTTCTGGGCGTCGTACAGCATGATGTCGCGGGCGGTCTGGTTCATGGAATCGGCGAGCGTGGGGATAGGCGGTCAGACAGTAGCACGGCCCGCGCGTTCCATGTAGCGCATCGATTACATGCTGGCGAGCTTGGCCTCGGCCTTGTCCATCCACAGACGCATCTCGGCCAGCAAGGAGGCCGGCGAGAACGAGCAGCTCTCCTCGCCGAAGGAGACCGCCATGTCCAGCCGCTGCAGCAACGCGCGGCGCACCTGGTCGTAGGCAGGCGGCAACACGGCCAGCGGCGCGAGCGTGGCATCGTCGCGCCACTGCTTGAGCAGGCGCGGCAGATCGGGCGACTGCGCGTGGCGGTCGAGCGCCTCGCGCAGCGTCTGCAAGGATTCTGCGGTCGTCATGAGCGTGCCCGCTTCTCGCGATACAGCTCGCGGAACGTCTTGCCCGCAGGCGCCGGCATGTCGCGTGTATCCGTCCAGCCCTTGCCGACCGGCAGCGAATGAATCAACCGCTTCTCGCCGCCCATCCAGCGCAGCACGCGCGCAGCCACCCAAGTGCCGGCTGAATACAGCGCCGGCCGCCGCGCCATGAAGCCCCATACGCGCAAGCCGAAGCGCTCAGACTGCGGGCGCAGTTCGCGCTCCATCTGCTTCTCGCGCAGCGTGCGCAGCAGGTCCGACAGCGGAATCGACGCCGGGCACACGCGGTTGCACTCGCCACACAGCGTGGCCGCCTGCGGCAGGTCGAGCGCGTTGGACAGCCCGACGTAGCTCGGCGTCAGCACGCTACCCATCGGGCCCGGATACACCCAGCCATACGCATGACCGCCGATCTTCTGATAGACCGGGCAATGGTTCATGCAGGCGCCGCAGCGGATACAGCGCAGCATCTCCTGGAACTCACCGCCGATCAGCCCGCTGCGGCCGCCGTCGACGATGACGAAGTACATGTGCTCGGGGCCATCCTGCTCGCCCGGCGCACGCGGGCCGGTCAGCAGCGAGAAGTAGTTCGAGATCGCCTGCCCCGTCGCCGAGCGCGGCAGGAGACGCATCACGGTCGCCAGATCTTCCAGCGTGGGCAGCACCTTCTCGATACCCGTCACGGCAACGTGCACGCGCGGCATGATCGTGCACATGCCCTCATTGCCCTCGTTGGTGACGACGGCCACCGAGCCCGTCTCGGCAATGATGAAATTGCCGCCCGTCACGCCCATATCGGCCGACAGGAACTCGGGCCGCAGCACCTCGCGCGCCTCGCGCGTCATCTCGGGAATGTCGGTCAGGCGCGGTTTCTTGTGCGTCTTGGCGAAGAGATCGGCGATCTCCTCCTTATCCTTGTGCACCACCGGCGCGATGATGTGCGACGGCGGCTCGTTGTCGTTGATCTGGAGGATGTACTCGCCCAGGTCGGTCTCGATGCTCTGCACACCCATCTCGCCGAGCACCTGGTTCAGGCGCATCTCCTCGGTCACCATGGACTTGCTCTTGATGACCTTCTTCACCTCGTGCTTGCGGGCGATCTCCGCCACCAGGCGGGCGGCGTCGGACGTCGTCTCCGCAAAGAGGACCTTGGCACCACGGCGCGTGGCCTCGGCCTCAAACGCGGCAAGCCAGACGTCGAGATTCTCCAGCGCGCGGTCGCGGCGCTCCTTGAGCGCCTCGCGCACGGCCGGGAAGTCAATCTCCTGGATGGCCGCCGCGCGCGCGGTGACGAACTTGGTCGAGAGCTTGGTGAGGTTCTGCTGCAGGCGCTTGTCGGCGAGCTTCTGCCCGGCGCGCGCCTTGAATTCCATGCTTTGCACTTGCATGCGGATCGGTCTCCGTCGTGTTCTTGGCGTTCAGGCGTCGCCGGCCAGGACCTGCGCGATGTGCAGCACGCGCGTCTGCGTATCGCCGGTGCGGCGCAGGCGGCCTTCGATATTGAGCATGCAGCCGACGTCGCCAAGCACCACGGCATCGGCACCGCTGGCCTTGATGTTGGCGCATTTCTCGTCGGCGATGGCGGTGGAGATGTCGCCGTACTTGATCGAGAAGGTGCCGCCGAAACCGCAGCAGGCCTCGCACGCGGGCATCTCGGTCAACTGCACGCCCGGCAGCTTGGCAAGCAGATCGCGCGGTTGCGTCTTGACGCCAAGCTCGCGCAGACCGGAGCACGAATCGTGGTACGTCACATGGCCCTTGAATTCGGAATCGAGCGTGTCGATGCGCGCCACGTTGACGAGGAAGTCGGTCAGTTCGTGCACGCGCGGCGCGAGGCGCTCGTAGCGGCCGGCGAGCTCGGGATCATCGCGGAACAGATCGGCGTAGTGCTTGCGAATCATGCCGCCGCACGAGCCGGAGGGGATGACCACGTAGTCGAACTGCTCGAACTCCTTGAGCGTCTTCTCGGCCAAGTCGCGCGCCAGCGGGCGATCGCCGGAGTTGTAGGCGGGCTGACCGCAGCAGGTCTGCGCGGGCGGCACCACCACCTCGTAGCCGGCCTTCTCCAACAGCTTGAGCACCGAAAAACCCACGTCCGGCCGCATCAGGTCGACCAGGCAAGTGACGAACAAACCTACGCGCATGGGGTGTCTCGTTGTGTTCTTCGAAGGCGCCATTATGCGCCGCGCACCCGCGTGCGGCGGCGATCTCGGCACAGAACTTCTTCATCCGTCTGGTGAGTTCGCTTCATGAGCCGACGCACGCAGCGCGTCGAATGAACCGAGCGTGCCCTCCAAAATACCCAGAATCACGCATCAATAAGGTGCGAATTTTCACATCGTGGGATAGAATTTTGCATCGCATCCAAACCACCCTGCACCCATGGCAGAAGCAGACAAGGACCCCGGCAAAACGTCCATCCAGGTGATCGAGCGCATGATGATGCTGCTCGACGCGCTGGCCGGTCATGCTGATCCCGTCAGCCTGAAGGCGCTGTCCGCCGGCACCGGCCTGCACCCTTCCACCGCGCACCGCATCCTCAACGACATGGTGGCCTGCCGCTTTGTCGACCGCTCCGACCCGGGCAGCTATCGCCTCGGCATGCGCCTGCTGGAACTGGGCAATCTGGTCAAGGCGCGCCTGTCCGTGCGCGAGGCCGCGCTGGCGCCGATGCGCGCCCTGCACCGCCTCACCGGCCAGACCGTCAACCTCTCGGTGCGCCAGGGCGACGAGATCGTCTACATCGAGCGCGCCTACAGCGAGCGCTCCGGCATGCAGGTTGTCCGTGCCATCGGCGGCCGCGCGCCGTTGCACCTGACCTCGGTCGGCAAGCTGTTCCTGGCGGCGGACGAAATCGGCCGTGTACGCGCGTATGCCACGCGCACC
>CAJXMR010000053.1 GCA_913056305.1 uncultured Ralstonia sp.
CGTACATGGGTACGGCGAGCATCGCAGGGCCAAGATCGGGCCGCGCAGTAGGATCGTGAGCAGGTTATTACAGCACGTAGCGCGAGAGGTCTTCGTTGCCCGACAGCTCGTTCAGGCGTTCATCGACGTAGGCTGCGTCGATCGTCACCGTCTCGCCCGACGACTTGTGCGCATGGAACGACAGGTCTTCGAGCAGGCGCTCCATCACCGTGTACAGGCGGCGCGCGCCGATGTTCTCGACCTTCTCGTTGACCGAGCAGGCGATCTCGGCGAGGCGGCGGATGCCGTCGTCGGCAAACACGAGGTCGACGTCCTCGGTCTTCAGCAGCGCCTGGTATTGCTTGGTCAGGCTCGCGTCGGTCTGCGTGAGGATGGCCTGGAAGTCGTCCACCGACAGCGAGTCCAGCTCCACGCGGATCGGGAAGCGGCCCTGCAGCTCCGGAATCAGATCGCTCGGCTTGGACAGGTGGAACGCGCCCGAGGCGATGAACAGGATGTGGTCGGTCTTGATCATCCCGTACTTGGTGCTGACGGTGGTGCCTTCCACCAGCGGCAGCAGGTCGCGCTGCACGCCCTGGCGCGACACCTCGCCGCCGCCGTATTCGCTGCGGCTGGCGATCTTGTCGATCTCATCCAGGAACACGATGCCGTTCTGCTCGACGTTGGCGATCGCCTTGTGCTTGAGCTCCTCTTCGTTGACGAGCTTGGCGGCCTCTTCATCGACCAGCAGCTTGAAGGCGTCCCGCACCTTCATCTTGCGGTGATGCTTCTTGCCCTGGCCCAGGCCCGCGAACATCGAGCGGATCTGCTCGGTCATGTCTTCCATGCCCGGCGGGCCCATGATGTCCATGCTCGGCATGCCGGCCGCGACTTCGAGTTCGATCTCCTTGTCGTCGAGCTGGCCTTCGCGCAGCTTCTTGCGGAAGGTCTGGCGCGTGTTGGAATCCTTCTCTTCCGGCTGCGAGAAACCGATGTCGCGCGGCGGCGGGAGCAGCACGTCGAGCAGGCGGTCCTCGGCCGCGTCTTCGGCTTTGACGCGCACTTTCTTCATCTCGGATTCGCGCGTCTGCTTGATGGCCATCTCGGCCAGGTCGCGCACGATGGTGTCGACGTCGCGGCCGACGTAGCCGACCTCAGTGAACTTGGTCGCCTCGATCTTGATGAAGGGCGCATCGGCCAGCTTGGCCAGGCGGCGGGCGATCTCGGTCTTGCCCACGCCGGTCGGGCCGATCATCAGGATGTTCTTGGGCGTGATCTCGCCGCGCAGCGGCTCGCCCACCTGCTGGCGGCGCCACCGGTTGCGCAGCGCCACCGCCACGGCCTTCTTGGCCTTCTGCTGGCCGATGATGTGCTTGTCGAGTTCGGAGACGATTTCCGACGGCGTCATGGTCTGGGACATGGGAATCCTGATTCCTGTGGAGTCGAGCGCGCTTATTCCAGCGTCTCGATCACGAAATTGGTGTTGGTGTAGATGCAGAGTTCGCCGGCGATGCGCAGCGATTTTTCCACCACGTCGCGGGGGCTAAGGTCGGTGTTCTCCATCAGCGCCTTGGCGGCCGACTGGGCATAGGCGCCGCCCGAGCCGATCGCGGCGATGCCGCCTTCCGGGTCGAGCACGTCGCCGTTGCCGGTGATGACCAGGGTGGTTTCACGGTCGGCGACGATCAGCATCGCCTCCAGGTGGCGCAGCGCGCGGTCGGTGCGCCAGTCCTTGGCAAGGTCGACGGCCGAGCGCAGCAGGTGGCCCTGGTGCTTCTGCAGCTTGGCTTCGAAGCGGTCGAGCAGCGAGAAGGCATCGGCGGTGGCGCCGGCAAAGCCGACCAGTACCTTGCCATCGTAGACGGTGCGCACCTTGCGCGCGGTGCCCTTCATCACGATGTTGCCCAGGGTGACCTGGCCGTCGCCGCCGAGCGCGACCTGATTGCCGCGCCGCACGCTGACGATGGTAGTGCCGTGATACTGTTCCATGCGCTTGTTCCTTGGGGTCCAGCCTGGTTGCCGGCCCCCTGCGGGCCGGTCAAAGAGTTTCATAGTTGACGCCAGCCCCCAGGATTTCAAGCCTCATTTCCGATGCGCTGCACATTGTTTGTGCGCCGTGCACCGCTTTGTGCCCGGCTAATGCGTCACGTCGAAGGCGTAGGTGCGCTCATCCAGGCGCGGCGCCACCGTATAGCCCTTGCGGGCCGCCCACACGTTGATATTGAAGTACAGCGGAATCACGCCCGCTTCGCGCATGCCGATCTCGGTGGCGTCCTGCAGCAGCTTGTCGCGCTTGGCGTCGTCGATGGTCTGCAGCGCTTCGGCCAGCTTGGCGTCCAGCGCCGGGTTGGAATAGCGGCCACGATTGGACGCGCCCCAGCCGCGCGCCGGGTCATAGGTGGCCAGCAGCGCCTTCAGGCTGGAGCTGGCCTCGCCGGTGTCCGCGCCCCAGCCCGCCAGCAGGAACGAGAACTCCAGCTTGTTGGCGCGCGTGAAGAATGTCGCCGACGGCATCGCCTCGACCTTGGTGGCGATGCCCACGCGCGAGAGCATCGCCGCGACCACCTGCGCGACGCGGTCGTCGTTCACGTAGCGGTTGTTGGTGGCGTGCAGCGTCACGCCAAAGCCATCGGGGTAGCCGGCTTCGGCCAGCAGCTTCTTGGCGGCAGCCACATCGGCGGTCGGCGCTTTCAGGCCGGGCACGTGGCCAAACAGCGCGCTGTTGACGAGTTGGCCGGTCGGCTCGGCCGAGCCCTCCATCACGCGGTCGACGATGGCCTGGCGCGAGATCGCCAGCGAGATCGCCTGGCGCACGCGCACGTCCTTGAACGGGTTCTTCGCCAGCGGCCGGCCGGCCCGGTCGGTCACGAAGGGCGAGGCGTCGCGCGCCGAGTCCATGTGCAGGTACATCATGCGGAACACCGGCATCTTGAACAGCGAGACCGACGAATCGGTCGCCAGCCGCTTGACGTCGGAGGTCGGCACGTTCTCGATGACCTGCACGTCGCCGGCCAGCAAGGCCGCCACGCGCGGTGCGTCGGCGGTGAGGATGCGCAGCGTGACGTGGTCCCACTGCGGTTTCTTGCCCCAGTAGCCGTCGAAGCGCGCCAGCTCCACGCGGTCGCCCTTGGCGAAGGAGACGAACTTGTACGGCCCGGTGCCGATCAGCGCGCGGCCGTTGTTGAAATCCTCCGGTCCGGCTTTCTCGGCGGCCTTTTTCGAGACCATGTCGAGGGTCGACAGATCGTTCGGCACCAGCGGGTATGGGCCGTTGGTGGTGATGCGCACGGTCAGCTTGTCGACCGCCGTCACCTCCTTGAAGCCGCGCGTGTAGATGGTGAACGGCGACGGGCTGTTCTTGATGGTGGCCGGCCGCGCCAGCGAATAGACGACGTCGGCGGAGGTGAATTCGCTGCCGTCATGAAAGTGCACGCCGGGGCGCAGCTTGATCTCCCACAGCGTGTCGCTCACGGCCTTCCACGACACCGCCAGGCCCGGCTTCAGGCGCATCTTGTCGTCCTTGGCGATCAGCGTCTCGAACATGTGCTCGGCCACATTCGAGTTGGGCGTGACGTTGTGGAAGTGCGGGTCCAGCGAGGTGATGTCGCCGGAGAGGCCGATCACCAGCGTGGACGGTGGCTGGGCATGGGCCGCAACGGGCGCGAGCGCCGTGGCAAGGGACAGCGCAGCGACGAGACGCGCAGCGCGCAGTAGACGCAGGACCGGCATGACGACTCCCCGAAAGCGTTAAGAGAACGAAACGTTCGGGGATTGTCGGGACCGGCCGATGCCGGTGTCAATGTCGGTGAAGCAGGGTGCGTCAGGATTCAGTGGTGGTGGCCGCAATCGCAGTCATCGCCGTGCTCGTGGTCGTCATCCTCTTCGCCTTCGCCGTGGTCATCGTCGAAGCCCCAGTCGGGGAACGGGTCGGGCAGCTTGGCCCAGGCATCGGGGCCGGCGGCGAATTCGGTGTCGGTCAGCAAGCAGGCGTCGAGTTGGGCGACGAGCGCAGCTTCGTCCAGGTCGGTGCCGATGAAGACCAGCTCCTGGCGGCGGTCGCCCCACGGTGCGGGCGCGCCCTGGTCATGCATCTTGTCGACGATGTCGGCGCGGGCTTCGTCCTCGTCCGGCCACTCGGCGGCATCCACGGCGGCCCACCAGGCGCCGGCGCCGCCGTGGCGCATCACGCCGCCGGCCTGGCCCCAGCTCCCGGCCACCTCCATGCGCGGCGCCAGCCAGAAATAGCCCTTGGAGCGCAGCATACGGCCGTGCTCGCGCAGCCATTCGGTGTGCATCAGGTCCCACAGGCGCTGCGGGTGGAACGGGCGGCGGCGGCGATAGACGAAGCTGTGGATGCCGAGCGCTTCGGTCTCGGGCACGTGCTCGCCGCGCAGTTCGGCCAGCCATGCGGGCGCGGCAGCGGCGGCGTCGAAATCGAAGCGGTGGGTGCTGAGGATCTCGTCGAGCGGTACCTTGCCGAACGACGCCGGCACGATGCGCGCGCGCGGGTTCAGCGAATGCAGGATGCCGGCCAGGCGCTCGCGCTCGGCGTCGCTCACGAGGTCGATCTTGTTGAGCACGAGCACATCGCAGAACTCGACCTGTTCGATCAGCAGGTCGACCACGGTGCGGTCGTCATCTTCGTCGCGGGCCTGGCCGCGGTCGGCCAGGAAATCGGCGGCGTCGTAGTCGGCGAGGAAGTGCTGGGCGTCGACCACCGTCACCATGGTGTCCAGGCGCGCGAGGTCGGACAGCACCTGGCCCTCAGCGTCCTCAAACGTGAAGGTCTCGGCGATCGGCAGCGGCTCGGCCACGCCGGTCGATTCGATCAGCAGGTAGTCGAAGCGGTCTTCGCGCGCCAGTTGCGCGATCTCGTCGAGCAGGTCTTCGCGCAGCGTGCAGCAGATGCAGCCGTTGGACAGCTCCACCATGCGCTCATTCGTGCGCGACAGTTGCGTGCTGCCGGCAGTGCCGTCGCCCACGAGCTGCGCGTCGATATTGACGTCCGACAGGTCGTTGACGATCACGGCCACGCGCTTGCCCTCGCGGTTGGCGAGCACGTGGTTGAGCAGCGTGGTCTTGCCGGCGCCGAGGAAGCCGGACAGCACGGTGACGGGAAGCGGACGGGACATGATCGGTGGCCTACAAAACAAACAGCCCGGGATGGCCGGGCTGCAGATTCAAACAGATGCGACGCGCGCGGCGTCAGTCACCCATCAACTTCTGGCGCTTTTCGCGGCGCTCCTGCGCCTCCAGCGACAGGTTGGCGGTGGGGCGGGCGATCAGGCGAGGCACGCCGATCGGCTCGCCGGTTTCATCGCAGTAGCCATAGTCACCGGCGTCGATGCGGGCGATCGACTGCTCGACCTTCTTGAGCAGCTTGCGCTCACGGTCGCGCGTGCGCAGTTCCAGCGCGTGCTCTTCCTCGATCGTGGCACGGTCGGCCGGGTCCGGCACCATCACGGTTTCGCGCAGGTTCTCGGTGGTCTCGCCGGCATTCTTCAGAATGTCGTCCTTCATATGTTCGAGCCGATGTTTGAAGAAGGCGAGTTGCGCCTCGTTCATGTAATCCTTGTCGCCCATCTTCAGGATTTCGGCTTCGGTGAGTAGTTTCTTGCTGCTCATGGTTGCTGCTGATGATCCTGGTAAATCGCGCGCCGAGTCGGCTGTCGCGTCGTCCTTGCGCGGGGATGCGCCGGACTCGTTCTGGCTGGCGGCGGACTTGCCGCCCCGCGCGCCTCCTGTTGCCTTGCCCGCAGCGGCGCCCCCTGCCGCTTTTGTTCGGGTGGCTGGTGCAGCCTGGGCCGCAGCCGTCTCCGTGTCGGACTGTCCGGCACCGCCGTTGGCGCCGCGCCCTTCCTTGATCTTGGTCACCATCGCCTGCTCCTCCTGCCGGACGTGCCTCGGACGACGTGCACTGAATCGACTTATTGTAGCTGAACGATCTTACCCGAACTATCGGAGAAACGCGGACAGAAAATCCGGCCCGGATTCTGCCTGAAAGCGCCGGGCGGGGCCACCAAAAAGGAGGGGAAAAGCGGCCGGATCAGGCCAGGCAGTTCTCCAATCCTTTCAGGATGGTGTCGCGCGGCAGGTCCACGCCGATGAAGACCATGCGGTTGGAGGGCACTTCGCCGTCCCACTTGCCGCCCACGTCGCTGCCCATGAGCTGGTGGACGCCCTGGAACACCACCTTGCGGTCGACGCCTTCCATATAGAGCACGCCCTTGTAGCGCAGCAATTTCTCGCCGTAGATGTTCAGCACGCCGGAGAGGAATTCCTCCAGCTTGGTGTAGTTGAACGGGCGTTCGCTGCGGAAGACGAACGAGGCGATGCGGTCAGTATGGTGCGCGTGGCCGTGGTGATGGTGGTGGCCGTGACCATGCCCGTGACCGTGGTCATGGTCACCATGGTCGTGGTCGCAGTCGGCCGAGCAGGCGTGGTCATGATCGTGGTTGTGATCATGATCGTCCTCGCGCAGGAAGTCGGGGTCGATCTCCAGCTTGGCGTTCAGGTTGAAGCCGCGCAGGTCGAAAATCGTGTCGATCGGCGTGTCGCCAAAGTTGGCGGTGCGGATCGGGGCGCGCGGGTTCATGTGCAGCAGGCGGTGGCGCAGGGCGTCCACGTCCTCGGCCGAGACCAGGTCGCTCTTGGTAATGAAGATGGCGTCGGCAAAGCCCACCTGGCGCTGCGCCTCTTCCTGCTTGTCGAGCTGGACGTTGCCGTGCTTGGCGTCGACCAGCGTGATGACGGCATCCAGCAGGTAGCGGCTGGCGATCTCGTCGTCCATGAAGAAGGTCTGCGCGACCGGGCCCGGGTTGGCCACGCCGGTGGTCTCGATGACGACGCGGTCGAAGGCGATCTCGCCCTTGTCGCGGCGCGTGAGCAGGTCGGCCAGGCCGGCCACCAGGTCACCGCGGATGGTGCAGCAGATGCAGCCGTTGCTCATTTGCACGATCTGCTCGTTGCCGTCCTGCACGAGGATGTCGTTGTCGATGTTCTCCTCGCCGAACTCGTTTTCGATCACGGCGATCTTCATGCCGTGCCGCTCGGTCAGGATGCGCTTGAGCAGCGTGGTTTTCCCGCTGCCGAGGAAGCCCGTCAGGATGGTGACCGGGATCATTTTGGACATGGTGCGTTTCCTGTCTGGTGATGGGCGGCGGCGGGATTGGCGCAACCGGCGCAATCGGCGCAGCAGCCCTTGATGGTGAGTTCGGCGTGGTCGGCGGCGAAGCCGGCGGGCAGGGCGGATGTCGGCATGGCGGGCGGCTCGGCCATTTCCAGGCAGAAGTCGCGCCCGCACTGTGTGCAGTGGAAGTGGCTGTGAGAGCGGTGCGCCGCCTCGCGCGCGGCGTCGTGCTCGGCCAGGCTGAAGCGGAAGACGCGATCGGCACCGGCCGTCTTGTGGACGATGCCGCCGGCCACCAGCCAGTCGAGCACGCGGTAGACCGTTACGCGGTCGATGCCGGCGTCGGCCGGCAGCGCGTCGCAGACGGCCTGGTGCGAGAGTGGGTCGGCGCCCTGCATGAGCGCCGCCAGCACGCGCACGCGCGGTTCGGTCACACGGCTGCCCAGGCCGCGCAGGCGTGCGCGGGCCGCCGTTTCGGGCGAATCGGGGTGCGGTGTGGCGAGATCGTCGCGTGGGGCCGGGGTGGTCATCCGGGGATTGTACCTACGGCGCGCGGGTTGCTGCAATTGAGTTGCAACTGCAGTCTTGCGTTGCGCCCGGCACAACCTATGACATTTCCCGCTCGCGATCCTCGCTATGGTCGTTCGCTTCATCGTCATCGACGGAAGGAGCGGGACATGCGAAGGCGTTACGTCAAGCAGGGAGACCTGACGACAGCAAAGGGCGTCATTCAGGAGGGGATGCCGCTGATGAAGCATCAGGGCACGCCGATCGCGTTTCTCGGCGCGCGGGTGTACTGCCCGGCGTGCAAGTCGTACGGCTATATCGCTCCGGACGGGCCGCACCGGCCGGACAACATCGGCGGCCAGCACGCGGCACTGGAAGGCGATCTGTGTATCTGCAAGTGCAGTCCGCCGCCGAGAACGGTTGCGTCGCAGGAGATCATGTTTCAGAGGTTTTCTGCTGAGGATTTGGTGGCGATGGGGTTTGGGCGGAAGGAGGTGGTGGCTCCGGTGCCCGAACAGTTTGATGACCGCTATGTCCTGCGGGGGACGTCCGGCCGCCCGCTGGCCAATGTTGGCTATGCCATCGAGCATGCCGACGGTAGGGTCGAGCGAGGAACGACCGACGCACAAGGCCATACGCATCTGCTGCGCAAAGCGATGGAGGCAACCCGGGTCCGCATCTACGTCGAGGCTGCGGAATGAGCAAGATTCTCGGTGCTAATGGCAAGCCGATGCGGCTGGTGGCGGAGCTACACACCACTCCGACCAACGACCGGACAGTCAAGCCGGTTCATGTCTGCGACGATCCGAACGACGCCATACCGATTGCGGAGTTCATCGTGTTTGAGATGCAGAACAATCCCTACACGCCGGAGGGACCCAGAATCACGCGAGCCAACAGCTATGACGTTGATTTGGAGATGCGCCAATGGCGTGCACAGCCTTGGTATGCCCGATTGGGGCCGGCGCCGGATTTCATGGGGCTGGCTGCTGGGCATAAGTCAGCTGCCTATGCATGGTGGGCTGAGCGTGTGGCCCCAGGGCGGTGGTGGGATCACAAGTGGCGGATAGTGAAGATGATTCAGGAGAGCGGCCAGCCATTCAGACCATGGCACAAGTACGGTCAGTACGATTACTACTACGACATCTGGTCGAATATCCACTACGGCTACGTTGGTGTCGCAGTTGGGTTCAGCGCTGCGGAACTGATCAACGGTGCCGGCTTGGCGCAAGCCGCCTATGACAGCTACAAGAGCCTGCGCAATGACGGACGACTCGAAATTCAACATCACCCAGAAAATGGAGCGTGGCCCGCAAGCGCCGACGATATTCCCGATCACATCTCAATCAAGCTGGGTGTTGATCTCTATTCAGAGATCAAGCCGAACAAGCTATCGGTGAGCGCGTTGCTGGGAAGGATATCCGCTGTCCCGCTTCCGTGGGGCAAGGGAGAGGCCGAGGCAAAGAGGCTACATGCATGCGCAAGGTAAATTGGGCTTTCGGCAGTCGATGGATCTGCAAGGCCGTGGTTCTTGCGATCGCCCTGTGGTGTGCCTTCTGGTACTTCTGTTCACCCGTCGTGGTGCTGCACTACGACGCTCGGGCCAAAGAGCCGGTGGTCTACTTCTACGATGATAACAATTGGATATCCAAGAAGCGCATTGATCCCGGGGCGGCTGCGAGGTACTTCACGGACATGTTTCCGGATTCCGAATCGTGGATCGACGTAAGTCTTCCCTTTTCGAGCCGCGATAGCGTCACGCTGAAGCTGCCCTTCAGTCGCGTTGACGTCTACATCAATGCAGACACGAAGATCGAACGAACCGTCATCCGGCACGGCTTCTTTGATCGATTCTCCGCACCGAAGTCCGACTGGGCGGCTGAATGAGGTGCTCCATGACAACGCGGATGGCACTCCGCTGTGTGATGGTCGCCTGGATTCCATTCAGCCTCGCCTTGCTATTCTGCCGACCCGTGGTCGTGTTGCACTACGCGCCCAACGCCACCGAGCCAGTGACGTACTTCTTTGACGAGCGGAATGACATTACGAAGGACCATTTAAATCCTGGAGAAACGCTGAAGCTCTATACCCCGATGTTTCCAACGGAAGGCTCAAGAACCTATTTGAGTCTTCCCTTCGCTAGCCGTGATGGCGTCACGCTGGAGCCGCCCTTCAGCCGTGTTGATGTCTACATCAGCGCGGACACGAAGATCGAACGGACCGTCATCCGGCACGGCTTCTTCGATCGTTTCTCGGCGCCGAAAAACGACACGGTGGAGGCGGGGTGATGCGCTCAACGCGGGCGTGAAGCCTCGCGCCACCAAGGTCCAGGCTCCGGCCGCACCCTACTCCTCCCAAATATTCCCAGGCGCACACAGCCGCATCGATTTCATCGGCTCCGCCCCCATCAGGTTCTCCTGAGGAATCAGCTTGAACGCCGGCCAATCGCGCTCGTTGACGTAGACCCTGCCGACCTTGCAGTGCATGGCGCCCTGCCTCGGTTTGCTGTCACACGTAGCGCCGCCGATCACGCAACGTTGCCACTGGGGAATGACCACTGGCGTTTTGCCTATGCCGTCGGGGGCTTGGACATAGGCCGGCACATCGCGTGTCGCTATCGACATGTGCATGCAGTCGAAATCGGGCCGGACGGGCCGCGCCGCTTCAGCCGCCACATAGTGCTCGCGCAACTCCATGACATAGACACAGCTCGCCGCGCAAAAGGCAGTGAGCGCCAGAACGATCATTACGGTGACCACCCGGCGGAGGGTCAGCCGAGGGCCACGTGTGAACAGGTACCCCGTGAGCGGAAACGCGATCAGGCAGCTTCCAGTTGCCAGGAAGAATCGGCCGAGTACCTCGTTCTCGCAGTCGTATCCGCAGACTGGTATGAAGACAATCAGGAGGCGGGTGGCCAGGCATCCGACAAGAAGCCCCGCCACGACAAAAGCAAGCAGTGCAGCGAGCCGCTTCATTTGAGGCTCCAAAGCAAGGCAGCGAAGAACATCGCCATAACCACCTCCCATGTGCAGTCTCTGCGAAACCTCACACGGTAGGTGCTTCGCTGCCAATTCGTTATCGGTGGCGTCTGATTTTGCTGCGGCAATCGCTGACTTTTCGCAAAGGATTCCCGGACCCGCGCGGGGAAAGCGTCCAGATGTTCTTATCGTTATTGCTGCTTCACCGCGGCCAGAACATCCCAGTCTTGCGGATCCAGCTGACAGCCCTCCAGGGTCAGCAGTACGTAGGCGCCGAGCGCATCCATGAACCCCGCGCGATAGTCCAGCGGCAACAGGCCGACATCGTAGTCGATCTGCTCACGCAGTAGCGCCGGATGGAACTCGCGGTTCCTGTAGACCGTTTTCTGCGTTTGCTGGAGAAAGCGCCGCAAGGCCTGGGCACCGGCTTCGTACAGCTTGGGAAGAGCGGAAGGGTATGACGCGGGGCGATGCCCGCGATGAGTCGATGGCATAACAACCTCTTTCAAAGTTGAGAGCCCACTGCTCATTTCGACGTGAGGGCGGCGGGCCCGACGACGGGGGTCGAAAACCGGTTGAAAGAAGCCAAAAAACCGGCACACCCGAAGGGTGTCCCCGTCCGGCCCGCCGCAATAGGCGCGTGCGGACACAACGCATATCGCGGATGCGATATGCGTTGGCGTTCTTTCGTAAACACTTCGGGTTTCGACGCCCGGCCACCGCGACGCGGCAGCGGGCCACTTATACGTGTGCCGGTTGCCGCAGAGACCAGACCGGCGCCGTTTTCAGACTGCGCCTACGCCGCAAACACCAGACACACCGGCGTCGGCACCTTCGCGACCACCACCGGCTGATCCAGCTTGCCGGTCTGCGGGTCGATGCGCAGCCGCAGGATCGTGTCGCCCTTCTGGCTGAGCGCGTAGAGGTGGCTGCCATCCGCCGCCATCGTCAACGCGCGCGGGAAGCGCAGGCCCTCGCTCCAGTACTGCAGCGGCGTGAGCTTGCCCGACGCATCGATGCTGAACGCCGCCACACTGTCGGCCAGCGGGTGGTCGGACTTCAGCCGCCGGTTGGTCGCATACAGGAAGCGGCCGGACGGATGCAACATCAGCGCGGCACCGCTCTTCTGGCCGGTGTAGTCGGCGGGCGTGGTGGAGATGCGCTGGCGCTCTTCCAGCACGCGACCGGTGGCCGCGTCATAGCCATGCGCCGCGACGGTGCCGTCCAGCTCGTTGATGACGTAGAGCGTCGTGCCCGACGGATGCAGCGCCAGATGGCGCGGGCCGCTGCCGGGCTTGAGCTGCGCGCGGTCACGCGGGGCCAGCTTGCCGCCGTCGATGGCGAACACGTTGATGCGGTCGGTGCCCAGGTCGGTGCCGAGCACGTGCTTGCCCGCTGCGTCGAACAGCATCATGTGCGCGTGCGGCGCTTCCTGTTCGGGGGTGGGGCCGGTGCCGGTGTCCTTGAAGATGCCGGACACGGCGCCGAGCTTGCCGTCCGCCTCGATCGGCAGCACGTTGTACGCGCCACCGCCGTACAGAGAGACCGCGAGATGATGCCCATCCGGCGACACCGCCACATGTGCCGGAATCGTGCCCGACAACGACAGCGGCTGGCGGTTGAGCAGCGTCAGCTTGCCGTCCTGCGGGTGGATGGCATAGGCCTCGGCGGTGCCGGTCGGGCGGCCTTCGTAGACGTCGATCTCGTTGATGGCGTACAGGAAGCGCTGGTTCGGGTGCACCGCCAGGAACGACGGGTTGGCGCTTTCGACCACCTGCACCTGCGTCCACGCATCGCCGCGCGGGGCGAGCACGTAGATGCCGCGTGCGGGCGGGCCGCCGGCGGTGCCACCCGGCGCGTTGAACGTGTAGGTGCCGACGTAGGCGAAGCGCGGCGGACGCGCGGCGTCGGCAGGCTGCGTACCCGAAGCGGCAGGTTGCTCGCTGCTTTGGGCTTGCGCGAGTTTCGAAACAGAAAGAGCGCCCAGCAAGGGCAGGCTACCGGTCCACTGCATGAAGGTTCGGCGAAGGCGGTTAGTCATGGGATCGCTCCTCACACACGCACGGACATCGCGTGGTGGAAGATGTTGTTCGGATCATACCGGCGCTTGACGCGCTGCAGGAACGCAACCAGGTCGCCGTCGCCGTAGTAGAGCTGCGGCCAGAACGGGTAGGCCAGCATGTCGACGTCGGGGTAGTTGATGTAGCAGCCCTCGTAGCGGTCGCCGGGGTAGGGCGTGCCGCTGTGCGGGGCGGGCACGTCGGGGGCGCCGTAGACATCGCGGTAGAAGTCGTTGATCCAGCGCAGGTGGCCGGCGTCATCCGCTGCGGAGGTCCAGTAGGTCTGGTACTGCAGCTTCATGATCGACGCGCGCTGCGGCACGGCCGTATCGGCGATGCGCTCGGGCTTGTTGACGGCGCCGCCGTACGAGTCGACCTGCAGCAGCGATTGGCTCAGGTCCACACCCGGCATGGTGCGCGTGAGGTGCGTGTAGATGCGCTGCGCCTCGCGCGCCGCGAAGCCGCGCTTCATGTAGGCGGACTTGTACTTGCCGCGCTGGTTGGCGCCCGAGCCGTTCAGGTCTTGCGTGGCGGTCAGCCAGTCGTACTGCACGACGGTATGCGGCTTGGAGCAGAGCAGCTGCCCCAGGCCCGGCTTGTGCGCGGGGCCGTAGCCGGGCGGGTGGCCCTTGACCACCGTGGGCGCGCAGGCCTGGAAGCGTTCCAGAAAATCGTTGAGGACGGAGAGGTCGCGGCACGTGCCATCCGGGTTGCAGAACTGCGTGAGCAGCACGATCTGCCCGGCCGATTTGTGCGTGAGCTTGAGCAGCGAGAACATGCCCCAGGTGTCGGGCTGCTTGCCGCGCGTGTCCCAGTACTCGCCGTAGATGCGCAGCAGTTCGGCAAAGCGCTCGGGTGTCATGGTGGCCCAGTCGAAGGCCACGGTGGCGAGCGCCACCTCGCGTGGCGCCTCGGGCAGCTTGGCGAAGGTGTAGTTGGTGATGACGCCGAAGGTGCCGCCGCCCGCGCCCCGGCACGCGCGAAACAGATCGGGGTCGTGCGTTGCATCGACGGTGCGCAGCGCGGCCTTGCCTTGTTGATCGACGGTGACGATATCCACGGCGGACAACCAATCCACCGTCAGCCCCTGCAGCCGCGACAGCAGCCCATACCCGCCGCCGCAGATATGCCCGCCCGCGCCCACCGAGTAGCACGAGCCGCCCGGCAGCGTCACGTTGTGGTGCTTGTACAGCTCCAGATAGCCGTTCCAGTTTTGCGTGCCGGCGGGAATGCGCACCGCGCCGTCGGCGCGTACCTCGGGCGTGGCCAGCAGGCTCAGGTCGACGATCGTGCCGTCGGGGTTGTTGGAGACGAAATCCTCGTAGCAATGCCCGCCGCTGCGCACCGTCGGGCGCTGGCCTGTGTTGATGATGCGCTGGATGGCGGCCGCCACGTCTTCGGCTTTCTCGCACAGGGCAATGCGGCCCGCGGCCTGGGCTTCCGTGCTGGGCCAGCGCAGGTTGAAGCCGTGCTTGAGCGTGTTGTAGCGAGGGTCCTGGCGTGTCACATCCAGCGTCATCGACGACCCCCGTTGAAGGCGTTTGCGCACGCGTTGCGCAAACAAAGTTGGCGGCGGACGCGCTACGTCCGCCGGTTCCAACTTAGTCGCTCGTTGCCCCCAATGCCATCAGGCGCGATCGGCGTGCCGGGGCACGCTCATCGCAGTTGATGGGCGAGCCAGGCCATCCCGTGTGTTGTCGCGCCCACCCACAGTGGCCTCGCCACCCAACAGGCCGCAGCCCATGCCAAGACCACCACGATCAGGTCGCAACGCCCGCTCTTCCACCAGTTCAGTGAGTGGCGCTGCCAGATCCACGGCACACCCAGCGGGTTCGGCCAATCGGCCAGCAGGTGCATCAGCCCGCCACAGGCAAAGCCGAACAGCGGTGGCGCCCACGGGTGGCCGTGCCTCAGCGCTTGATAAGACAGAACAAGTGCGGCAACCCAGCCGACGCCCCAGTGGGTCGCGGTACGGTGCGTGATCCAGAGCCGTCGCGCGCGGCTCCACCACGCGACCTCCATCCAGTCAGGCGCAGTGCCACCGGCAATCGCCGCGCAAAAGGCGAGGATGCAACCCAGGTGCGCGGGGGAGGAGTGGGTTGCCTGTGCGACGAGGGCGGCGGCGATCAGACCCGCCGCCCAACCCGTCGCATGATGGGCAGCATGGGATGCCATCAGCGTGATGCGGAAAACGAAGGGGTCGCATCTTCGCAATGGTGGCCCGCCGGGGCAAGCCAAAAATTGCGACAAATTGCTAGCCGACTTGCAGCAGCAGCCCCTTGAGGTATTCGCCTTCCGGGAAGCTCGTCAGCAGCGGGTGATCCACGCCCGCCGCCAGCCGGCGCTGGATGCGCGCCGTCACCTTCGCATCGGCCGCCGCGCCCGCGATGATCTTCTGGAACAGGTCTGCGTCGATGGCGCCCGAGCACGAGTACGTGAACAGCAGCCCGCCCGGCCGCAGCAGTTGCAGGCCGACCAGGTTGATCTCCTTGTACGCGCGCGCGGCGCGGTCCACCTGCTGGGCGGATGCCGCAAACTTGGGCGGGTCCAGCACGATCAGGTCGAACTGACGCCCTTCCGCGCGGAAGTTGCGCAGCGATTTGAAGACGTCCGCATCTAGCCACTCGGTGCGTGCGGCATCGAAGCCATTGAGCGTGACATTGCGCTCGGCCACGGCCAGCGCCTCGCCCGACGAGTCGATCGACACCACCGAGCGCGCCCCGCCCTTGAGCGCCGCCAGCGAGAAGCCGCCGGTGTAGCAGAAGCAGTTGAGCACGTCGCGGTCTTTGGCGAGCGCGCCGACGAGCGCACGGTTGTCGCGCTGGTCGACATAGAAGCCGGTCTTGTGGCCCTCGCGCACGTCCACGTAGTAGCGCACGCCGTGCTCGGTGGCAGACAGATCGGCGGGCGGTTCGGCGCCGGCCAGCACGCCGGTCACCTGCTCCAGGCCTTCGCGCTCGCGCACGCTCACGTCGGAGCGTTCGTACACGTTCGGGCAGCCGGTCTCCTTGACCAGCGCGGCGACGATCGCCTCCTTCCAGTGCTCGACGCCGGCGGCGCTGAATTGGCAGACGAGCTGGCCGGTTTCACCGGTGCCGTATTGATCGACGATCAGGCCGGGCAGGCCGTCGGCCTCGCCCATGATGAGGCGCACGGCGTCGGTGTCGCGCACCCAATCGCGTCGATAGGCTGTTGCGGCGGCGATGCGGCGCTTGAAGAAGGCGTGGTCGATGGGCTCGGCCTCGTCAAAGCTCCACACGCGGGCGCGGATCTGCGAGACCGGGCTGAACGCGGCGCGCGCCAGGAACTGGCCACTGTGCGCGCGCACGACAAAGGTGGCGCCCGACGCCGGGCGGCCTTCCACGCGGTCGATGGCGTTGGCGAAAATCCACGGGTGCCGGCGCAGCAGCGAGCGCTCCTTGCCGGCTTTGAGAATCAGGGTTTGCATACGACTGGGATGGAGATGCCGGGCGGAACGGGCCACGCGGCAGCGCGCTACTTCTTCTTCGCGCGCGGATGAGCCTGATCGTAGATCTTGGCCAGGTGCTGAAAATCGAGCGAAGTATAAACCTGCGTGCTGGCGATGCTGGCGTGCCCGAGCAGCTCCTGCACCGCGCGCAGGTCGCCGGACGATTGCAGCATGTGCGTGGCGAACGAGTGCCGCAGCACGTGCGGATGCACGTCGGCCGGCACGCCTGCCGCGATGGCGTTCTGCTTCATGCGCGTCTGGATCTGCCGCTGCGCGAGCCGTTTGCCGCGCGGCGAGAGGAAGAGCGCATGCGCATCTTCCGGCGCGGCGTCGGGTCTGGCCAGTTGCGGACGCACCGCCAGCCACGCGGCAATCGCCTCGGCGGCCTTGCTGCCCACCGGCACCGTGCGGCGCTTGCTGCCCTTGCCGAGCACCATCACCTCGCGTGCGTCCAGGTCCAGCCAACTGGCCGACTCGTACGCGCCGGCCTTCACGTGGCGCAGGTCCAGGCTGACCAGCTCCGACAGCCGCAGCCCGCACGAATAGAACAGCTCGTTGACGGCGCGGTCGCAGATGGTCTCGGCATCGTCGCCGGGCAGTTGCTCCATCAGCGCGACGGCCTGCTCGACGGACAGCGCCTTCGGCAGTTTCTTCGGGCTCTTGGGCGCGCGCACGCCGTCGACCGGGTTGGCGGTGACGGTCGCTTCGCGCAGCGCCAGCCACTTGTACCAGCCGCGCCACGCCGACAGCGCCCGCGCAATGCTGCGGCCCGACAGGCCGCCGCCGTGCAGCTGCGCCATCATGCGGCGGATGTGGTGAACCTGGAGCTGCGTGAGGTCGGTACCGGCGGCGAGCTGTGTGCCCAGGCGCTGCAGCACGGCCAGCTCGCGGCCGTAGCTCTCCAGCGTGTGCGGCGAGAGCTGCCGCTCGAACTTCAGCGCGTCGAGGTAAGCCGCAATCTGCGGATGCGGATGCGGATGCGGATGCGGATGCGGCGGCGCCGGGGCGTCGCTCGCATCGTCGTGACCCGCGTGGGAGGCAGATTGCGGCATGCGCAGCGTGCGCTCAGTCGCGCAGGCGGTTGAGCGTGGCCGCGGCCAGCTCGCCGATCTGCGCGAGGTAGGTCGTGCCCATGCCGTCGTGGAAGCGGCGCGCATCGGGCGAGCCCAGCACCAGCAGGCCGAAGGCCGGGGCGGTGGTCGGGTCCACATCGCCTCGCACCGGCGCGCGCAGCGTGACCATGGCGAGCGACTGGATCAGCTCGCTACCGGCATCCGCCGCATCCAGCCAGCCGCCGGCCTCGAAGCCCGCATTGGCGCCGCAATATGGTGCACGCAAGCCGGTGGCGAACAGGCGGACTTCTTCGCTCACGCCTTGCGCCACTTCCAGGTGCGCGAATTCTTCGCCCACCTGCCACACGCGCAGCGCCACGGCCGGCACGTCGAAGATCTCGCGCAGGCCATCCTGCACGGCATACGGCAGTGCATGCGTATCGGCCTCGCCCAGCAGGCGCGTCGTCCACGCGTGCACGCGCTGCTGCGTGCGGTCGTTCTCGTTGCCGTGGCGCATCAGGTCCGACAGCTTGAGTTCGAGGTGCTTGTGCTTGTCGCGCAGGATTTCCATCTGGCGCTCCTGCAGCGACACCGCGCGGTGGCTGTGCGGGCTGGTCAGCTGGATGGCGGCCAGCAGCTCGGCGTGCTCTTCAAAGAAGGCCGGGTGCGCCTGCAGGTAGTTGGCGACGTCTTGTGCGTTCATATTGCTCATCAGGCTGCGCCCAGTTTCTTCTTCAGCAGTTCGTTCACTTGTGCGGGGTTGCCCTTGCCGCGCGTGGCCTTCATGGCCTGGCCGACCAGCGCGTTGAAGGCCTTCTCCTTGCCCGCGCGGAATTCCTCGACCGACTTGGCGTTGGCCGCCAGCACCTCGTCGATGATCTTCTCCAGCTCGCCGGAGTCGGACATCTGCTTCAAGCCCTTCTCGGCGATGATCGCGTCGGCGTCACCACCGTGCTCGCCGGCCCACATGGCGGGGAACACGTCCTTCTTGGCGGTGTTGTTCGAGATCGTGCCGTCGGCAATGCGCGCGAGCAGCTTTGCCAGGTGCGCGGGCGACACGGGCGAGGCATCGATCGTCAGATCGGCGCGGTTCAGGTTCGAGGCGACTTCGCCCATGATCCAGTTGGCGGCAGCCTTCGCGTTGGCGGCGCCGGCCTCGGCGACCACGGCTTCGAAGTACGCGGCGGTGGCCTTGGTGGCCGTCAGGATGCTGGCGTCGTACTTCGGCAGGCCGTAGGCCGACTCAAAGCGCGCGGCCATCGCGGCCGGCAACTCGGGCAGCGTGGCGCGCACGGCGTCCACCCAGTCCGCGCCGATGACGAGCGGCAGCAGGTCAGGATCGGGGAAGTAGCGGTAATCCTGCGCGTCTTCCTTGCTGCGCATCGGTTGCGTTTCCTTGCGGTCCGGGTCATACAGGCGGGTTTCCTGCACCACGGTGCCGCCGTCCTCGATCAGTTCGATCTGGCGGCGGACTTCGCAATTGATGGCCTCTTCGATGAAGCGGAACGAGTTCAGGTTCTTGATCTCGCAACGCGTGCCGTACGGCGCGTCCGGGCCCCGGCGCACGGAGACGTTCACATCGCAGCGGAAGCTGCCTTCCTGCATGTTGCCGTCGCAGATGCCCAGCCACATCACCAGCGCGTGCAGCGCCTTGGCATACGCCACGGCTTCGGCCGCGCTGCGCATGTCGGGCTCGGTCACGATCTCCAGCAGCGGCGTGCCGGCGCGGTTCAGGTCGATGCCGGTCATGCCGGCAAAGTCTTCGTGCAGCGATTTGCCGGCGTCTTCTTCCAGGTGGGCGCGCGTGAGTTGCACCGTCTTCTCGTAACCGGGCTGCCCATTCTTGCCTTCCACGTGGATGGTCAGCGTGCCGCCCTGCACCACCGGGATCTCGTACTGGCTGATCTGGTAGCCCTTGGGCAGATCCGGGTAGAAGTAATTCTTGCGCGCGAAGATGCTCTTGGGCGCGATCTTGGCGCCGATGGCCAGGCCGAACACGATGGCGCGCTCGACGGCGCCCTTGTTCAGCACCGGCAGCACGCCCGGCAGCGCCAGGTCAACCGGCGCGGCCTGCGTGTTGGGCGCCGCGCCAAACGCGGTGGAGGCGCCGGAGAAAATCTTCGAGGCCGTGGAGAGCTGCGTGTGCGTCTCGAGGCCGATCACCACTTCCCATTGCATGTTGCGTGTGTCCTGTCGATTGTTGTGGTGTGAATGTCTAGGTGTTCTTGATGCGTCGTGTGCAGTCGTGCGTCGTGCGGCTTACGGGTGCGGATTATCCAGCCAGGCCGCCAGCCGCGTGAAGGCCGCTTCGCGCGCCGCCGGATCGCCGCCGACTGTGACCGTGCCGTGACGCCTGCCGTTCGGGATGCCGCTGCGCTGCTTGAGCGGCGCCGTGCCGTCGAAGCCATGATAGGCCCCGCCGAACATGTCCAGCTCGAAGCGCGCCTGCGGCTGGCGCGCCAGCACGGCAGTCTGCAGCGCTTGGCAGCGGTCGGCCGGCGTCCAGTCGTCGTTGCCGCCGGCCAGCAGCAGCAACGGCGCGTTCAATTGGTACGTGGCGCGCTGCAGGGCGGCGGCACAGCCCGGATAGAACGCCACCGCGCGGTCCACCGCCGGCGTGTCGGCGGGCCAGGCGCGGCTGGCGTCCACCGTTTCCAGCACCGCCTGCGCGCCGTTGGACCAGCCCAGCAGCACGATGTGGTGCGCGTCCAGCCCCGGCTGCGCGGCGATCCAGCGCAGCGTCGCCAGGATGTCCACGCGCCGGACGGCAGCGTTGATGTTGCGTCCGGCAAACGCCTCCGTGCAGATGCCGTGCGGCTTGCCACGCGGGCCGAAGCTATCGGGCAGCACCACCGCATAGCCGCGCGCGCCGAGCCACTGCGCGTAACCGCGATAGCGCTCGCCCAGCGCATTGGCGTTGGCGCCGGCCGGCGTGTACAGGCCGCCGCAGCCATGCAGCGCCACTACCACTGGTGCGCCTGCCGCAGGCGCCTTGCCCGCCGGGGCAATCCAGTAGGCCGTGAGCGTCTGCGGTGCATCTTCGGCGTCGTGCATGACGGCGCGCGGAATCTGCACCGTTTGCACGCCCAGTTCCGCCGCCGACGGCGCATGCGCGGCCGGCATGTCGGGCAGCGCGCCTTCCGCATCCGGCGTCGGCTGGGCAGCCGCGGACAGCCCCCACGCCGCCAGCAACGTGACGAGTGCGTCGCGCCAGAACGCGCGCCGACCCGTCATCAACCGTTGCGGGCACACAGGCCCGTCTTGGGATCGAACATCACCGGCCACGCGCTCTCATAGATGCCGGGCGTGCAGTGCGCTTCGCAGTGGGCGTGCTCCAGCGTGACGCGGCGCGGGTCCTGCCACACCATCAGCATGCAGCCGCTGCCGTTGCGCTCGCGCAGCTCGATGCTCGGGCGGCGCTTGGTCTGCTCGAAGGCCGCCAGATCGAACCGGCACGAGCCGCGGCGGCCCACCCACAGCTCCCACTGCAGGGTGTTGACGCGGTTGTCTTCGATCGTGAGCACGGCCTGTTCGCGGAAGCCGTCTTCCTCGGTCTGGCTGCAGTTGCCGGCCAGGTCGATACGGCGGTCGGCGATCGGCGCGGAGGGCGCGCTCGGCCGGCCGATGATCGGCAAGGACGGCAGCGAAGGCAGCGACGGCAGCGGAATCGCGCTGCAGCCGGCCAGCATCACGGCGAACAACGCCACCACCCCGCTCTTGCCCATCATGTGCCATGCCATGATCGCCTCCCCGCCATCCCTGTTGTGCCGCCCGACTCCGCTCAGGCTGCCGGCTGGCGCGTGTGCCAGTCGGTGGCCTGCTGGAACGCATGCGCGATCTGCAGCATGCGTGCCTCTTCAAAATAGTTGCCAATGATCTGCAAGCCAACCGGGAGACCGTTTGCGCCAAAACCGGCCGGCACGCTCATGCCCGGCAGGCCGGCCAGGCTGGTCGACAGCGTGAAGATGTCAGCCAGGTACATCTGCAGCGGATCGTCGGTCTTCTCGCCCAATTTCCACGCAACCGTCGGCGCCACCGGGCCCATGATCACGTCGCACTGGCCGAACGCATTCTGGAAATCCTGCGCGATGATGCGGCGAATCTTCTGCGCTTGCAGGTAGTAGGCGTCGTAGTAGCCGTGCGACAGCACGTAGGCGCCGACCAGGATGCGGCGCTTGACCTCCCAGCCGAAGCCTTCGGCGCGGGACTTGCGGTACATGTCGGCCAGATCGCGGTACTCGGCCGCGCGGTGGCCGTAGCGCACGCCGTCAAAGCGCGACAGGTTGGACGAGGCCTCGGCCGGGGCGATCACGTAATACGTGGGGATCGACAGCTCGGTCTTGGGCAAGCTGATGTCGACCAGTGTGGCGCCGAGCGTTTCCAGTTCGGCCAGCGCGGCGCGCACGGTGGCGCGCACGTCGTCGGCCAGGCCTTCGCCAAAGTATTCCTTGGGCAGGCCGATGCGCAGGCCGGCCAGCGGGCGGGCCCGATCGGTACCACCCGCCGCGCCCTGCAGCGGCTGGCCGAGCAGGCGGCTGAAGTCTTCCACGTCGCCGCCGCGGCCCGGTTCCAGGCTGGTCGAATCGCGCGGGTCGAAGCCGGCCATGGCGGAGAGCAGCAGCGCGCAATCCTCGGCGGTGCGGGCCATCGGGCCGCCCTGGTCCAGCGACGAGGCGAAGGCGATCATGCCGTAGCGCGACACGCGGCCATACGTCGGCTTGATGCCGGTGATGCCCGAGAACGACGCCGGCTGGCGGATCGAGCCGCCGGTGTCCGTGCCCGTGGCAGCCGGCGCCAGATCGGCCGCCACCGCCGCCGCCGAACCGCCCGACGAGCCGCCCGGCACGTGCGCGATGTTCCACGGGTTCTTGACCGGGCCGAAGGCCGAGTTCTCGTTGGACGAACCCATCGCGAATTCGTCCATGTTGGTCTTGCCCAGCGTCACCATGCCGGCGGCGCCGAGGCGCTCGACCACGGTGGCGTCGAACGGGCTCACGTAGTCGGCGAGCATCTTGGAGCCGGCCGTGGCGCGCCAGCCGCGCGTGACGAAGACGTCCTTGTGCGCGATCGGCACGCCGGTCAGCGGGCTCGCGTTGCCGGCGGCGATGCGCGCGTCGGCGGCCTGCGCCTGGGCGAGCGTCAGTTCGGCGTCGACGTGGGTGAAGGCGTTGAGGTCGGCCCCGGCCTCGATGCGCGACAGGTAGTGGCGCGCCAGTTCCACCGCCGAAACCTCCTTGGCGGCAAGTTGGGCGGACAGGGCTTTGATCGTGGATGCGGTCATCGAATACGGTCGGATGGGTGGCCGGCAGCGGCCGGCGACGTCAAGTGGGGTGCAGTCAAGTCAGGCGCGATGGCGCCCGCCGTTGACACGATTTACTCGATCACTTTGGGCACGAGGTACAGGCCGGCCTCGGTGGCCGGGGCGCACTGCTGGTAGTCGGCGCGGCGGTCGGCTTCGGTCACGGCATCGTCACGCAGGCGTTGTGCCTGGGCCTGGACCTGTTCGATCGGGTGCGCCATCGGCTCGATGCCGGTGGTGTCCACGGCCTGCATCTGCTCGACCAGCGAGAAGAACTGGTTCAGCTGGGTCAGGGTTTGCGCCGCTTCGCCATCGGACACTTCAATGCGGGCGAGATGGGCGATGCGTTTGACGTCGGAGAGTTCGAGTGCCATCGGAGCGTGTGGTTGAGTGCAGCGGCGGGCGCGCCGAATGCGCGAAGGGGCGGCAACGCCGCGCGCGGTGCGCGCGAGTTGGGTCGAATCCCCGCAAATTTGGAGCCAAATGCCCGCGAAACGCCCGAATTATAAGGTATGATTGCCGACTAAATTTCTAAGTCAGCAGGCGTCTTTGTGCGGTCACGGACCCTCTGATTAAGTGCCCGGGTGCTGCGCCCGGTGGCGGTGCCGGCGTAGCTTGGCGACACTTAATCAAAGGTTCCTTGGGGCCAGCCCGATTCAGGGCGGCTCGCGATCGGCAGGTTTGGGCAGCGTCGGGGGTTTCAGCCCGGTGCGCCGCCCCGGCCACCGACCACCACGGGACCCGCGACACATTCCCGGGGAGCGCAGCAGCAGGATCGGACCGCATGGCACGCCATGCGACGTCCGCGCATCGGTGCAGCCGTTGCGCCGTGGTCTCGCTGCTGGGCGGCCCATGACTAGAAAACAGGATTCATCGATGTTCGGCTTTTTGCGCAGCTACTTCTCCAACGATCTCGCGATCGACCTCGGCACCGCCAACACCCTCATTTACGTCCGCGACAAGGGCATCGTCCTTGACGAGCCGTCGGTGGTCGCCATCCGCCAGGAAGGCGGCCCGAGCGCCAAGAAGACCATCCAGGCGGTCGGCAAGGAAGCCAAACAGATGCTGGGCAAGGTGCCGGGCAATATTGAAGCCATCCGCCCGATGAAGGACGGCGTGATTGCCGACTTCACCGTCACCGAGCAGATGCTCAAGCAGTTCATCAAGATGGTGCACGACAGCAAGCTGCTGCGCCCGAGCCCGCGCATCATCATCTGCGTGCCGTGCGGTTCGACCCAGGTCGAGCGCCGCGCCATCCGTGAATCGGCGCTGGGCGCCGGTGCCAGCCAGGTGTACCTGATCGAAGAGCCGATGGCCGCCGCGATCGGCGCCGGCCTGCCGGTGTCGGAGCCGTCGGGCTCGATGGTGGTGGACATCGGCGGCGGCACCACCGAGGTGGGCATCATCTCGCTGGGCGGCATGGTCTACAAGGGCAGCGTGCGCGTGGGCGGCGACAAGTTCGACGAGGCCATCGTCAACTACATCCGCCGCAACTACGGCATGCTGATCGGCGAGCAGACCGCCGAGGCCATCAAGAAGGAAATCGGCTCGGCCTTCCCGGGCTCCGAAGTGCGCGAGATGGAAGTGAAGGGCCGCAACCTGTCGGAAGGCATTCCGCGTGCCTTCACGGTGTCGTCCAACGAAATCCTGGAAGCGCTGACCGACCCGCTCAACCAGATCGTGTCGTCGGTGAAGATCGCGCTGGAACAGACCCCGCCGGAACTGGGCGCCGACATCGCCGAGCGCGGCATGATGCTCACCGGCGGCGGCGCGCTGCTGCGCGACCTGGACCGCCTGCTGGCCGAAGAGACCGGCCTGCCGGTGCTGGTGGCCGAAGACCCGCTGACCTGCGTGGTGCGTGGCTCCGGCATGGCGCTGGAGCGCATGGACAAGCTCGGCAGCATCTTCTCGTACGAATAACGGGATCATGCGCCACGCTCATCTGTCGCTGTTCGCACACGCTGCGGCTCCCTCGGCGCCAGCGGCTTTCGCGGGCCGCTGAGATGCGTCCTGCGCCGGTGCGCCGTGCTCCGCCCACCCGGGCCCCGGCACCGCACCGACGCCCTCCCCAATCTGTAGCTGGTAGGCCGATCGAACGTCTGCCGTGCCCATCTGAAGCGTCCGGGTTATGAATTACTCCCCGCCGCCCCTCTTCAAGCAGGGCCCGTCCGCGACTGCGCGGCTGGTTGCCCTGGTCATGCTCGCGCTGGCGCTGCTGGTGATCGACGCACGCCTGTCAGTGCTCGGCGTGGTCCGCCAGGTCGTGTCGGTGGTGCTGTACCCGATCGAGCGCGTGGTGCTGATCCCGCGCGATACGGCGCGCGCGTTGTTGGAATACACGCAGTCGTCCACCGCGCTCGCCACCGATAACCGCAACCTGCGCGAATCGGCCGTGGCCCAGGCCCAGCAGTCGCTGCGCGCCAGCCAACTCGAAGCGGAGAACCGCAACCTGCGCACGCTGCTGAACCTGAAGCAGCATGCCGTGGTGCCGACGGTGGCGGCGGAAGTCCTCTACGAGGCGCGCGACCCCTACACCCAGCGCATCGTCATCGACCGCGGCACCAAGGACGGCGTGCGCGCCGGTTACCCCGTCATCGACGACCGCGGCGTGGTCGGGCAGGTGACGCGCGCATCGCTGTTCGAGTCGCAGGTGACGTTGCTGACCGACAAGGACCAGGCGATCCCGGTGGAGGTGGTGCGTAACGGCATCCGCAGCGTGGCCTTCGGTGGCGCACGCCCGGGCGCGCTGGACCTGCGTTTCATGGCGGCTTCGGCCGATCTGCAACAGGGCGACCTGCTGGTGACTTCGGGCCTGGATGGCGTCTACCCGGCTGGCCTGCCGGTGGCGCGCATCGCACAGATCGAACGCAAGGCCGATACCGCATTCTCGCGCGTGGTCTGCGAGCCGGTGGCGGGCATCCGCAGTAACCGGCACCTGCTGATCGTCAAGTACGACTCCGGCTTCCCGCCGCCGACTGACCTCGCGCCGCCGCCCGCACCCAAGGGCAAGAACGCCGCGCGCGAGGCGCGCGAAGAGAAGGAGCGCGCCGCGCGCGCCGCCGCCGAGGCCAACCTGCCCGCGCCGGCCGCCGACGAGAACACCCCGCCGCCGCGCCCGACCGACGCCGACGGCAATCCGCTGGATACCGATCCGGCGCCGAAACGCTAGGAGGCGACGACAATGAACTCGCCCCAATACCTGCTGCGCCCGGTCAACCCGGGCTTCATCGCCTTCAGCTTCATCGCGGCGTTCCTGTTCAACCTGCTGCCGTGGGGCCATGTCCAGTGGGTGCCGGACATGGTGGCGCTGGTGCTGGTGTTCTGGAACATCCACCAGCCGCGTCGCGTCGGCATGGTGGTGGCCTTCCTGCTGGGCCTGCTGATGGACGTGCACGAGGCGCGTCTGCTGGGCGAGCACGCGATGGCCTACACGCTGCTGTCGTACTTTGCGATCACCATCCACCGGCGCGTGCTGTGGTTCTCGGTGCTGTCGCAGGCGCTGCACGTGCTGCCGTTGCTGGTGCTGGCGCACGCCGTGCCGATCGTGATCCGCCTGCTGATGGGCGCGCACCTGCCCAACTGGCAGGTGGTGCTGCCGCCGCTGATCGAAGCGGCGCTGTGGCCGTTCGCCAACGCCATCCTGCTGGCCCCGCAGCGCCGTCCGGAACACGTCGACGAGACGCGTCCGATCTGATGCGCCACGCTGATCGTCAGGCATGACCGAAATCCGCAACGTCGAACAGGAGCTGTCGCGCTTTCGCGTGCGGCTGGCGGCCGCCGCGCTGTTCGTGCTGGTGTGCTTCGGCCTGCTGCTGGTGCGCTTCTTCTGGTTGCAGTCGGTCAAGCACGAGCAGTATGCGGCCAAGGCCGAGGACAACCGCATCTCGGTGGGGCCGATCGAGCCTAACCGCGGCATCATCATGGACCGCAATGGCGTGGTGCTGGCGCGCAACTACTCGGCGTACACGCTGGAGATCACGCCGTCCAAGCTGACCGACACGCTGGACAACACCATCGACCAGCTCGCCCAGGTGGTCGACATCCAGTCGCGCGACCGCCGCCGCTTCAAGCGGCTGATGGAAGAATCGCGCAGCTTCGAGAGCCTGCCGATCCGCAGCCAGCTGACCGACCAGGAGGTCGCGCGCTTCTCGGCGCAGCGTTTCCGCTTTCCGGGCGTGGACGTGCACGCGCGGCTGTTCCGCCAGTACCCGCTCAAGGAAACCGCATCGCACGTGATCGGCTATATCGGCCGCATCTCCGAGCGCGACCTCGAGCGCATCGACGACACGAGCGAGGCCAACAGCCAACCCAACGTCACCTACGACCCGCGCAAGGATGCCGAGAACTACAACGGCACCGAATACATCGGCAAGGTCGGCATCGAGCAGAGCTACGAGACCGAGCTGCACGGCCTGA
>CAJXMR010000054.1 GCA_913056305.1 uncultured Ralstonia sp.
CGCGCAGCGCGTCGAGCGCGGCCTGCACCGTGGCGGTGGAAAATTCGCTGTGGCCCAGGCGCGCCGCATAGGCCTTCATCGAGTCTTCCGAGAACGGCGAATACGCCTGCCCGCGCTCGATCAGCACCGCCAGCACGGCGCGCTGGATCTCGGTCAGCGCGCTGTACTCGCTCTCGATCTCGCCCCAGATGCGGTCGCGCCAGCCCTGCGCGCCGCGCGTGAGCAGGTCGCCCATGTTGGCGGCCTCGCCCAGCTCCAGCGCGATCTCGCTGACGATGCCCTTGAGCATCTCGGGCCGGTGCCCGACCAGCTGGAAGGCGGCGAATATGTCGTCTTCCTTGAACTGGTTGTCGGGCGCCAGGTGCTGGTTGACCCACGCGGTGTACGCCGCCACATAAGCACGGCCAAGCAACGGGAAGTTGGTCACGCGCGAGCCGAAGAAGGGCTGTGTGCGGTTGAGCAGCAGGTTGGCGAGCTTGTCGCGATTCGAGCCCGTGAAGACCAGGAACAGGCGAGGCGCATCCACGCCCTGGTTCATCTGGTCGCGCGCGGCCTTGAGCGCGAACATGGCGTTGGTGCCGGCCTCGGTGGTCAGCGCGTGCTGCGCTTCGTCGATGATCAGCACGATGGGGCGCTGCACCGCCTTGTACAGCACATCCAGCGCATCGGCCAGGGTGATGCCGGGCGGCAGCCCGATCTTGCCGAGGTTGAAGGTGAAGGTGCGCAGCACGTCGACCTTCTCCATGCCGGCGGATTTCGCCAGCTTGGCGATCAGCCCATCGAATTCGGCCAGCTTGGACTTGATGGCATCGGCGATCAGCAGGCCGGGGTCGCGGGCGCGATCGGCCCATAGATCCACGTAGATGGCGATCCACTTGCGGCGCTCGACTTCGGGCACCAGGTCTTCGCGCAGGAAGGTGCTCTTGCCGGTGCGCCGGGGGGCGGCCAGGAAGAGGCCGGAGCGCGCATCGGCCAGGCCCTTGCCCTCCAGGCTGTCGCACAGCGTGTGGGCGAGGTCTTGCCGGTGGAAGCTGAAGCGGCCGGCGTCAGTGTCGGAATCCGTGGAAGCCATCGTTTTAGACTCGATTATGGAATGCGGTATAAATTATAGCCAATCCAATAATTAAGGCTAATTCGGCTCGGATTGCGACCCGATCTGGGGTTACGCGGCAGTATGCCGCAGGCAAACGGCTGAACCATGTGACGCGCTATACTCCTCCGGCTTCCCATCGTGTCCATGTTCTCTCGCCGCTGGCTCTCCCTCGTCTGGCTTGCGATCGTACTGAACGTACTGTCGCCGGTGCTCGCTTCTGCCCGCGCAGCGCAGAACGGAACGCTCGCCGTCGACCTGTGCAGCGCGACGGCGCCGCATGGCAGTACGGTGCAGGTCGCCATCGATCTGCAGGGCGAGGGTTCTGCTGATGATTCGGCCGCCCACCACAGCGTGGCGCACTGCCTGTATTGCCCGGGGTTTGCTGCCGGGTTTGCGCTGGCCTCGCCGCCGGCGCTGGATGTTCCTTCCGCCCACTTCGTCTACCGCGTGCGGCCGCTGGCCAGCCCGGCACCCGTGTACGCGCGCAGTGCGCTGCGGGTGGCCGAGTCGCGCGCGCCGCCTGCCGCTCCGGCTTTGCTGATCTGACACGCTCGCGGAGGTGATCTCTGCGGCGTATTTGCGCCTGGCCGTGCCTGTGGCCGGCGCCATCGCAATCCGGAGATCCTTCCCATGCTGTTGTCCAAGCGCGCTGCGGCTGCCCTGCCGAAGCGCACGCTGGTGTGCCGTGCCGTGCTCGTCCTGAGCACCTTAGGCGCCGCCACGCCTCACCACGCCTTTGCCGCCGACGAATCTGCGTCGGCCCCCGCCATCCATGAACTCGCAGCGACCGAGGTGCATGCCACCATCGCGCCGCCGCCGTTCGCCCGCGACACGCCCGCCGTGGTGCAGACCGTGACCGCCGATCAGCTGGCCGACCGCAACATCGTCACCACCGAAGACGCGGTCAAGTACCAGCCCAACGTGATGGTGCGCCGCCGCTTCATCGGGGACCGCAACTCGATCTTCGCCGGCCGCGATTTTAACGAGATCCAGAGCGCGCGCGGCCTGCTGTACGCCGACGGGATCCTGCTCTCGAACTTGCTCGGCTCCAGCTACACCTATCCGCCGCGCTGGTCGATGGTCGGGCCGGACGACCTGGCGCGCGTCGATATCCTGTACGGGCCGTTCTCGGCGCTCTATCCGGGCAACTCGATGGGCACGACCATCGCCATGACGTTGCGCAAGCCCGAGACCTTCGAGGCCGCCGCGCAGACCCAGGTGATGCGCCAGCACTACAACGATGCGTATGGCTTCTCGCGCAACGTCACCGGCAATCATGAGAGCGCGTCGCTGGGCGACCGCATCGGCAAGTTCTGGTACGCCTTGTCCGTCGACCGGCTGGAGAATGACAGCCAGCCGATGCAGTACGCCACGCCCAATTCGCGCTTCACCCCGGGCGCCGCCCCCGTGCCGGTGACGGGCGCCGTGCAGGACACCGGCCCCAACGGCCAGCCGCGCGTGATCCTCGGGCCCCAGATGCTCGAGCGCACGCAGCAGCTGCAGGAAACCGTGCGCATGGGCTACGTTTTCAGCGACCGGCTGGAGGCCTCCCTCACGCTCGGCCACTGGGAGAACCACTACAGCGACCAGGCCCAGAGCTTCCTGCGCGATGCTGCCGGCAACGTGGTCACGGGCGGCAACGTCCGCATCAACGGCACGCCGACCACCATCGCCCAGAACGCCTTCGCCCCGCAGAACGGCGACCAGGAAAACTGGCTCTATGGCCTGGGCGTCAAGGGCAAACTGGGTGACTGGAAGATCGACGCCAACGCCTCGGCCTACAACGTCACGCGCGACATCCTGCGCGCGTCCAACACGGCCGCCGGCAGCGGCCCCGGCACGGTGTTCTACGGCGATGGCACGGGCTGGTCCAACTTCGATCTGAAGGCGGTCTCGCCCACGGTGTCCGGCCACACCTTCACCACCGGCTACCACTACGACCAGTACCACCTGCGCAACCAGACCTTCAACGCGACCAACTGGTCTGCGGAGACGCTCTCGACGCTGAAGTCGGCCTACCAGGGTGACACACAGACGCAGGCCGTCTTCCTGCAGGACGCCTGGGCCTTCGCGCCGCGCTGGCTGGCCACGCTGGGCCTGCGCTACGAGAACTGGCGCGCCTACAACGGCCAGCTCGCGAGTGGCACAACTGCGGGCACCACCACGCTCGGCTATGCCAGCCGCACGGAAGACGCCTTCTCGCCCAAGGCCGCGCTGCAGTGGCAGGCCACGCAAGACACGCTGCTGCGCCTGTCGTATGGCCGTGCGGTGCGCTTCCCGACCGTGGCCGAGCTGTTCCAGGGCACCATCAGCGGCAACACCATCGTCAACAACGACCCGAACCTCAAGCCCGAGCGCGCCAACGACCTCGACTTCACCGTCGAGCAAGCGGTGCCCTACGGCATGCTGCGCACGAGCCTGTTCCAGAGCGACATCCGCGACAGCATCTACTCGCAGACCAACATCACCGTCACGCCCAACGTGACCAACGTGCAGAACGTCGACCGCGTGCGCACGCGCGGCATCGAGTTGGCGTATTCCGGGCAGGACGTGGCGCGCGATGTGGGTGTGCGCGGCGTCGACATCGAAGCCAACGTCGCCTTCACGCAAGCCAAGACGCTGGCCGATGCCGCCAACCCCACCTACGTCGACAAGACCTGGCCGCGCATGCCGCGTGTGCGCGCCAATCTGTTCGCGAGCTGGCATGCCACGCCGGACTGGACCGTGGGCGCGGGTGTACGCTACTCCGGACGGCAATACGGCACGCTCGACAACACCGATGTGCTGCCCAATGTCTACGGCGGCACCAGCCGCTTCTTCACTGTGGACCTGAAGGCGAGCTATCGCATCGACAAGCACTTTACGGTGGCGCTCGGCGTCGACAACCTGACCGACCGGCGGTACTTCGTCTACCACCCGTATCCGTCGCGCACCTTCTATGGGCAACTGAAATGGCGTCTGTGATGCACGCGATTCCCCCGCTTTCACGATGGGCCGCAGGGCTGCTGCTGGCTCTGGCCGCGACGGCCTCCATCGCGCACGAAGGGCACGAGCACGGTGCCATGGCCGGCAAGACCGCTGCCAAACCGCAGCTCGCCACCACCGCGGCGTTCGACCAGGCCGGCCATCTGTGGGTGACATGGGCCGAAGGGCAGCACGTAGTGATCGCGTCGTCGGACGATCTCGGCAAGACCCTGTCCAAGCCGCAACGCATCAATCCGCAGCCCGAGCCGATCTACACCGACGGCGAAAATCGCCCGAAGGTGGTCGCCAGCCCGGACGGCGCGCTGTACGTGAGCTGGTCGCGCCCGCTCGACGCGCCATACACGGGCTTCGTGCGCTTCTCGCGCTCGCTCGACGGCGGCAAGACGTGGAGCGCGCCCGTCACCGTCCATCATGATCGCCAGCCGATCACGCATCGCTTCGATTCGATTGCCGTGGACGGCGCAGGCCGCATCTTCATGACGTGGATCGACAAGCGCGACCTGCTGCGCGCGCAGGCCGCCAAGCAGCCGTACGACGGCGCGGCGGTCTACTACACCGTCTCGACCGACCGTGGCGCCACCTTCGCGCCCGAGCGCAAGGTGCAGGACCAGGTGTGCGAATGCTGCCGCATCGCGCTGGCGCCGGATGCCGACGGCCACATGCTCGCGCTGTGGCGCAACGTCTTCGCCGGGCAGATCCGCGACCATGCGGTGACGACACTGCCGGTCGATCACACGGCGCCGACGGTCACGCGCGCGACCTTCTCCGAATGGCGTGTCGATGCGTGTCCGCACCACGGTCCGGCGCTGGCCGTCGCGCCCGACGGCGTGCGCCACATGGCGTGGTTCTCGGTGATGCAGGACAAGCCGGGCCTTTTCTATAGCCGCCTTTCTACCGACGGCAAACCGATCGGCACGGCCTGGGCCTTTGCGGGATCGCCGCAAGTCGGTGCGCAGGCGTCGCACCCGGCGCTGCTGGCGGCCGATGGTGCGCTGTGGTTGGTGTGGAAGCAGTTTGCCGACGATCGCATGCAGATCCTGCTGCGCAAATCGACCGACGGCGGCGCGCACTGGAGCGAGCCTGCCAGTGTCGCCCGCACCGATGGCGGCAGCGACCATCCGCAACTGCTCGCGCGCGATGGCCGTGTCTATCTGTCATGGCGCACGCAGGCCAACGGCTATCGGCTGATCGACATCACGCACGCTGCATCGGGAGGCCAGTCATGAACGCGCGCGTGACCAGGCTCCTGTGTGCGGCGCTGGCCGCCGGCTGGCTGCTGGGCGCCTCGGCGGCGGAGGCGTTGCAGTTCAAGCCGCTGCTCGCCAAGGATGCGCATGCGCTGCTGAATGGGCCGCGCGCGCATGTGCTCATCGTCGAGATCTGGTCGCTCGATTGCAGCTATTGCCACGAAAATACGGCGCGCATCGTGCAGTGGCGCCGCGCCCACAAGCTGCCGGTCGACGTGATCATGATCTCGATGGATAGCCCCGATCAGGCTGATACGTTGGCGCGTGCGTTGGCGCCGCTGGCGCGCGACCCTAAGGTCGGTCTGGCGCATGTGGCGCAGTACGTCAATGCGGAAGCCATGCCGGAACGTTTGCGCGCCGCGCTCGACCCCGGCTGGCAGGGCGAGACACCGCGCACACTGTTCATCGGCCCTGATGGCGCGCGACGTGCATCGAGCGGGCTGCTGACACCGCAGGCGCTGGATGCGGCGTTCGCGCCGATCCTGCATTAACAGGTGTTCATGCAGGATTGCGTCGACGTTCCGTATGTGAACAGACGCTAATCCAATGCGATGTGGACCCCCCTCGTCGTTGGGGTATGGCGGGGGCGAGGTCCTTTTTATAATGGCTTCGCTTTGTGAATTCCGGCGCATGCTCATTCACAAAGCACACCCGACCATCTTTCGTCGTCAAAGGCTGAAGATGTTAAGCCCGCTCGCCCCCCGGCCCGCGGGCTTTTTCTTTGGTTGCTTCGGACTCGGGGCGCGAATGATGGCGCACGTTCAGTGCGCTGTCGCTTGCGGCGAAGAGGGGTATGGAAGGTATGGCGCGGGCGACAACGCGTGCGTGTCTTCCAGCACGGCGCCGATGCCGATGGCAGCCGCAGCGAGGAGCACCGCGATGCCGCGCGCGATATAGAACACGGTTTGCGCGTTGAGGCGATCCGGCGCCGCTGCCGTGTGGTCAGGAAGCACGGTGCTGCGTGGCGCAGGGCGATGCGCCCCACGCGCAAACGTTGGGGCTCGACTGTAACGCGAGGCAATCGGGGCGGGATGGGGCGAGTGCGTATGGGGCATAGCGCTTCTCCTCACGCATGCGACCACGCGCGCCAGAACAGCAGCGCCGTCATCGCAAAGCCAAACGTCGAGATCAACGCCCGCACCACCGGAACCGGCAGGCGCTGCGCGAGTTGCGCACCGAGGTAGCCGCCCAATGCGGCGGCCACCAGCATCACCAGCGTCTGCGGCCACCAGACCATCTTCGCGGCGGCAAAGCACAGTACGGCGACGAGGTTGGTCGCGCCCACCAGCAGCGTGCGCGAGGCGTTGAGCGCGCGCAGGTCGTCATGGCCGAACAGTGCCCACACCGCCATCATCATGATGCCGACCGCGCCACCAAAGTAGCCGCCGTACACCGCCAGCACGCCCTGCGCGACCAGCAACGTGGTGCGGCCGATGTGCATGCGCTGGCGCAGCCAGGCACCCGCCTGTTTACCAAACGTAAATGCCAGCGAGCCGATCAGCAGCAGCCACGGCACGATGAAGTCGAACGCCCGCGTGGGTGTGTTCATCAGCAGTAGCGCGCCAGCCAGTCCGCCGGTCAGGCTCACCGCCACCATCGCGCGCATCGATACCTGCTCGAAGCCGCGATAGTCGTGCCGGTAGGCCCAGGCCGAGGTGGCTGCACCGGGCAGCAGTGCGACCGTGCTCGATGCATTGGCAAAGACCGACGGCACGCCCGTGAACATGAGCGCGGGCAGGGTGACAAACGAGCCGCCGCCGGCCAGCGCATTCATGGTGCCGGCGAGCAGGCCCGCGCCGAACAGCAGCAGCGTGGCGGATTCCATTGGGGGCGTTTGGATTGAAGGTGCCTCAGTGTCGGCCACTGGCGGGCACGTCGCAATCTGCGATACATTGACCCAGCCTCAGGCTGAAGCTGAGGCTCGACCCACCCCGCCAACGAGCCTGCCGTGCCGACCTTGCCGTGCGTTTTGACCTGATCGACCTGCGTCTATTCCTGCATACCGCCGAGGCCGGCAGCATCACGGCCGGCGCCGAGCGCACGCACCTGACGCTCGCCTCGGCCAGCGCGCGCATCCGCGGCATGGAAGCGGCGCTGGGCGTGCCGCTGCTGAGCCGCAACCGGCGCGGCGTGGAAACCACCGCCGCCGGTCGCACCCTGGCGCACCACGCGCGCGTCGTGCTGCAGCAGATGGAGCGCATGCGCGGCGAGCTGGGCGAATACGCGCGCGGGCTCAAGGGCTACGTGCGCCTGCTGTCCAACACCGCCGCCATGACGGAGTTCCTGCCCGAGACGCTGAGCGCCTTCCTGGCCGCGCACCCCGAGGTCGATATCGACCTGGAAGAGCTGGTCAGCTACGAGATCGTCGAGGCGGTGGCGCAGGGGCGGGCGGACATCGGCATCGTCAACGACGCAGACGATCTCTCGGGGCTGGAGACCTTCCCGTTTCGCCACGACCGCCTGGTGCTGGTGACCGCGCGCGACCATCCGCTGGCGGCGCGGCGCGAGATCGCCTTTGTCGACGCGTTGCAGGAAGACTTCGTTGGCTTGACCGGCGACAACGCACTGCAGGCCTACCTGGCCGGCCACGCCGCGCGCGCCGGGCATCGTCTCAAATACCGCGTGCGGCTGCGCAGCTTCGACGCGGTGTGCCGGATGGTCGAGCGCAACGTGGGCGTGGGCGTGATCCCCGAACATGCGGCGATCCGCCTGCAGCGCTCGATGGCGATCCGCCGCGTGCGCCTGACCGATGCGTGGGCGACGCGCCTGCTGCGCATCTGCGTGCGGCGTTTCGATGAGCTGCCGGTCTATGCGCGCCAGTTGATCGAGCATTTGCGCGAGGCGTGAGGCTGACATCGCTCCGCCGTTCGATTGAAACGGGCGGATAGCGCTCGCGTGGCCAGTGGGTCACCAGTACACTGCAAGCAGTTGCGGCCCCGCTGATGTGCGGTGACGCACCCACATCCGTTGATGGAGCGCATATGGCTTCCGCCGGTGTTCCCCCGATTGGCCTGCTGCACGCTGCGCGCGCGCTGCGCATCTATCGGCGCCACGAGATCAACGCGCTCGCTTGGATCGCCATGGGGGTGTGCCTGCGCTGCCCGGCGCCGATGGTGGCCGTCAGCGTTGCACTGCTGGCCGTCTGCGCGTGGTCGCTCACGCGCCACATCCAATATCTCAAGCCCCTGTACGAACTGCCGGTGTTCAGCCGCGTGCTGGCGCATAGCGGCATGGCCTTTGCGGCCACCAACGCGGCGCTGCTGGCGGTCGAGCTGGCGACGGGCACCGGCCGCGGCGCGTGGCTCGGGGCGGATGGCTGGCTCGAACCGCTCTGGCCGCCCATGCTGTCCGAGCTGTCAGGTGCGGCCGAACTGGCCTTGGTGAGCGCGCAGTGGGTCGCCACGCTGGGCGTGGTTGCCGCGGCCTCGACCTGGGCATGGCTGAGCCTGGGCGGCGGCCGTTCGCTGCGTGTTCCGCCGCACTCGCAATGAGTGCGCCCGGGTGTTTCCGGGCTGGTCTGGCGGCTGAAATCCTTCTATAAGACGTAGTGCAGGTGCGGTTGCGGTCTTCCAGCGCCCGACGAGGCGCGTGCAGTCAAATCACCGGAGACAAGGCATGACATCGTTGGAAGCATTCCTCCAGTGCCGCGATTTTCTGCTCACGCACCGGGAGGACTACGACACCGCCGTGCGCGACTTCGCATGGCCGGCGCTGGACCGCTTCAACTGGGCACTCGACTATTTCGACACCATGGCCCGCGGCAACGACGCTGTCGCGCTATGGGTGCTCGACGACCAGGGCAACGAGACACGCCTGTCGTTCGCGCAGATGGCCGAGCGTTCCGCACGGGTGGCCAACCACCTGCGCGCGCTGGGCGTGCAGCGCGGCGATCATGTGCTGCTCATGCTCGGCAACGTGCCGCCGCTGTGGGACGTGATGCTCGCCTGCATGAAGCTGGGCGCGGTCATCATCCCCGCCACCACGCTGCTCACGGCCGACGACCTGCGCGAGCGTATCGCCATGGGCGAGGTACGGCACGTGGTGGCGGGTGCGGGTGATTGCGCCAAGCTGGACACGGTGTCAGGCAATTTCACGCGCATCGTGGTCGGCGCGGACAAGGGCCCCGCCGGTTGGCACCGCTTTGAAGACGCCTATGCCGCATCGGGCGAATTCACGCCCGACGCCCCCACCAGCGCGAGCGATCCGCTGCTGCTGTACTTCACCTCCGGCACCACCTCGCGGCCCAAGCTGGTGGTGCACACGCATGCGAGCTATCCGGTCGGGCACCTGTCCACGCTGTACTGGATCGGCCTGCGCCCCGGTGACGTGCATTGGAACATCAGCTCGCCCGGCTGGGCCAAGCACGCGTGGAGTTGCTTCTTCGCACCGTGGAATGCCGGTGCAACCGTGTTCATCTACAACTACGCGCGCTTCGAGGCCCGCGCGGTGCTCGACGTGCTGTGCCGCGCCGAGGTGACCACGCTATGCGCCCCGCCCACGGTGTGGCGCATGCTGATCCAGGAAGACCTGGCCGCCTGGAAGCCCGCCTTGCGCGAGCTGGTGGGCGCCGGCGAACCCCTCAACCCCGAGGTGATCGAGCGCGCGCGCGCGGCGTGGGGCATCACCATCCGCGACGGCTACGGCCAGACCGAGACCACGGCCCAGGTCGGCAACAGCCCCGGCCAAGCGGTCCAGCCGGGTTCGATGGGGCGGCCGCTGCCGGGCTACCGCATCACCCTGCGTGACCCCGACGGCAAGGTGGCGGAAGAGGGCGAGATCTGCATCGAATTGAATCCACACCCACTCGCCCTAATGGAGGGCTACGCCGGTAACGCCGACAAGACCGCCGAGGCCATGCGCGGCGGCGTGTACCACACCTCCGACATTGCCGCGCGCGACGCGAGCGGCTACCTCACCTACGTCGGCCGTGCCGATGACGTGTTCAAGGCATCGGACTACCGCGTCAGTCCGTTCGAGCTGGAAAGCGTGCTGATCGAGCACCCGGCCATCGCCGAGGCCGCCGTGGTGCCGAGCCCCGACCCGGTACGCTTGGCTGTGCCGAAGGCCTTCCTGGTGCTGCGCGCCGGGCATGTGGCCGGGCCCGAGCTGGCACGCGACATCCTAGCGTTCTGCCGCAACCGCCTGGCGTCATACAAGCGCGTGCGCCGCATCGAGTTTGCCGACTTGCCCAAGACCATCTCGGGCAAGATCCGGCGCGTCGAGCTGCGCCAGCGCGAGGCCACCCGTGCGGAGACGGGCCGCAACGCCAACGAGTTTTGGGAGGACGATTTCCCGTCGGACTGAGCGGCTGCCAAGCCAGGGTGCGGCTCATCAAGAGCCGCACGCATTGGCTTGCAGCAGGTCAGCGCGACGCGCGCGGCACCAGACGCAGCTGGCGAGCGCGGTCCAGGTCGTAAGCCGGCACACCGCCGTGCGGCAGTGACGCACGCGAAGCTGCCAGGTCGCGGCCACGCACGATCACCGGCGCCAGGGCGCCCGCACGGATGAGGTCGGATGCGGCCAGTTCGATCCAGTCGCGGTAGTTGCGATAGATCTCTTCGGCACTGATTTTCTGGTGCGCGCAATCGCACAGCGACAGCGCTTCGGATGTGACGAAACAGCTCACGACCTTGCCGTCAACGATGGCCTGGAAAAACAGGTCGCCTACAGACCTGAAGGTCTTTCCGGTAAAAGAAATGTTCATGATGCTCCCCCTCTTTGCCCGCACCGCCACTGGGTGGCTGGTGCCCCGTGTGCCGCTTTCGCAGCGTTGCGGTCACTTGCGGGAGCTTGGCTTTCACCGAGTCGAGGGAGTGATCCGATTCCAATGCCCAATACGAAGCGCATTCGAATGGCGGTTCGATCCTGATGATCAGGATAGTGATTCCCTCGGTGCCGTTATGCGGTCTGTGAGTTCGGTGGTGTGTAACTGTGCTGCCAACCCGCGCTGCAACCTTCCCCGTACAACTCATTCTCAATATTGTTATGGTCACCACCATCGGTGCATCAAAATGCGACCGATACCGATCGCCACGGAAATGGCGAGCAGCCACAGCATCAAAACCGGAATACGGCTGGTCGGCAGCCGCGAGGTCTGGAACAAGCGTCGACGCGTGGGAATCACCTGCCAGTCGACAGCGTGTCGCTCCCACCCCATGCGAGCCGATAGGCCCGAACTTCCCCGCTTGTTGTATCCCATGGCTCGCTCCGTGCTTTCCAGCGCGAATTTAGTTTTATTTAATTCTGTTTTTCTTTTAGGCCATTCTAGGACAGCATGCGCGAAGCGATACCCCATATGCGGGGGAATTGCATCCTCCATTTGGATCATGTCGAATCGCTGTACTAATTCGGTTTATGCGTGCGGGTAGGCGATGTGTTCGCCGCAAAAAGGTTTGCGCAGTGGACGGGTGTCCGCACTTATTTTGGGCGCGGGGTGGTCATACGTTTGCGAGGGTTTTTGGGGAAGCCGTAGACGTGCTTGGCCAGCTTGGTGCGCGCCAGAAACGCGCGGGGTGCGTGCGTGGCTGTTGCAAAATGCGGGTTGGCATCTCACCAGTTGAACGGGGCCGGGGAATCGAGACCTGAAACGGATTTGCAAGGTGGTGCCGCTACAGTGACACGCCGTGCCGCCGGGTGCGTCAGGCGGTACGGCAAACGATAACGAATACGGGGAGCGTCGCCACGCAGTGCTGTGTGGCAACGCATGCAGTCGGGCGCAAGGCAGGAAGCGATCAATGAAAACAGGAAAATCCGGGCGCGGGCGCTCGTCGCGTGCGTGGTCACGGGGGCTGGCGCTGGCGGTGCTGCTCGCCGCCGCGCCCATGCTGCACGCCGAGGAGCCGACACTGGCCGCGCGTCACGCCGCCGTGCTGGCCACCTTGCAGCACGCCGGCGCATGCCAGCACATGGGCGACTACTACTGGGAAATCGGGGATGCTCGCGGCGTGCTCATCCATGGGCAGCAGGGCCATCGCATTGATGCCGAAAAGACGGTGCGGCTGGCTTCCGCCTCCAAGTGGGTGTTCGGGACGTATGTGGTGGAGCGCCAGCAAGGCAAGCTGGCGCCGGCGACGATCGATGCACTCACCATGCGCTCAGGTTACGACGCGCTCAACCCGGTCCTGTGCAATCGTTACGACACGGTGCAAAGCTGCTTCGCGCGCGGACGCAACCACACCCTCACGCCCGCCCATGTCGGCCGCTTCAGCTACAACGGCGGCCACGACCAGAAGCTGTTGATCGACCTGGGCTACGGCCACGCCGATGCCGCCGCGCTCTCCCAGGAGCTGGAACGCGAACTGACGCATACCGCCAGCATGACCGGCCCGAGCCAGCCGTTGGGCATCCACTATCTCGCACCGGAGCCGGGCGGCGGCATGGTCGCCACGCCTGCCGCATATGGACGCTTCCTGCGCCACCTGATGCACGGCGACTACGTGCTCGGCAAGATGCTGGGTGAACATGCCGTCTGCACCGAGCCCGGCAGTTGCCCGACGGCCGTCAGCACACCGGCTTCGCAGCCGTGGCACTACGCACTCAACTACTGGATCGAAGACCAGCCCGGCGGCGACGGCGCGTTCAGTTCGCCCGGCGCGTTCGGCTTCTACCCGTGGATCGCGGCGGACAAGCAGCACTACGGCATGATCGTGCGCGAGACCCTCGCGCCCCGTGCCTATGAGCGCAGCGCTGCATGCGGTGCCTTGATACGCAAGGCCTTCCAGCAGGCGCGCGCCCAGCGTTCCGAGCCGGGCGATGAGGCAGGCGCCGCAGACATCGGCGACTGAATCCGGCGCGCGCCGCCGCCATCAACCGCCGTAGTACGGGTGGTAATAGTGCGGGTGGTAGTAGTAGCCGCCGGCAGGCACGACCACACAACCCGCCAGGGCGGAGGCGGCGGCAACGGCCAGGACGAGCAGGGCAAGGGTGCGTTTCATGGCGAGGCTCCAGTGAGGTGAATCGGTGAACTCGCCTCGACTGTATGGAATGGCCTCGCAACCGCGCTTTACGGTTTGTAAGAAAAACTGTGACGTGAAAGCCGGCAAACCCCTGCCAGCGCCGCCGCCGCCGCACCCGGCGCCGGAACGCCGTAATTTGCCGTTACCTTTGCGTGCGGAATCGGGAGCCGATGGCACGCTCGCTATCCACTGGTGACAGTGTTCTACAAACTTATCGTCAAACTATTGACAGATCGCCGGGATAGGCGGGAAATAGCGGAAACGGCAAACGTTAGGCATTCAAGTTCGAGTGCCCTGCGTCGATAGCCGGGATAAAGAGAGATCAGGGCCAAGCGCCCTGGGGGACTAGAGCGATGTGCGACGCCCAACCGCGCGCATCGGCGGAATGTGTCGGGGGAACGCATCATGAGCAGGATTCTGGAAATCGCCGTCGCTTGGGCTGTGCCGGGCGTGATTGCCACCGCAATCGTCGCGCCGATCGTCTGGCGCAAGCTGCGCACGCGCCGTGCACTGCAAAACATCCATCACGCACGCGAAAACCGCGAGGATTGACCTTTTCACGCCGCCAATAGCAAACGGGCGCCGCATTCCTGCGGGCGCCCGTTTTGTCCTGCGCGGCGGTTTTGCCGATCAGGCCGCCACGGCCTGGTTCACCACATCGCGCATCGCGGCATGGGCGGCTTCCATGGCCTGGGTGCGTGCGTCCGGGCCCATGCCCAGGCGCTCAGCGCGCACGAACTGCACGTCGGTGATGCCGAAGAAGCCGAACACCGTCTTCAGGTAGGCTTCCTGGAAGTCCATCGCCACGGCCGGGCCGGCCGAATACATGCCGCCACGCGTGGAGGCGACGATCACCTTCTTGCCGCCGGCCAGGCCGACCGGGCCGGTTTCTGAGTACTTGAACGTGCGGCCGGCTTGCGCCACACGGTCGATCCAGGCCTTGAGCTGGCTAGGCACCGAGAAGTTGTACATCGGCGCGCCGACCACGATCACGTCGCTGGCGAGCAGTTCGTTGACCAGGGCTTCCGAGCGGGCGTGTTCGGCGCGGGTGGCGTCGTCGAAGCCGTCGGCGCCGGTGGCGCGGAAACCGGCGGCGATGGCGCCGTCCAGGTGGGGGATGGCTTCCACGGCCAAGTCACGGCGGACCACGGTGGCGCCGGGGTTTTCGCTGCGCAGCGTGTCGACGATGGCGGCGGTCAGGATGCGCGAGGCCGATGCGTCGCCGAGGATGCTGGAATCGATGTGAAGGACTTGCATGGTGTCTCTCCAAGAAAAAGGTGGGTTGCTGGAAAGATAGTGCGGTGCAGCGAGTTCCAGTAGTGGGTCGAATCGACACACATCGTTCTATGAGTGAGACAATGCACATGTCCCTCGGAGAGCCGCCATGGAAGACCTCAACGACCTCGTCCTGTTTGCCAGCGTGGTGACGCACGGCAGCTTCTCTGGCGCCGCGCGGGCGCTGGGGATCCCGAAGTCGCGCGTGAGCCGGCGCGTGGCCGATCTGGAGGCGCGGCTGGGGGTGCGGCTGCTGCAGCGCTCCACGCGGGCGGTGCACGTGACGGACGTCGGCTCGGCCTTCTACACGCATTGCGAATCGATGACGCAGGCCGCGCGCGCGGCCTTCGAGGTGGCCGAGCACGCTGGCGAGAGGCCCTCCGGTCGGCTGCGCGTGAGTTGCCCGGTGGGCGTGGCACACGTGTTCATTGCCCCGGTGCTGTCGAAATTTCTGCGCGCGCAGCCCGAGGTGCGGCTGGAGCTGGATGTCACCAACCGCCGTGTCGACGTGATCGGCGAGGGCTACGACGTGGCACTGCGCGTGCGCTCGACGCTGGAAGACTCCAACCTGGTGGTGCGCAGTTTTGGCGTGAGCGACCAGGTGCTGGTGGCGAGCCCCACCTTTGTGGCCGAGCATGGTCCGTTCGAGACGGCCGAGTCGATGCGCGGCGTGGCGGGTGTCGGCTTCGGCGGGGCCAGCGGCGAGCGGGCGCGCTGGCGCCTGACCGGCCCGGAAGGGGGTGCCGTCGACATCGAATACACGCCCGCGCTGGTGACCGACGATCTCTATCTGCTGGGCCAGACTGCCATCGCTGGGGTTGGGGTCGCGCAGCTGCCGTTCAACTTGTGTGCGGAGCCGATCCGAGACGGCCGGCTGATCGTGCTGCTGCCCAACCACAGGCTGCCGGCGCACCAGTTCCACGCTGTCTTTCCGTCGCGGCGAGGGCTGGTACCGGCGGTGCGCGCCTTCATCGAATTCCTCGCAGACGAGCTGCCCGACCTGACGGAACGCTTGGGCCGCTGCTACGAAGAGATTACCCGCCAGCCCGATCGTTGACGCTGCAACCAATCCGGATCGGCAGTATCATCAACCGCTTCGCTCCAGCCTTTTGCGCTGACGCCGCTTGCGGCACTCGCGCACGTCCCGCATGTCTTCCCGCCCCAGCATCGAGCCGCCCCAGCCAGACCCCGCCATCGCGTCGATCGTCGACCCGTTCGGCAAGCCACCGGTGGCCGAGATCCCGGTGATGGTGGTGATGGGCGGGCTGATGCTCGCCATCCTGCTGGGCGCGCTGGAGCAAACGATTGTGGCTGTGGCGCTACCCGTCATTGCTGGGGAATTCGACGGCTTTGCGCTGATGGCGTGGGTGGTGTCGGCCTATCTGGTGGCCTCGACCGTGGTCACGCCCATCTACGGCAAGCTGAGCGATCTGTACGGCCGCCGTGCCATGCTCACCACGGCCATCGTGCTGTTCGTGCTGGCCTCGGTGGCGTGCGCGCTGGCGACCAGCATGCCGATGCTGCTGGTCGCGCGCGTGCTGCAGGGCCTGGGCGGTGGTGGGCTGATCTCGGTGGCGCAAGCCACCATCGCCGACGTGGTGCCGCTGCGCGAGCGTGGCCGCTACCAAGGTTATGTGAGCGGCATGTGGGCGATGGCCAGCCTGGCCGGCCCGGTCGTCGGCGGCTATCTCACGCACTACCTGTCGTGGCGCTGGATCTTCTGGATCAACCTGCCGCTGGGGCTCGTCGCGCTGCTGGTGGTGCGCCGTACGCTGCGGCACCTGCCGGTGGCACACCAGCGCCGGCCGATCGATGCGCCGGGCGTGTTGCTGTTTGCGGTGGGCCTGACGGCGCTGCTGCTGATGATCACGCGCGTGGGCCAGGGCGTGCCGCTCATGCAGCCGGACAACCTCGGCTTGGCTGCAGCCGCGGTGCTGGTGCTGGGCGCCTTCGTCTGGCAGGAAAAACGCGCGGCCGAGCCGATCATTCCGCTGTCGATGTTCCGCGTGCCCACGGTCACGATCTGCTGCCTGGCGCTGTTCCTGTGCTTCTTCCAGTTGATCGCCACCTCGGTGCTGATGCCGCTGCGCTTCCAGATGGTGGCCGGTGCCAGCCCCGATGCCGCCGCGCTGCGCCTGGTGCCGCTCACGCTGTCGATCCCGACCGCCGCCTTCATCGCCGGCAAGTGGATGACGCACAGCGGCCGCTACAAGCCGCTGATGGTGGGCGGCGCCTGCGTGGTGCCGTTCGCTGTCGCCTCGCTCGGGCTGCTCGATCCGCACAATGTGTGGGCGCAAGCCCTGGCGATGATCGTGCTGGGCCTGGCGATTGGTGTGCAGTTCCCGACCGGGCTGGTTGCCACGCAGAACGCCGTGCCGCCGCAGAACGTGGGCCTGGCGACGGCGCTGACCGCGTTCTCGCGCCTGCTGGGTGGCGCGGTGGGCGTGGCGGTGCTGACCTCGGTGCTGATCGCGCTGCTGCGCGCCGCCGCGCCGCAAGCGCAGACGGCCTCGGGCGGCGATCTGCTGATGGACCTGTTCCACGCCGCGCTGGCCAGCAATGGCGCCGATGCGCGCGCACTGCAAGGCACGGCGGAGAACGCGTTCCGCCACCTGTTCTTCTTCGCGGCTGCCGTGTCGGTGATCGCACCGCTGGTGCTGGTGCGGCTGGAGGAGAAGACGCTGCGCGGCAAGGTCTCGCTCGCGCAGGCCGTGGATTGAGTCGTTAAGACGCGGCGGGCGTCAGCGCCCGCTTGCGCGCCCGACGCACCACGCTGCCCTCATACAAGGCCCAGCGCAGCGTCGGCGCAATCGTGCGCATGGCGGCCGCGGTGAGGGCCGCGCGCAGCGGCGGCGGTTCCAGCGCCAGCATCTGCAGCGCCCACGGCGGCAAGAGCTGGATGCCCGCATCCAGGAAGATGCGCACGGCAGGTTGCAGCGCCGGCCGCGGTGCCTGCCACGCCATCAGCACCGCCACCACCTCGCGCGTGCGCTCGCTTGCCAACAGTTCCGCGCGCATCGCATTCAGATAGGCCTGCACCGCCGCACGCGATTTGGGTACGTCACGCGCGCCCAGCAGTTCGGCCACCAGCGCGGTCTCTGCAAAATACTGGTCCTGCCGCGCACCACTCAGGCTGCCATCCACATAGCGCAGATAACCGGCCAGGAAGCTCGACATCTCGGCCACGTGCACCCAGGTCAGCAGGTCCGGATCGTTGGCGGAGTAGGGGCGGCCATCTGGCGCGATGCCGTGTACGCGACCGTGGATGTCCTTGACGTGTTCAATGAGTGCCAGCGCATCGCGCCGGCTGCCGTAGGTGGTGCCGGCCACGAACTGCGCGGTGCGGCCCAGGCGGCCTTGCAAGTCTTCGCGGAAGTTGGAGTGGTCCCACACGCCCGCCAGCGCGCGCGGGTGCAACGCCTGCAGCAGGAGCGCGCTGACGCCGCCCGCCATCATTGCCGGAAAGTCGGCGTGGACCTGCCAGCAGACCGCATCCGGGCCGAACAGGCCGGGGTCGCCCGGCGGCGAGGCGATATCGAGCGTCAAGCCACCGCTGGCGCGCGTGAAGCCACGGATCTGCGTGGCGATGCGGTTGCGCAGCGGCGAAAGGAGGGAGGGCATGAGGGCGGTGGGGCGTCGACCGTGATGTCTCAATTTTAACGACCGGCCGCCCACGTGTTCTCGGCGACCGATTGCCGCATGCCCTTCGCAGCACGCCTAGAATGCTCCAACGCCCCCGCGTCTGCGGCGGGATGCGATCCACGAGAGACCCATGCACGCGATGAACAAGCAACGATCGTCGGCCGCCAGGCGGCTGTTGGCAGGATGGATGCTGGGCTGGCTGTGCTTGGCCAGTCCGATGGCCCATGCCGCCGAGAGTGCCCAGGGCGCCCAGGCCCTGCGCGACAAGTACCAGAGCCTGACCCAGCAACTGGCCGACAACCCGTTCCATCGCCCGCTGGTGCTCGAATCCACCGAGACGCCCACGACGCTCAGGGGGGATATCTATGGCGTGGTCGACTATCCCTACGCCGCCGTCAACAGCGCGCTCAATGACCCAGCGCAGGGGCCGGCCAACTGGTGCGACGTGCTGATCCTGCACCTGAACATCAAGTACTGCCACGCCTCCAGTGCCTCGGGCGGCAGCCTGCTCGACGTGAACCTGGGGCGCAAGGTCGAGCAGCCGCTGTCCAGCGGGTATCCACTGCAGTTCACCTACCACTCTGCTGCGAGCAGCACAGCGTACTTTCGCGTGGAGCTGAGTGCCGACACCGGCCCGCTCAGCACGAAGGACTACCGCGTCGTGCTGGAAGGGATTCCTGCTGGCGGCAGCCACACCTTCCTGCACCTCACCTATGCGTACGGCTACGGTACCGCCGGCCGGCTGGCCATGAGCACGTATCTGGCCACCGTCGGCAGCGACAAGGTGGGTTTCTCGACCGCGGCTGACACGCTAGGGGCGCAGCCGCAGTACATCGGCGGCGTGCGCGGCCTGCTTGAGCGCAACACCATGCGCTACTACCTCGCCATCGATGCGTATCTGAAAGCGCTATCCGCCGCGCCGGACAAGCGCCTGCAGCAGCGCCTCGCCACCTGGTTCAACGCCACCGAGCAGTATCCGCGCCAGCTGCACGAAGTGGAGCGGCAGGACTACATGGTGATGAAGCAGCACGAGGTCGAGCGCCAGCAGACGCCGCAACCGCAGTAGCGGGACTCAATCCGCCGGGCGGTATACCTTGGCGAAGCGCTGGGCCTGCACGACGCCATAGTCGCCGGGGGCGTATTGCATGACCCAATCTCCGGCGGTGCCGCGCAGCACATCACCGGCGGCGGAGCGGGCGAGGGAGAACGGCGCGTCCATCTGCTTGGCCAGCACCACCGACGGCCGATTGCGATACGGCCCCGGCTGGCCATGCGCGAGCGCGGCATCGGCGGGCAGGTATTTCGCGTCGAAGCGCTCGCGCGAGACGACCCAGCGGTCACCCGTTGATCCGGTGATGAGCGCATCGCCGGGCGCATAGCGATTGGGGCCTTCCAGGCTCATCAGCTCGCCAGCCTCGGCAGCGAAGGCGACGGTGACGGTTTCATCCTTGACGAAGCGGCGCGCGGCGGGATCGGTGCGCAGGTCTAGGTTGGCGAGCGTAAGCATGTGCGGCGGCAGTGGAGCGGCGAAGGGCGTAAGGGTACGCGAAACGCCGCTGCTCAGGTACAGCGTTCAGCCGCGCGCAATCTCCAGCACGTCATACGGTTCCAGGCTCGCGATGGCCGCCAGCGGATCGGGCTCACGCCAGGCGAAGAGGTGGCAGACCATCTTTTCGGGCGTGACGTCGACGATGGTGAAGCCGTTCTTCTCCATCGGCGGAGCGTTGCGCTCCAGCGTGAGCGCGGTGGGCGCGCGCGGGCTCAAGCCACGTGGGCCGCTCGGCCAGCCGGCCAGGCCCGTGCCGATCGGGCCGTTGAGCACCAGGTTGACGGGGTTGGCGCGCAGGTCCAGGTCGCCGCTCTTGAGCATGCGGTCCCAGCCGGTGGCGTGCAGGTCGCCCGACATCATCACCGCCGGCCGCGTCTGCGCCGACATCGCGCTGACGATGCGCTGGTGCTGGGCAAACCAGCCGCTCTGCCACATGTATTTCTGCTTTTCCGTGCTCAGGCGCAGGTGCGTGCCATGCACGCCGCCAAAGCGCTGGAAGGCCGTGTCGTCGTGGCTGGCGAGCATTTCGTCCGAGACCACCAGGTCGGGATACCACTCGCGCCACTTGCCCGCTGACCACCCGAACGGCGTAGACGGCATGTGCACCAGATGGCGCGCATCCGATTGCCGCGTGCGCTCCAGCAGCCAGGCTTCCGCTTCGGGCGGCACGATGCCAGCGTGGCGGTCCTTGAGCGTGAGGTAGCGCCCGCAGTCGTACATCAGCACTTCCAGCAGCTTGCCGTAGCGCAGCGTGCCAAAGCATTCCGACAATTGCGGCGCGCGGTCGGCGGCGTTGGTGCCGGGCAGCATCAGCGGGCGCGTCGCATCGGGCAGGAACTCCGGGTAGTACAGGTCTTGCACCGTGCGCCCGAGCGTCATGTCGAAAAAGTCGGGCGGGAAGGTGACGAAGTTCGCCTCGGCCTCGTCGTTCTCGAAATAGTCGTGGTCATCCATCATGAAGAACGCCGGCGTGGAGCGCAGTCGCGTGCCGTACAGCTCGGCGATCTGCGGGTCGGTGGCGGTCTTGAGGATGCGTTCGTTGTCGGTGCCGAGCACCGGCTCGGCGGTGTTGAACATGCCGATCTTCTGGTAGAACGCCGTCGCCGCCTGGCGGATCTTCGGGTTGGCGCTCTCGAGCCAGGTGCGTTGGTCCCAGTAGACGTGGTCGCCGTTGGCGATGACGGCGTCGGGCTGGAACGACAGGCCGCGCTCGAGCAGCGCGTGGCGGATCGCCAGCGAGCGGAACGCTTCGATGCCACCGGGGCCGCGCATGTCGGGGTGCCCGCCGGCGCAGGTGTAGACCAGCAGGCGCACGTGGTCGGGCGCGGCGTCGGGGCGTGGGAAGGTCTTCAGTGGCCAGGTGGCGCACAGCGGTCGCCCGGCGGCATCGACCAGTCGCAGCGGATAGGTGGTATCGGCCGACAGGCCCGACACGTCGAATTGCCAGAAACGCCCATCGGTATCGGACCGGTGCCCCGTCACGTGGCGGTGGCCGACCTGCAACCGCGGCGCCTGCCTGAGCGCGTTGCGGAACGACGCCTTCAGGAACAGGCGTTCGTGATTCGCCGTCGGCAGCAGGTGCACAACGTCCCCCGCATCCCAGGTTTCGGTGGCGAATACATTGTCCGGCAACGTCAGGCTGGCGCCGGCGGCCAGCGCGGCGCCGGCCTGCAGGAATTTGCGTCGGGAAAGGGTGGGCGGCATGGTGTCTCCTGGGCGTCGATGGTGGCGGCGCGCTTCCTGTTCCGGCGCGCTTCGATCTGCAACTATCGACGTCGCGCGTCATCAAGTAAAATAATTTCCAGCGCCATATCAATAACCTGGAGGAATGCCGTGCTTGGCGATGACCTGGAGTATTTCCTGGCGATCGTGTCGACCGGCACCGTCACCGGCGCGGCGCAGCGGCTCGGGGTGTCGCAGCCGGCGCTGACCAAGGCCGTGCAGCGGCTCGAACGCAAGGTGGGTGTACAGCTGGTCACGCGCACGCCGCGCGGCGTGGAGCTGACCGATGCCGGGCGCGCATTTCGTGATCGGCTGCAGCGGGTCTCGCGCGACATGGACGACGCCCTCCAGGAGGCGCGCGACCTGGGCGGCGGGCACGCCGGCCTGCTGCGCATGGGCGTGACGCCCGCGACCACCGACTTCGCGTTGCGCGCGCTGCTGCCGACGCTGATCAACGAACGGCCGCTGTCCCGCATCCACTTCACCACCGCGTTTGGGGCGACCCTGCTCGATGCCGTCAGCCGCAAGGATGTCGAGCTGGCGGTCTGCCCGATCCCCGACAAGATTGATCCCGCGCTGGAGCACGAAGTGCTCTACGAGGAGCCGTGCTATCTGATGTTCAACAGCCAGCACCCGCTGGCGGCGCGCACATCGATTGATCTCGATGAACTCGCGCGCTACCCCTGGGCAGGCACGCGCAAGCATGAGTTCGCCCGCGCGATGGTGGAGCGGGCCTTCGTTGCGCGCGGTCTGGCGCCGCCGTCGATCGTGATGGAGGCCGACAACCTGCAGGCGCTGATCCTGATCGTCTCGCGCACACACCTCATCAGCATGATCAACCTGGGCAGCATTGGCGCCGGCACGCTGCCCGACAACGTGATGGTGCGGCCGCTGGCGCTGGAGGGCGTGCAGCGCCGTATCGGCATCGTGCGACGCGCGGGCTACCTGTCGCCGATTGCGCAGCGGGCGCAGGAGATTTTGCGGGACGGTGCTCAGGCGTTCTCGAACGGGCTCGCCACCTGAGTTGCGCGGCGGTTTGCACGCCACCCAGCGTGGCCTATCGTGTATCCATGGCGGGGCGCAGATGTGCTCCAAGCAACGAGGGCCGCAATATGACCGTGCAGTTGAATCACACCATCGTGTGGTGCCGCGACAAGTCGCGGTCCGCGCAGTTTCTGCGCGACCTCCTCGACCTGCCCAGCCCGATCCCGTTCGGGCCGATGCTGGTCGTGCAGCTTGAGAACGGCGTCTCGCTCGACTTTTTCGACCGCGATGGGCCGATCGCCACACAGCACTACGCCTTCCTCATCAGCGAGGCCGAATTCGACCGCGCCTTCGCGCGCATCCAGGAGAAGGGCCTGCCATATTGGGCCGACCCCGCCAAGCGCCGCGCCGGCGAGATCTACACCCACAACGGCGGTCGCGGCTTCTATTTCGACGATCCGGACGGCCACTTTCTCGAGCTGATGACGCGGCCGTATGACTTGAACGGCTAGGGCGTGTCGTCGAGCGTCAGCACCAGCCGACCGTCCACCGCGTGCACGGGGAACGTCTTGAGGCACAAGCCACCCGCGCCCGGCGTGCAGCCGGTGATGAGGTCGAAGCGCAGGCCGTGCGCCGGGCACTGCAGCACGCTGCCCGCAAGCTTGCCGCTGGCCAGTGAGGCGCCCTGATGCGGGCACGTGTTGTCGATCGCGCGCAGCGTGCCGTCGAGGTTGAACAGCACGATGCCGCGGCCCTCGACGAAGACCAGCTTGCGCTGGCCGGGCGCCAGTTCGTCAACGGCGGCGACCGGGATCGCGCGGCGGCCGTCAGCGCAGTGCATTGATCATCGACTCCGCCTGGGGCCATTCGCCATAGCCCGCTGCCGGGTTCAAGTGGCCCACATCCCCCAGGTCGATCAGCCGGCTGCCCCAGTCGGCCGCCATGCCGGCCACGCGCTCGAATGACGCCAGCGGGTCATTGCGGCTGGCCGCGACAACGCTCGGAAACGGCAGCGGCTGGCGCGGAAAGGGCAACCAGCCGTTGCGCTTGATCGCATCGTGGTCGGGATACCCGGCCGGCAGCGGCCTTTCCAGATCGGCTGGCGTGGCGAGCAGGGCGCCATGGATCTGACGCGCATGCCGCTTGGCCCAATGCGCGGTGATCATCACGCCGGCGCTATGCGCCACGAGAATCACTGGGCCGGCGATGGCGGCCAGCGCCTTGTCCAATGCCGCCACGCGCGCCGCGCAACTCAGCTTGTCGGCCTCCAGCGGTGGCACCGATGCGGTCTTGTGTCCTTGTGCCTGCAGCTTGGCCTGCAGCAACGTCTGCCAGTGCTCGGGCACGTGATCGCGCAGGCCGGGCACCATGAGGAAGGTGGGAGTGGATTCAGGCATCTTGGAGACGAAGAAACAAAAAGCGAGGAGGTCACCCTCCTCGAATACCGACCGATGCAGGGCGCTCTGCACGAGACGCCCGCCTCGGCAAACCGGGCGCTCAGAACTTGTGACGGATGCCGACCGCCGCGCCCACCATGCTGGTCTGGCCCGCGCCCGGGAAGTACCCGTTGGCGAAGCCGATGGCCGAGGTGTCGAAGTTCAGGCCGGCGTTGCGGGCATAGGCGGTGGTCAGGTAGACGTCGGTGCGCTTGGAGAAGTTGTAGTCGGCGATGAAGCTGACCTGCCACGGGTTGGCCGGGCTGCTCGGTGCACCGGCTTTGGACAGTTGCAGCGTCTTGAGCTTGTCGTAGTAGTAGGCCAGGGTCAGACCCAGGGCCTGGGTGGCCTGGTAGTTCACGCCGGCCCACCACATGTCGTCGCGGATGAAGGTGGCGTCATTGGAGTACGTGGCCTTCTCCCAGCGATAGCCGCCAATCAACTTGGCCGGACCCACCGTGTAGCTGGCGGCCACGGCCAGCTTCTTGGCACTGCCGTAGCCGGTGTCGCCAAACGGGGTCATCGACGGGTTGGCCTGGTCGTAGGCGATGGTGGCTCCAAATGGGCCGCCGGCGTAGGCCACGGCTGCACCGTAGCCGCTGTCGCGCTTGAACTGCCCCGGCACTTGCCCCGCGCCAAACACACCGTTGCCGAACGACCAGTGCGCCAGCGCTGTCACCGGGCCGAAGGTGCCGGTGTATTTCGCGGTGTTGTCCGAGCGGAAGTTCAGGCCGGTCATGAAGATGATCGGCTCGTACTGCGTCGAGTAGGCGGTGGGCGAGAAGTTGGCCAGCGCCTCGAACAGCGACGTGTACTGGCGCCCGAAGGTGAACTTGCCGAAGCGCGTGTCCAACCCGACGAAGGCCTGGCGCCCGAACAGCCGGCCGCCTTGCTGCAGCCTGCCGTCGTTGACGCCAAAGCCGCTCTCCAGCACGAACAGCGCCTTGTTGCCGCCGCCCAGGTCCTCATCGCCGCGCAAGCCCCATCGCGAGCCGGACAGGCCGCCCGTGTTCATATCGATCTTGCTGGCAGCCGCACCGGGAAAGCCAGGAGTGCCGGGGGCGGTGGGCGACATCTTGTTGACGTACTCGATGTTGGTATCGAGCACGCCATATAGCGTCACGCTCGACTGTGCCCAGGCCGTGCCCGCGCAGGCGAGCAACGATGCGGCGGCGATGTGTTTCATCTTCATGCAGGGTCTCCTCTTGCTTTGGTGTTGTCGTCCCCAGGTGCGGTTGGGCGCCCAGGGGATCGTTAGAAAGGTTTCGTGCCGATGATTCCCGCGCGCTCCATCTTGCGATGGCACGGCGCGTAATCCATGACCGCGTAGTGTTGGGTCGCGCTGTTGTCCCAGATCGCCACGCTGTTGGGCTTCCAGCGCCAGCGCACCTGGTATTCCGGTACGTAGGCCTGGCTGACGAGGTAGCGCAGCAGGTCGGCCGCGCCCGGGTTGGCGTCTTGCCCGTAGCGCACGCGCGCCGGCGTGTGGAAGTTGGTGAAGTGGGTGGTGAAGCCGTTCACGTACAGGATCTTTTCGCCGGTCTCGGGGTGGGTGCGCACCACCGGGTGCTCAGGGTCCGGGTACTGCGCTTTGAGCGCAAGGCGCTTTTCGATCGGCATGGCCGCGCCAAAGCTGGCTTCGATGCTGTGGCGCGCGCGCAGGTCCGCAATCTCGGCCTTGACGTGCTCGGGCAACCGTTCGTAGGCCAGCACCATGTTGGCCCACATGGTGTCGCCGCCCACCGGCGGGCATTCCACGCAGCGCAGCACCGCGCCGAACTGCGGGGCTTCGCGCCAGGTGGCGTCGGCGTGCCAGCAGTTCTCATAGCGGTCGTTGGGCTGGTCGGGCGTCTTGTAGATGCGCACGAGGCCGGGGTGCTCGGGGTCGCTGCCCGCCACCGGGTGGTCTTCCAGATCGCCAAAGCGGTGGGCAAAGGCGACGTGCTGCGCGCGGGTGAGGTCCTGGTCGCGCAGGAAGACGACGCGGTGCTTGAGCAGCGCGGCCCGGATCTCGGCGAACAGGCCGTCGTCGCGTACGGCATCGGCCAGCTGCACGCCGGTCAGCTCCGCGCCGAGCGCGTTGGTGAGGGGTTCGATACGCATGGCGATCGCCCCCTCAGATCACGAAGACGGACGAGCCCGTCGTCTTGCGCGATTCCAGGTCGCGGTGCGCCTGTACGGCGTCTTCCAGTGCATAGCGCTGGTTGATCTCGATTCGGATGCGTCCCGCCGCCACGTGGCCGAACAGCTCGCCGGCCAGCTCGGTCTTCTCGGCCGGGTCGGCAATGTAGTCGGCCAATGCGGGACGCGTCAGGTAGAGCGAACCCTTCATCGCCAGCAGTTGCGGATTGAACGGCGGGATCGGGCCCGAGGCGGTGCCCACGCACACCATCAAACCGCGCCGCTTGAGTGAGTCGAGCGAAGTCTCAAAGGTGTCCTTGCCGACGCTGTCGAACACGACGTTGACGCCCACGCCGCCGGTCAGTTCGCGCACGCGCTTGGCGACGTCTTCCTGGCTGTAGTTGATGACGTGATCGCAGCCGTGCGCGCGGGCGATGGCCGCCTTGGCCTCGCTCGACACCGTGCCGATCACGGTCAGGCCCAGCAGCTTGGCCCATTGCGAGACGATCAGGCCGA
>CAJXMR010000055.1 GCA_913056305.1 uncultured Ralstonia sp.
TGATGTACTGGTCGAACTCGCGGCGGAACTTGAGCAGCGAGCCCCACAGCGAGATGTGGTCGGGCACCGTGGCCGGCCAGCCGACGGCGCCGAACAGGATGGCGTCCGCGCCTTGCAGTTGCGCCTTCCAGTCGTCCGGCATCATCTTTCCGTGCTGGAGGTAGTAGTCGCAGCTCGCCCATTCGATGTGCTGGTAATGCAGATCGATGCCGAAGCGGCGCGCGGCGGCGTCCACCACGCGCAGGCCTTCGGGCATCACTTCACGGCCAATGCCATCGCCGGGGATCACGGCGATCCGGTAAGTCTTGCGGGTCATGTCAGGTTCAGGATCAGAGGAGAGAAGCGACGGCGCCTGCCGGTTGCGGCGCCAGGAATTCACGGGCGAGCTTGCGGGCGCCGTTGGCGAACATCAGGATGTCGACGCCGGTGGCGACAAAGGTGCAGCCGAGGTCGAGGTAATGGCGGGCGAGCGCCGGGTCGGAGGTGAGCGTGCCGGCGGCCTTGCCCGAGGCGATGATGGTGCGCATGGCATCGTCGATGGCGGCCTGCACGTCCGGGTGACTGGCGTTGCCGCGATGGCCCATGGATGCAGCCAAGTCCGCCGGGCCGATGAAGACCCCGTCCACGCCATCCACCGCGCAGATGGCTTCGAGATTCTCCAGCGCGGTCACGGTCTCGGCCTGCACCAGCAGGCACGCTTCGTCATCGGCGATCTGCAGGTAGTCGGTGCGCGCGCTCCAACGCGAGGCACGGCCCACCGCGCTGCCCACGCCACGGATGCCGTGCGGGGGATAGCGCACCGCGCGCACGAGTTCGCGTGCCTGCTCCGCCGTATCGACCATCGGCACCAACAGCGTGCGCGCGCCGATATCGAGCAGGCGCTTGATGAGCGACGGATCGCCGTTGTACGGGCGCACGATGGGCTCGGCGCGGTACGGCGCCACGGCCTGCAGTTGCGCGAGGATGGTGCGCACGTCGTTGGGCGCATGCTCGCTGTCGATCAGCAACCAGTCGAAGCCGGCAGTGGCGCTCACTTCGGCCAGGTAGGGGTCACTCATCGCCAGCCAGAAGCCGATCTGGCGTTGGCGGGCGGCCAGCGCGGCCTTGAAGCGGTTAGGCGCGGGCGTCTGCCCGACGTTGCTCGTTTGGTTGCTCATGCGAATTCACTTGTGCGGAAGTGGGCTCGAAGGTGATGGGTTCGACCTTGCCGAGCAGGAAGAGGTAATTGAGGATGGCCAGGCCGATCAGCGCGGCGGAGAAGACCAGCGCGGGAATGAACGAGCCCGTGGCGCCGACGATGGCACCGGTAACGATCGGCCCCACCACACCACCCATGTTGGACACGCTGTTCTGCAGGCCCGCCACCATCGATACGGTATTGCCCGGTGCCACATCCGCCGGCAGCGCCCACACCTGAGAAGCCGCCACCGTCATCCCCGATTTGGCGATGCACAGCAGAATGACCGCCACCACCGCCGACTGCGCGAACGCCGCCAAGCCAATGCTCGACGCCATCACCAGCCCGACGATCAGGAACAGCTTGCGCGTGGCCGTGAGCGACAGCTTGCCCGACGCATAGACACGGTCCGACGCCCAGCCCGCGAACACCTCCACGAACATCGACAGGAACAGCGGCAGCGAGGCCATGAAGCCCATCTCCATCAGGCCCATGCCGCGCTCCTTGACGAGGTAGGTCGGCAGCCACGTGATGAAGAAGTACGAGTTGTAGTTGATCATGAAGAAGCCGATGCACATCGCGCAGATATTCCGGTGCGTGAGCAGGCGGTACCACGGGATGGTCGGCTCGTCCTTGCCGCGCAGGGGCGGCAGACCGCGTTCGATGTGTGACAGCTCGGCCGCGTTCACGCCCGGGTGCTCGGCCGGCGAATCCCGGAACACGAACCACCACACCGCGCTCCACACGATGCCCAGCGTGCCGGCCACGGCAAAAGTGACCTTCCAGTCGAACACCACCAGCAGCCACGCGATGAGCGGCAGGGCGATCGCGCTGCCGAGTTTGGAGCCGCTATCGAAGATGGCCGCCACCGTGGCGCGCTCCTGCTTGGGGAACCAGCGCGACGTGATACCGGCGTTGCTCGGGTACGCGCCCGCCTCACCCACCCCCAGCGCCACACGCAGCATCACCAACGACTTGAAGCCATTGGCCAACCCCGTCACCGCCGTCGCCACGGACCACCACAGCACGGCAAACCCGAGCACCTTCTTCTGCCCGAAGCGGTCGGCCAGGATGCCGGCCGGCAATTGGAGCAGCGCATACGACCAGAAGAACGCCGACATGACGACGCCCATCTCCACCGCGCTCAAATGGAATTCCTTCTGGATATGCGGCGCGGCCGCCGACAGCACGGTGCGGTCGATGTAGTTGATGGCGATCGCCGCCCACATGAGGCCGGCGACGGCCCAGCGCACTTTCGAGCGTGGCGCGCGTGGTGGGGTGTCCTGCATGGTTGGTCTCCTGATGGATCTTGTATCTTGCGACGTTGTTGTGTCGTGCTGCGCTTCGAGGCGTCAGCTCACGATGCCCATGTGCCATGGGACAAATTCGTGGTCGCCCAGGCCGAGCAGTTCGCTCTTGGTGCGCTCGCCCGAGGCGGTACGCAGGATGTGCTCGAAGATGTCCTGGCCCATCTCTTCGACCGTGCGGTCGCCGTCGAGGATGCGGCCGCAGTTGATGTCCATGTCTTCTTCCAGCCGGCGGAACATGGGCGTGTTGCTGGCGAGCTTGACCGTCGGCGCCGGCTTGGAGCCGAACATCGAGCCGCGCCCGGTGGTGAAGCAGATCAGGTTGGCGCCGCTGGCGATCTGGCCCGTGACGGCGACCGGGTCGTAGCCCGGTGAATCCATGAAGACGAAGCCGGCGCGGTCAATCGGCTCGGCGTATTCGTACACGGCCTGCAGGGGCGTGGTGCCACCCTTCATGGCCGAGCCGAGCGACTTCTCGAAGATGTTGGCCAGCCCCCCCTGCTGGTTGCCGGGGCCGACCACACCGTTGAACTGGCCGTTGTGGCCACGCGTGTAGTGCTCCCACCAGGTCAGGCGGTCGAGCAGCTTCTGGCCCACTTCGGCCGACACCGCGCGGCGCGTGAGCATGTATTCGACGCCGTGGATCTCCGGCGTTTCCGACAGGATGGCCGTGCCGCCGTGGCGCACCAGCAGGTCCATCGCCGCGCCCAGCGCCGGGTTGGCGGTGATGCCCGAGAAACCGTCCGAGCCGCCGCACTCCAGGCCGATCTTCAGATGGCTGGCCGGCACCGGCCGGCGCACGATGTCGTTGGCCGCCGGCAGCATCTTCTGGATGGCGGTGATGCCCGCCTCGATGGTGGCGCGCGTGCCGCCGGTCTCCTGCATCACCAGCGTGTGCATCAGCTTGCCGGTCTCCAGCCCCTGCGAGGCCATCAGGTCTGCCACCTGGTTGCGCTCGCAGCCCAGGCCCACGACCAGCACACCGCCCAGGTTCGGGTGCCGCGCATAGCCGGCCAGCGTCCGGCGCAACACATCAAAGTGTTCGGACGGCGAGGACATGCCGCAGCCGCTGGTCTGCGCAAACGCGACCACGCCATCCACGTTCGGGAACGGCGCGAGGCGCTCCGGCGTGAACCACGCCGCAATGTTCTTGATGACGGAGGACGAGCAGTTGACCGAGGCCAGGATGCCGATGAAGTTGCGCGTGGCCACGCGCCCATCCGGGCGGACGATGCCGTCAAAGGTGGCGCGCTTGGCTTCGGGAATGTAGTCGACCGGGCGCACGTCCAGGCTGAAGCCCGGGTCGCGCTCGAAATCGATCAGCTCGATGTTGTGCGTGTGGACGTGCTCGCCCGCCTCGATGTCGCGCGCGGCGCGGCCGATGACGGTGTCGTACTTGCGGATGGCCTCGCCCTGGGCGATGCGCCGCGCGGCAATCTTGTGGCCAGCGGGCACTTGCGCGCGCAGGCGCACGGTCACCCCGCCCACGGACAGCGTCTGCCCGAGCGACAGCCCTTCGCGGGCGATCAGCACGTTGTCCGCGGCGTTCAGTTGGATCAACGGGCCAGCGTAGGCAGTGTTTGCCTGCAACATCCTTGCTCCTCCGGGCTGTCTTCAGTGCAGCCGTCCTTGAATGTGGGGTCTAGATGTTACCGGTTTATGTAACCGGTAACATTTGCGCAATCGTAGCGAGGTTTTGCGATAATTGCTAGCCCCTCTTTTTCCCTAGACCAAGAAGCCGCTCGTGACCAAGTCCTCCATCGTGTCTCTCGCAGAAACCGCGCCCGCCACTGCACGCCGTGCGCGCAAAAGCACTGGACGCGTCACCTTGAGCGATCTCGCCAAGCTGGTGGGCGTGACCAAGGTCACCGTGTCACGCGCGCTGAACACGCCGGAGCTGGTGTCCAGCGACACACTGGAGCGTGTGCGCGAGGCGGTGCGGCAAACCGGCTACACGCCGGACCTGGTGGCGGGCTCCTTGGCATCGAACCGCAGCCGGCTCATCGTTGCGCTCATCCCCACCATTGCGGGCAGCGTGTTCCAGGAGACGGTGGCCGCGCTCACCACCGAGCTGGCGGCGGCGGGCTATCAGTTGCTGATCGGCCAGAGCGGCTATGACGAATCGCGCGAGGATGCGCTGCTCGATGCCATCGTCGGGCGGCGCCCTGCGGGCATCGTGCTAACCGGCGTGGCGCACTCGGCCAGCGTGCGGCAGAAGCTGCAGGCGGCGGGCATTCCCGTGGTGGAGACGTGGGACATCACGCGCACGCCGCTGGACATGCTGGTCGGCTTCTCGCACCAGAAGGTCGGGCAGGCGGCGGCGCGTTACCTGAAGCAACGCGGTACGCTGCGCCCGGCGGTCATTACGCCGAGCGACCGCCGCGCACAGGCCCGCGCACAGGCCTTCATCAAGGCGTTTGGGGCCGGCGTGGAGATCCCCATCATCGCCGCCGAATCGCCCGCCAACCTCGGCGACGGCCGGCGCGCGCTGGGCGAACTGCTCGCGCAGCATCCGGACACCGACGCCATCTTCTGCGGCGCCGACATCCTCGCGCTCGGTGTGCTGATGGAAGCGGCGCATCGCGGCATCGCCGTGCCCGCGCAACTGCGCGTGGTCGGTTACGGCGACCAGGCCTTCGCGAAGGACACCACGCCCGCGCTCACCACCATCCGCATCGACGGCACGGGCATCGGCAAGCTGGCGGCATCGCTGCTGATCGACCGCATCGAGCACGGCGACGAGGAGCGTCGCACGGTCGATGTCGGCTTCACGCTGGTCGAGCGCGACAGCGCGTAACAACGCGGTGCGCGCGCACGATCGCGGGGCGCGCACGCACCATCCGGATCGCTCTCAGTAGGTCCTGTACGGCAGGAACTTGCCGCTCATCACGATGCGCACGCGATCGCCCTTTGGATCGGGCTCGCGCGTGAGATCCATGTTGAAGTCGATGGCGCTCATGATGCCGTCGCCGAACTCTTCGTGGATCAGCGCCTTGAACGTGGTGCCGTACACGTTGACGAGTTCATAGAAGCGGTAGATCAGCGGATCGGTCGGCACGGCGGTCGGCAGCGCGCCTTTGTACGGCGGTACTTGCAGCAGCGCGACAGCTTCCTCCGGCAACGCCAGCAGCGCACCCACGGCTGTCGCCTGCGCTTCGGTCAGCGTCATCTGGCCGAGCAACGCGGCGGTGCTCCATTCCTTGCTGTGGCCAATCACCTCGGCCAGTTGGGCCCAGGTGAGCTGCTTCTTGATCTTCTGCAGGACGATCAGGTCGGTCACGTCTTCACGTTGCATGGTCCGGCTCCTTGGATGGATTGAGAGAAGTGCGCGCAGCATGAGCAAGGGTGATGCCATGCAGCGAGCGCCGCGCCGGCCTTGCGAGTTTGCCCGGCGCCGCTCTTTTTCCGCATCGCACCATTCGTTTCCCTAGCCCTGGCACAGCGTGCGCCGAGTTCCAGACTAGGGCAAACCCCCAGATTGACAGCGCTGTCAATTGTGGCCATTCTTGCGTCCGTCGGCCCGCCAACCGGGGCAAAACAAAATGCCGACACCGCTGTCATCACGGGCAGCCGGGTCAAATATCAGGAGACAGTCTATGGAGCTCGAATCCCGCTTCGATGCCGTGTCGAAGCCCGCGTGCCAATCGGCCGCCAATCGACGACGACGTCAGCAACCCGGCAAGCCATTCGGTCGGCAATTTGGCGTGTTGGCCACCACCGCCATCACTGCCGCCGTACTGGCCGACTGAGCTGGACGACAGCTGGTCACCGGTGCCGTCTGTGTACTTCCGGCCTAATCTGCAATACAGCATGCATCCGGGCGGTACCTCGCAGAACAAGAACGCGTTCGTGGTCGGCCTGAAAACCGGCGTCACGCCCTAACCTTCCTACGCACTCCAGGAGACACTCATGATTTCCCGCGTACTGAACACCCTCGCCGCTGCCGCGGTCCTGACCTTCGCCGCCACCTCCGCGCACGCCAGCAAGGAAGCGCCCGTGATCGGCTTCTCGATCGACGACCTGCGCGTCGAGCGCTGGACGCACGACCGCGACTACTTCGTCGACGCCGCCAAGAAGCTCGGCGCCACCGTCAACGTGCAGTCGGCCAATGCCAACGAAGCCAAGCAGATCGCCCAGATCGAAAACCTGATCGCGCAGAACGTCGACGTGCTGGTGATCGTGCCGTTCAACTCCAAGGTGCTGGGCAACGCCATTGCCAGCGCCAAGAAGAAGGGCATCAAGGTGGTCTCGTACGACCGCCTGATCCTGAACGCCGACGTGGATGGCTACGTGACCTTCGACAACGTGAAGGTGGGTGAGATGCAGGCGCAGGGCGTGGTCAAGCTCGCGCCCAAGGGCAACTACTTCCTGCTCGGCGGCGCCGCCACCGACAACAACGCCCGCCTGCTGCGCGACGGCCAGATGAAGGTGCTCAAGCCGCTGGTCGACAAGGGCGACATCAAGATCGTCGGCCAGCAATGGACGCCGGAATGGGACCCCTCCAAGGCGCAGAGCATCGTTGAGAACGTACTGACGGCCAACAGCAACAACATCCAGGGCATCGTCGCCTCCAACGACGGCACGGCGGGCGGCGCGATCCAGGCGCTGGCCGGCCAGAAGCTGGCGGGCAAGGTGCCGGTGTCGGGCCAGGACGCTGACTTGGCCGGTGTGCGCCGCGTGGCGGAAGGCACGCAGGCCATGACGGTGTACAAGCCGATCAAGGTGATCGCCTCGACAGCCGCCGAGATGGCCGTCGACCTGGTCAAGGGCACCGCGCCCAAGTTCACGACCAAGCTCAACAACGGCAAGAAGGACGTCGACACCGTCCTGCTGACGCCGACCATGCTGACCAAGGACACGCTGGACGTCGTCATCAACGACGGCTTCTATACCAAGCAGCAGATCTTCGGTAAGTAAGTCACCGCCTGATGCGGTGGTCGCCCCCGCCGCCAAGTGCGTGGGGGCGACACGGAATTCAACTGGCTCAGCAGGTAGAAGTAGGAGGCAGCCATGAGCAGCAACGGCACCCTGTTCGAGATGCGCGACATCGTGAAGGCGTTCTCCGGTGTGCGCGCACTCGACGGCGTCAGCCTGGCGGTCAAGCCGGGCGAGTGCGTCGGTTTGTGCGGGGAGAACGGCGCCGGCAAGTCGACCCTGATGAAGGTGCTATCGGGGGTCTACCCCTACGGCACCTTCGAAGGCGAGATCGAGTGGGACGGCACCCCGCTGCGCGCGCATTCCGTGCGCGACAGCGAGCGCGCCGGCATCGTCATCATCCACCAGGAACTGATGCTGGTGCAGCAGCTCTCGGTGGCGGAGAACATCTTCCTCGGCAACGAGATCACCAAGCCGGGCGGCCGCATGGACTACGACGCCATGCACGCCAAGGCCGAAGCCCTGCTCGCCCGCCTGCGCCTGACCGACGTGAACGTGGCCGCGCCCGTGATGAACTACGGCAGCGGCCACCAGCAGCTGTTCGAGATCGCCAAGGCGCTGGCCAAGAACGCGCGCCTGCTGATCCTGGACGAACCGACCTCGTCGCTCAGTGCCAAGGAAATCGAGGTGCTGCTGTCCATCATTGAGGACTTGAAGCGCAGCGGCGTGGCCTGCGTCTACATCTCGCACAAGCTCGACGAGGTCAAGCGCGTGTGCGACACCATCACCGTCATCCGCGACGGCAAGCACATCGGCACGCGCCCCGCCGCCGACATGACCATCGACAACATCATCACGATGATGGTCGGCCGCGAGATGACCTCGCTGTTCCCCAAGGTCGAGCACACCGTGGGCGAGGTGGTGATGGAAGCGCGCAACATCACCTGCTGGGACGTCACCAACCCCAACCGCAAGCGTGCCGACAATGTGAGCTTTGCGGTGCGCCGCGGCGAGATCCTCGGCATTGCCGGCCTGGTGGGCGCGGGGCGCACGGAGATGGTGTCCGCGCTGTTCGGTGCCTACCCCGGCCGCTCTTCCGCCGAAGTCATCATGGAAGGCAAGCCGATCAAAGTGGGCTCGCCGGCCGACGCCATCGCCAACGGCATCTGCCTGGTGCCGGAAGACCGCAAGCGCCACGGCATCGTGCCGCTGATGGGCGTCGGCGAGAACATCACGCTCGCCACGCTGGCGCAATACGCGCGCGGCGTGCGCGTCGACAAGGGCGCCGAGTTGGCCACCGTGGATCGCGAGATCAAGCGCTTGCGCATCAAGACCGCCAGCCCGGCGCTGGCGATCGCCAGCCTCTCGGGCGGCAACCAGCAAAAGGCTGTCGTGACCAAGATGGTGCTGGCGGCGCCCAAGGTGCTGATCCTGGACGAGCCCACGCGCGGCGTGGACGTCGGCTCCAAGTACGACATCTACAAGATGATTGCCGACCTGGCCGCCAGCGGCGTAGCGATCATCATGGTCTCCTCCGAGATGCCGGAGATCCTGGGCATGAGCGATCGTGTCCTGGTCATGGGCGAAGGCCAGTTGCGCGGCGACTTTATCAACCTGGGCCTGACCCAGGAGCGCATCCTGGCCGCTGCCATCAATGCTGAACCGCAGCCCAAAGCTGCCTGAATTGCCATGTCGAACATCCTGCAATCCCAACTCGCCCGCCAGAACGGCGGCGGCCCGCGTCTCGACGGCCGCACCCTCCAGCAACTGTTCGTGCGCTACAAGGTGCTGGCCCTGCTGCTGGCGGTGGCGCTGATCTGGATCTTCTTCTACTTCCAGACCAACGGCACCTTCCTCAAGCCCAACAGCATCTCCAACCTGTTCCTGCAGATGTCGGTGACGGGCATGCTGGCCTGCGGCATGGTGTTCGTCATCATCGCCGGAGAGATCGATCTGTCGGTCGGCTCGCTGCTCGGCCTGCTGGGCGGGCTGGTCGCTATCCTGACCGTCAACCTCGGCTGGAACACCTGGCTGGCGGTGGGCACGGTGCTGGTGGCGGGTGCAGCCATCGGCGTGGTCAACGGCTTCATCACGACCAAGCTGCGCGTGCCTTCGTTCATCGTCGGCCTGGGCGGCATGCTGGCCTTCCGCGGCCTGCTGCAGTGGAGCACCGACAGCGTGACCATCGCCCCGGTGCCGGACGACCTCGTCAACATCGCGCAGAGCTTCGTGCCGGCGTGGCTGGCGTGGTCGCTGGCCGCGGGAATCGTGGCGATGTCCGTTGTGCTGACCGTGCGCCGCCGCAGCGAGCGCGCCCGCCTGCAACTGGCGCTCACGCCGGTGTGGGCGGATGGGATCAAGCTGCTGGCCATCGCGGCCGCGGCGTTCGGCTTTGTCGCCGTGCTCAACCAGGCCAATGGCGTACCGCTGCCGGTGCTGATCCTGCTGGTGCTGCTGGCGGTGTTCTCGTACGTGGCCACGCAAACCGTGTTCGGCCGCCACGTCTACGCGGTGGGCGGCAACATGGAAGCGACGCGCCTGTCCGGCGTGAACGTGGGCCGCGTCAAGCTGCTGGTGTTCGTGCTGATGGGCCTGATGTGCGCCTGTGCGGGCATCATCACCACGGCACGTTCGGCGGCGGGCTCGCCCTCGGCCGGCGTGGGCGGCGAGCTCGATGCCATCTCCGCCTGCTTCATCGGCGGCACCTCGATGCGCGGCGGCTCGGGCACGGTGTATGGGGCGCTGATCGGCGCGCTGGTCATGGCCAGCCTCGACAACGGCATGCAGCAGATGAACGTCGACGCCTCGTGGCAGATGATCGTCAAGGGCGTGGTGCTGGTGCTGGCGGTGTGGATCGACGTGCTGTCGGGCTCCAATCGTGGCTGACAGCGGCTAACGGCGGCTGACACCGCAACGCTTCCGGGCTCGGCCGAGCCCATTCCAATGACTTAAAAAGACACGGCGGCGCGCACCGCGCCAGCCGCCGGTCGCCCTGCACTTTCCTCATCCCGAACGGAATCCGACATCGTGGCTGAATACCAAACCCCTGCTCGCGTTCTTGTCACCGGCGTCGCCGGCAACCTGGGCCACAAGGTCGTCGAGGCGCTCGCTTCCACGGCGTGGTGCACGTCCATCATCGGCGTCGACTGGGTCGAACAGAACGTCGAGTTCTCGCCGCAAGCGGCCGAGCGTTTCCAGTGGGTCGTCGCTGACCTCACGCAGGCCGACGGCGCGTGGATCGAACTGTTGAACAACGTGGATGCCATCATCCACCTGGCCGCCATCCACTCCACGCCCGATGCGACGTGGGAGCAGGCGCTGGCCTCCTACGGCATGACGCTCAACGTATTGCAGGCCGCTGCCACGCGCGGCGTGCGCCGCTTCGTGTTCGCCTCGTCCAACCACGCCATGGGCGCGTACAAGGACCAGCCACTGGCCGGCACCATTGGCCCGGGCAAGCTGACGGCCGAACTGGACCCGGCCCCTGGCACGCGCTGGCATAACGGCATCGAAGAGGTCTATTCGCTGGCCTACGGCACCTCCAAGGCGATGGGCGAGCGGCTATGCAAGGCCGTTGCGGCGGTATCGGCAGCCTCGGGCGGCAAGCTCTCGATTGTGTCGCTGCGCATCGGCTGGGCCCTGCCCGATGAGAACGACCCGAACGACATCAACCACTCTGGTACCGCAGGCACGCCCGTGCCGAGTTCGGTGGCCGACGAAGCCAGCCGCATCGCGCTGCGCTGGTTCCGCAACATGTGGCTATCGAACGATGACCTGCGCAGGCTCTTCCTCGCCGCCATTACCGCCGATCCGGCGCAATGGCCGGCACCGGCCATCGTGGTCAACGGCGTGTCGAACAACCGTGACATGGACTGGGGCCTGGAAACCGGCCGCAGCCTGATCGGCTACGACCCGCAAGACGATCTGTACGCGCGCCTCACGCAGCCACTCACGCAGCCACTCATGTAGCCACTCATGTAGCCAATTACGCAGCCTGTCTGAGCACCTCTGCTCACGACATCACCACCAGAACGCAGGCCACTTACCTGCACAAATAAGGAGACTTCTGATATGGGGATCAAACAACACCGCTCGCTCCGTGCCATGGCAATGCCGGCCAGGATCGCCGCAGCCTCGGCGCTCACCCTCGCCTGCGGCCTGGCCAGTGCACAGAGCAGCGTGACGCTGTATGGACGCGTTGCCGGGGGCGTCGACTTCATGAACAAGATCGACACAGGCAACGGCCAATCTGCAAACCGCTTTCGGGCCGCCAACAACCAATGGGGTACCAGCATGTGGGGCCTCAAGGGCAGTGAGGACCTCGGCGGCGGCCTGAAAGCCGTCATGAACCTCGAAAACGGCTTCACTTCAAACGACGGCAAGAGCGACGCGCTCTTCAACCGCTGGGCGGTGGTGGGGCTGTCCAGCAACACGTATGGCACCCTGCTGCTTGGCCGTGCCATGGGCATTCCCGATAGCGAAGTCTGGAGTCTCGACCCGATGGGCTTCCAGTTCATGGGCGCCTCCACCCTCCAGGGTGACCGCACGTGGGGTTCGCGCCCGAACTCCATCACCTACAACTCGCCGGTCTGGGGCGGGTTCTCGTTCCGTGCGCAGACCGGTCTGAACGGCACGGCGGGTCACTTCAACAGTGGCCGCCAACTGGCTGGCGTCGTGGCTTACGAGAACGGCCCCCTGATGGTGAAGGCCCTCTATGAAGAGTTGCGTGACTCCAACGCGCAATTCTCCAACCTCTACTCGGCATCGCGTCTGTATACCGTGGGCGGCACCTACCAGGCCGGCGCCGCCAAGCTGTTCGGCGGATACAGCCTGATCCACACCGGCGGCGCCTTGGTGGCGGATACCGCGAACGGCGCAACGCGGCAGCAGACCTACTGGATCGGCACCAACTACCAGATCACGCCGGCCCTGACACTGGTGGGCGGCGCCTACCGGGCCACCCGGAACCACGGCGCCGGCAACGGCACGCTGCTGACGGTGGGCGCCAACTACGCGCTGTCCAAGCGCACGTTGGTGTACGGTACCATCGGCACCGTCCTGAACGGCAACAATGCGGCGTTCTCGGTTGAAGCCGGTAGCGGCAACAAGCCCCTGGCGGGCTCCAGCCAGCAAGGCGTCTACACGGGCATCGTGCACTGGTTCTAAGCCAACGCACGTCCTGCCCTGCTGTCGATGCAAAGCCGATGCACGGTCCCGCCGTCATCGGCTTTTTGCTTGATGGATCGCGCGGCGGCACCTCGATGCGCGGCGGCTCGGGGCTTGGTGTACGGCGCGCGGGTCCCGCCCTCACCCAGCGGGCGGGCAGGTCGACTCACGGATCACGAGCTCGTACTGCAGCGTCTCGTGCTCCGAATGCGGCTTCAGCCCGGGCAGGTGCGGGCGGTGGATGGCGACGAGCTGCTCCACCGCCGCGTAGGCCATGTCCTGGATCGGCTGGCGCACGGTGGTCAGGCGCGGCCACAGCTGGCGTGAGAGCGGCGTGTCGTCGTAGCCGCAGATGGAGAGATCTTCCGGCACCTTGATGCCGCGCGCCTGCGCCACGCGCAGCACGCCGGCGGCCATGTCGTCGTTGCCGGCAAAGATGGCCGTCGGGCGCGGGTCGCGCGAGAGCAGCCGCTCCGCGCACGCCACGCCGGACTCGAACGAGTGCTCGCCCTGCTCCACCAGCCGCTCGTCGACGGCGATGCCGGCCTGCGCCATTGCATCGCGGTAGCCGAACACGCGCTGGTACGCCGCGCCGTGGGCCGGGTCGCACACCACGAAGCCGATGCGCCGATGGCCCAGGCCAATCAAATGCAGCGTCATGTCGCGCGCGGCGGCGCGGTCTTCGGTGGCGACCGTCAACCCCTTGTGCTCACGATCGGCCGGCGCCAGACGCACGTAGTCGACGCCCGCCTCATCCAATGCACGGATCAGCGTCGGCACGTCCGACACCGGCGGCGTCAGGATCAGCCCGGCCAGCGCGCGCTGGCGCACGCTCTGCACGATCTGCTCGGGCAGATCCGCGTCGCGGTAGTGGCAGGGGCTCAGCAGCAGGCTGTAGTCGAGCGCCTGGCAGGCTTCGAGCGCGCCGTGCTGGATGTTGACGATGTAGTTGTCGCTGGGGTTGTCGTAGACCAACGCGATGATATCGGCGCGCTTGCTGGCCAGGCGCCGGGCGGCGGGGTTGGGACGGTAGTCCAGCGCCTGCATGGCCTCGACCACTTTGGCGCGCGTCTTCTCGCTGATGTTCGGTTCGTGATTCAGCACGCGCGAGACGGTCTTGATGGACACGCCCGCATGTGCGGCAACATCATCGACGGTTACGGCAGAGGCGCCCCGTTTCATGGTCTGGCGATTGAAGTTCTGGAACACGGAACGGGCGCGCAAAGGCGCCCATGAAGTGTCCGATTTTACCGCCATCCGCCGCCGTGCAATGCGGGGACACTCCCCTGCCCTACGCCGCAGGCAGGCGCTTGCGCCCGATCGGCAAGCGCACGATGCCCTGCACCAGGCTCACCCCCAGCAGCACCAGAGCGCCGCCGATCCAGTGGTAGCTGTGGATGGTCTCGCCCAGCAGTACGCTGGCCATCAGCGCGGTGAACACCGGCAGCAGGTTCATCAGCACCGCCGTGCGCTCGCTACCCAGGCGCGCCAGGCCCAGCATCCACCAGTACGTTGCGACGATCGACGAGGCAATGCCCGCAAACAACACCAGCCCCACGCCCTGGCGCGGGATCGCCAGGCTCTGCGCGGTGAGCGCGAGCGGCAGCAGCACCACCACCGCCACCAGCACCTGCAGGTACAGGTTGACCCACTGCCCGAACGGCGGCGCCCAGCGGCGGTAGAGGATGTTGTACAGCGCGTAGGAGGCGGCGCCCACCAGGATCAGCACATCGCCACGGTTGATGCCCGCGTCGAACAGGTTGGCCGGATGCCCGCGCCCGAGCAGGTACAGCACACCCACCAGCGACACCGCCACGCCCGCCACCGCCGGCGCACCCACCGGCTGGCGAAACACCACCGCGTTGAGGATGAGCCCCAGCATCGGGATCAGCGCGCAGATCACGCCCATGTTGGTGGCGCTGGTGCTGTGCGCTGCGTAGTACGCCAGGCACTGGTACATCACCATGCCCAGCAGCGCCAGCACCGCAAAGCGCGGCAGCCACGGCAGCACGGCCCGGCGCTGGCGCCACAGCGGCCGCGCCCAGAACGGCGTGAGCACGCACGCCGCGAGCAGCCAGCGGTAGAACGAGATCGCCGCCGGGTCGAACACACCGGCAGCGGCCTTGGAGACGATGGTGTTGGCGGCCCAGATCAGCACCGCCAGCAAGGGATACAGCACAGGCACGACGGCCTCCGTTTGCAATCGATGGCCGAAGTGTAGGCATGTCCGTTACGGAACATATAATGCAAAACAGACAACCCGAGCGATCGAAGCCGACAACGTGTACACCGCCTCCGCTTACCGCGAAGCCGACCTGCGTGTGCCCAAGGGCGCGCCGTTCTACTTCCGCTACGACCACTTTGCACCCGAGACCGGCATCGAGCTGCACAGCCACCCGTGGGGCCAGTTCAACCGCATCAGCCTGGGCCTGGTGGAAGTGGCGGTGGAAGCGCGCAAGCTGACCGCGCCGGCGGAGTACCTGATCTGGGTGCCGGCCAACGTGCCGCACTCGGCGTCGATCCGGCAGGCGACGGATTTCATGTCGGTCTACGTGACCGAGCCCTTCGCACGGCGGCTACCGCCGATGGCCTGCCTGATCCCGCAGACACCGCTGGTGCGCGCGCTGTTCGAAGACTTTGCCGAGCGCCGCATTGCGGTCATGACCGATGAATGGGACCTGCGCCAGTTCGAGCTGATGATCGAACTGCTTGCGCGCGCCGGCCACACCGACAGCTACCTGCCTGACAGCGACGACCGGCAGCTCGAACCCATCCTGCAGGCCATCCGCCTGGATCCGGCGGACGCCACCACGTTGCAGGAATGGGCCGAGCGCGTGCACAGCACCGAACGCACCCTCGCGCGCCGCTTCCAGAGCGCGCTTGGCATGACCTTCGTGCAGTGGCGCAACCGCGTGCGCCTGCTGCGCGCGCTGGTGTGGCTCAAGGAAGACCGCTCGATCCAGGACATCGCGCTGGCGCTGGGCTATGGCACGCCATCGGCCTTCATCGCGATGTTTCGCAAGCAGATCGGCTTCTCGCCCGAGCGCTACCGACGGTAGATGCGCAGCGAGGCAACGGAGCGCTGACCGGCCAGTCGACCTCATCGCGATGGTTCTGCGCGCTTGCCGGCGCATCGATCCAGGCGGGGCGTTCGACCTCCACGCGCGTCGCGCCGCACCGCCTGGGGTGGACGGTTAAACCCGCGCATGAACGCCTCGCGCATATGGCGGCGGTCACGAAAGCCGGTTTCCTTGGCGAAAGCAGCTCTCAATTCTATTTAATCTATATTTGAACTATTTTAGATTTGATATCACGCTGAGCCGCCGACAGCATAGTTAATATGCACTTCGCATGCACGCAAAGCTCTCGACCGGCAGCAGTCAATTGCACTGGCTGGACGTTGCGATCAACCAGTGAAACGTTCGCCCATTTCTCCAACGACTGGATCTGCCTAGACAAAGCGGGCTGCGAAAGGCAGCGCTTGCGTGCTGCTTGGGAAAAACTTCCTGTTCCCTCAAGCGCAATGAGTGCCTCTAGCCATTTCACTTGCATCATCGAAACAAACTACGCTAGTTGTGATCGGAGATATGGAACTTCAGACGGAAGCGCATTCCGAAGATGTCTCACCGGCAAGATGTGAATCTTGAGATTGGGCGAGGCCAACACAATGTCGCGCCAGTACAGCGGTTGGGTCCACTAGCACGACCGACTTGCCATTGGCCAACGCAAAGGCCTTCGTTTCTGCGTAGATGAGCGGCAGTTCGGTGCAGCCCAGGATGATCACCTTGGCACCGGACAGTGCCAGGTGCTCGATTGCCGCGCGCAGCGAATCACGGCAAGTCCCTTCGACATAGCCCGCTTTCACGCCATGCTCCCCGTAGATTGCGGACATGACATGTTCCTGAAATTCCTCCGTGGGCGTCATCAGTGCGATGCCCGCTGCCTGGGCTGCCTCGTGGTAGACGCGGCTTGCAATCGTGCCGGAGGTTGCGAGCAATCCCACGGGCCGGACGGTGCCATATTGCGCTCGGATGAACGCAATGGTCTCCGTCAGCATATTGACGATGGGAATCGCCAGGTAAGGCTGAATATCCTGAACGAACGCGTGCGCCGTATTGCATGGAATAGCGATCGCACTAGCGCCCTCCGATTCGAGCCGCTTGCACGTCGCATACAGACCTACCGTTGGGTCAGCCTCCTGATGCAGCAGGTGAGCCGTGCGGTCAGGAATCTGCGGGTTCTGCTCCACGACCATCTTGATGTGGTCTTGGTCTCGGCTCGCTGGCGTGTTGCGCACGACCTTGTCCATGAAATCGACCGTGGCCGCCGGGCCGACGCCACCGACGATGCCCAGCTTGAATACCCTGCGCTGCCGCCCTGCGGTGAATGACACCGCATGTTCGGCATAGATGGCGTTGCCGTCCAACACGGGATAGCCGCGGCGCTGTAGCGCCTGGCAAACCAGCGACAACTCGGTCGCCCCTGGAAGGATCAACTCCGCGCCGCGCTCCCGCAGGCCTTCGCATGCATGCACCAAATGTTCGACGGCGTGGCCTTCCAGCTTGCCCGCCTTGATGCCGTCGTTGCCGTAGATTGCGCTCATCACAAAGGCCTGGTCGAGCCCGCCCGGATAGACGATATCGTAGCGATCTGCAAAGTACCTCTCGAACAGGCCGGATTGCCTCACGAAATCCGACGCGACCACGCCCAGCGTGGCCCCCTTGGTGGCGATGCCATCCACGTGTCGCCGCAACGCCGCCATCATGTCAACAATGGGGATGGTCAGCTCGTTCTGCAGTTCTTCGCGGAAAGTGTGGCTGGCAAAGCATGGCAGCAAGATCGAGCCCACACGTCGTTGCACAAGCGACTGGCAAACCTGGAACACATACAACTTCCGCGCGGTCATGCTGCAGGTTGCATTGAGCGGTGCACGTACGTCCCTGAAAGGATGCTGCTCGAACAGGAAGTGGAAGGCATCCTGCTCGGCCAGCACAGGCTCGCTGCGTACCAGCTTGAAGAACAGATCGGCTCCGGCCAGCGAACCCAGTCCGCCAATCACGCCGAACGTGTGCTGTTTCATGGTCTTCCTCCCCTACTCTGTCAGGCTGAAGGATTGGTCGAGGCTGCCGGGTTGGCGGGCAGTGCGTTCGGCGCGTGCTCTTCTTCATATTTCGCCACGACAGCCGTCGCGATGCTGTTGCCAATCACGTTGGTGGCCGTACGGCCCATGTCAAAGAACTGATCGATACCGATGATCAGCAGCAGACCGGCTTCCGGCAGGTGGAACATCGGCAGCGTGGCCGCCACCACCACCAGCGAGGCGCGCGCCACACCGGCCATGCCCTTGCTCGTGAGCATCAGCACCAGCAGCAGCGTCAGTTGCTGCGTGAAACCCATCTCGATGTTGTACGCCTGCGCGATGAACAGCACCGCAAACGCCTGGTACATCATCGACCCATCGAGGTTGAATGAATAGCCTAGCGGCAGCACGAAGCTCGAAATGCGCTTGGGCACACCAAAGCGATCCAGTGCTTCTATGGTCTTCGGGTAGGCCGACTCGCTGCTTGCCGTAGCAAAGGCCAACATGATCGGCTCGCGGATCAGCCCCGCCAAACGCCCGATAGAGCGGCCGAGCAACCCATAGCCGACGAAGAACAGGATCGTCCACAGCAGCACCAAGCCCAAATAGAACTCGCCAATCAGCTTGCCGTACGTCCATAGCACGCCCACGCCTTCCACCGTGATGGCGGCGGCCATGGCGGCGAATACGCCCAGCGGCGCGAAACGCATCACGTAGTCGGTGATGCGGAACATCAGCTTGGTCAGCTCTTCCAGGCCGCGGCCGATCACGCTCTCCATCGGGTTCTTCACGGTCGACAGCGCGGCGCCGAAGAACAGCGAGAACACCAGGATCTGCAAGATCTCGTTGGTGGCCATGGCCTCCACGATGCTGCGCGGGAAGACGTGGGTGATGAAGGCCTTGAGCGTGAAATCACCGGTCTTCAGGGCTGCCGTGGCAGTGGCTTCCGGCAGCGGCAAGTTCAAGTGCATGCCTGGCTGGAAGAAGTTGACCAGCAGCATGCCCAACGCCAGCGAAGTGGCCGACGCGCTCACAAACCACACCATCGCCCGCAGGCCCACGCGCCCGACCGAGCGCCCGCCGCTCATGCTCGCCAGCCCCGTCACCAGGGTCGAGAACACCAGCGGCGCGATGATCATCTTGATCATCCGCAGGAAGATGTCCGTGATGATGCTGAAGTACGACGCGAGCTCCTTGGCCGCCGCAGCCTCCTTGGCGTATTCGTGGCAGCCCCAGCCGACGGCGATGCCCAGCAGCATCGCCACGCCGATCTGGGAGGTCAGGCGTTTGGTGTTCATGTTTCCTCCTTTGGGTGCGCGGCCGGTCGTTCCGGCTCAATGCGCTGTCTCTATAACTTTCTTCTAGTGGGCCGCCACCAGCTCAACTTGCGCGCGCGGCGTAGTCAGCGTCTCGACGTTCAAGATGGAGTCCAGTTGCGCAGGGGTCAGCAATCCTTGCTCCGTCACGATCTGGCGGACCGCACGACCACTAGCGAGCGCCTCCTTCGCGACTTGCGTGGCGTTCTCGTACCCGATGTAGGGATTCAGCGCCGTCACCAGCACAATGGAATGGTCCAGTTGTTCACGCAGGCGTTCCGGGTTCGCGGTGATTCCGCGCACACACTTCTCATCCAACACACGGCACGCCTGTGTCAGGTGCGAGAGACTCCGGAACATCGCGTAGGCAATCATCGGCTCGAAGGCATTGAGCTGAAGTTGGCCCGCCTCGGCGGCGCAGGCAATGGTCATGTCGTTGCCCATCACCTCGAAGGCCACCTGGTTGACCACTTCCGGAATCACCGGGTTCACCTTGCCGGGCATGATGCTGGACCCGGCCTGCATAGCAGGCAGGTTGATCTCGCCGAAGCCGGCGCGCGGGCCGCTGGAGAGCAGGCGTAGGTCGTTGCAGATCTTGGACAGCTTGACGGCGATCCGCTTGAGCACGCCCGAGACGTGCACGAACACGCCGCAGTCTTGTGTGGCTTCCACCAGGTCGGGCGCAGTTATCAGGGGCAACCCGGTGATACGGCAAAGGAAATCTCGCGCCAGCCCGGCGTACTGCGGGTGAGTGTTGATGCCGGTGCCGATGGCGGTCGCGCCCAGGTTGATCTCGCACAGCAGATTGAGTGCTTCGCCCAAACGCTGCTGGTCTTCGCGCAGCATGATGGCGTAGGTGCCGAACTCTTGCCCGAGCGTCATTGGCACCGCGTCCTGTAGTTGTGTGCGCCCGACCTTGAGCAGGCCCCTGAACTCGGCAGCTTTGATGCGAAAACTGTCTTCCAGCGCTTTCAGTTGCACCGCCAACTGCTGACCGGCGCGATACGTCGCCAGCTTCAACGCGGTTGGGTAGACATCGTTAGTTGATTGACTGAGGTTGACGTGCTCGTTCGGGTGCAGGGTGTCATAGTCGCCCAATGGTCGGCCCATCAGCTCCAGTGCAATGTTGCAGATGACCTCGTTGGCGTTCATGTTGGTAGACGTGCCCGCCCCACCCTGCACCACATCGATCGGAAACTGGTCGTGCAAGCGCCCTTCGCGCAGCAGTTCGCACGCTTTGCCGATCGCCTCAGCACGGGGGCGATCCAACAGCCCCAGCTGCTGGTTGGCCAAGGCTGTGGCCTGCTTGATATCCGCCAGTGCGCAGATCAGCTCTGGATACTGAGACAGCGCCTCGCCCGTAATCGGAAAGTTCTCCACTGCCCGCTGTGTGTGAATGCCGTAGTACGCGTCCGCCGGCAAAGTCCGCTCACCCAGCAAGTCGTGCTCAAACCGGACTGCTGGTTGTTTGGTGGTGGTTTCGCCCATCGTCTTCCCCGTTGTTGTGTTCGATGCTGCCGATGTTAGGCAAAGGGGGCGGATTCGTTATGAGGAAGCGGACTGGATGGATGCATATTTGGAATACTTTTCGCACCCGACGCGGTTCATCATTTAGGGCATGTTGGAACAGATGTTGGATAGTTGCCCAGCCAGCTACGGCTCCTGACGATCGAGGCCAGAAAAATGCAATTGAAATGGATCGAAGACTTGTTGGTGCTTGCCGAGACAAAGAATTTCTCCCGTGCCGCTGAATTGCGCTGCATCACACAATCGGCGCTGTCGCGACGCGTTCGGTCGCTTGAAGAATGGGTAGGAGTTGAACTCGTGGACCGTGGCACCTATCCGGTCGAGTTGACACTAGCCGGGCTGACCTTCTGCGATCAAGCGAGAGAAGCGGTTGATATCCTGAATGAACAACGAGCGGTCTTGCGTGCCGGTAGGCGCATGCCGGGCCGGTCAATCCAGCTAGTCGCTGGACATACCCTGTCGACGTCGTTTCTGCCTCGGTGGCTCAAACAATTCCAGCAGCGTCACGAGTACCTGAGCCCATTCAATGCACGGGTTGTTGCCGCCAATATCCACGAGGCAGTCATCTCGTTGGCTGAAGGACAGTGTGACTTGATGGTGTGCTACGAGCATGCAAGCGCACCGATCCTGCTCGACAAGGGAAAGTTCATCAGCCTTTCACTGGGAAGTGAGCGTTTCTTGCCCGTCTCGGGGCCTACCTCGCTCGGCAAACCGGAATTCGCTTTGCCCGGCAATCCAGCCAACCCCATTCCCTACATTGCCTATGCCGCAGGGACATTCTTGGGCAAGGTCTCCGACGCCGTACTCAAACAAGCGGCCGCTCCGTGTCACCTAGCTCGTTGCTATGAAGCAGATATGGCGCTATTGCTGGCGCAGATGGTCAAGCAAGGCTACGGCGCCGCATGGCTGCCCGAAAGCTCCGTCGCAGAGGACTTGGCGAGCGGCAAGTTGGTCCAAGCAGCGGACGACACGTGGACCACAACCCTGGAGATACGGGCATTCCGCGCGGTGGGCAATACCAACGAAACGCTTCAGGAAATGTGGATCTCTCTCGAGCGGGATAGAAAGCAAACGACATCCGCTTAAGGACGTTTCGAGCGCAATCACCTCTATCGCCTCAATGCATTCTTTGCATAAAGCTAAAGATGGGGTGCCCTTGGATCGATTAGCGTGTAGCTAGCCGGGCCTCTTCCCCTGCGGCACCTCACCGACACTCCAAGAGGCTGTTCATGTTTGCTTCCATTCGCATCAAGATTCAGGTGACGTGTGTGACCATCGTGGTCTGCGCCCTGGTCCTGGCTGGCTGCCTCAACTATTTGGTCACGCACTCTCATAACGAGAAGGCAATCCAAAAAAATCTGCAAGCTGTCGCAAATGGACATGCAACGGGTATCGACGACTGGATTGCGAGCAAATTGCAATTGATTCTGGCGCTTCAGGATGTTGCGCTGTCAGACGATTCGGTTCCGGTGTTCCAGGCCGTAGCCAAAGCAGGCGGCCTCATCAAGGTCTATGCTGGCTACCCCGACAAGTCGTACAAGTTCTCGAACCCCGAAGGCATTCCGCCCACCTACGACCCGACCGCGCGCCCCTGGTACAAGCAGGCCGTGGACGCTGGCAAGCCGGTGGTGACACCGCCGTACGTGAGCGCGAGCACCGGTCAACTGGTGGTCACCTTCGCCGTGCCCATCCTGCGCGATGGCGGCCTCAAGGGCGTGATCGGCGGCGACGTGGCGATGGACAGCGTGATCGCCAACGTCAAGGCCATCCACCCGACGCCGGCCAGCTTCGGCTTCGTCGTCAATGCGGCCGGCAAGATTGTTGCGCATCCGGATGACAAGCTCACGCTCAAGCCTGTGACCGACCTGTCGGCAGGCTTGAATGAGGCCACGCTGGCGGCGCTGGCGCAGGCTGACAAGCCGGTGGAAGTGGACGTGAACGGCGCCGCAAAACTGCTCTACCGCCAAGGCGTAAAGGGCACCGACTGGGGCTTGGTGGTGGCGCTCGATAAGTCCGATGCCACGGCCGGCATGCGCTCGCTGGTGCTGACCTCGGCCGGCGCGCTGGTGGCGGTGGCCTTCGTGGCGGCGCTCATCGTCGGCGCCATGACCTCGCGCGCGTTCCGCCGTCTGTCGATGATCCGCGATGCGATGGACGACATCGGCTCGGGCAGCGGCGACCTCACCAAGCGCCTGCCGTCGGACGGCGAAGACGAAGTCGCGCAGATCGCCCGCTCGTTCAACACCTTTGCCGACAAGCTGACGGCGGTGATGCAGCAGATCCGCCTGGGCAGCGACTCGGTGCGCTCGGCCGCGCAGGAGATCGCCGCCGGCAATGCCGACCTGTCGCAACGCACGGAAGAACAGGCCAGCGCGCTGCAGCAGACTGCGGCGTCGATGGACGAGCTGGGGGCGACGGTGCGCAACAACGTCGACAACGCCATGCAGGCCAATCAATTGGCGCAGAACGCATCGAACGTGGCTGTGGAGGGCGGCCAGGTCGTGCGCCAGGAGATAGCGGAGGAGGCCGGAGTAGGCGTTGGAATCCAACGCGATCAGCTCCTCCACGTAGATCTGGTCGATGGACGGAGCGTCTGGAGGCTGCTCGCTGGCGCTGTGGTAAACGATATAGCCGCTGGGCTGGCCTTGGCCGTTCGCCCAGACGGCCACGTCGTTCAACTGCCGCTTTTCATCGTAGAGGCGGCGGAACAGCGCCTCCTTCCACCAGCGTTCGTCGCGGTCCAAGTAGCCGTTGCGGGGCTCGGCGAACCGTCTGTACAGATCGTCGAGGGTCGGCCACTGCTCCTCTGTGATGCGATAGGCGTGGCCTTTGGGCCGGGCGGCGCTCAGCAGGGCGATCTCCTTCGGCCTGAACCGGTGGATGGTGGCGCTGGAGGCGGTCATCCAGCCGTAGCGGCGGTAGAGGCCCGGGTGCGGCGTGTAGAGCGACGATAGCGGCTGGCCCTCCTCTCGCATGACGGCGAGGGCGTGGCGCAGGAGCCGGCCGACGTAGCCCTTGCGGCGGTGCTCCGGCAAGCAGGCCACGCCGGAAATGCCACCCAGGGGTATGGAGGCGCCGTGGATGAACGTCTGCAGGGGGAATATCCGGAGGCAAGCCGCCATCTGGCCGTCGTCGTACAGAGCCAGGGCAGTCCCCATCGACTCCACATGCTTTATCCGCCCCCGTTCGGAACGGTCGCTGGTGAAAGAGTAGGCGAGCAAGAAGTGGGCGGCTTCGAGGTCGTCTTCACTGATGGGGCGGATCTCGGTGGTCATAGCGGGGTCGATTATAGCCCGATGCGGAGGCAGGGTCACGGGCGGCCGGCTCCGGCTGGGCTTTCACGTGGTGTGAGATTCCTCCCGCTACGTCGCCCTTTCGTTTGACCGTCAATAGACCCGTGGCTATCATAAGGTGCGGGTTTAGGAAGCGGAACCTATCTAAATCGAGAGGGCATATGGCGCCATCCACGGAGTTCCCCGGAAACGTCTTCTACGCGATCATCTTCTTCGGCTTCCTGACCTTCTTCGTTTATTCAGCGGGTATACGCTACCGCTGGTTTCTGCGCGGCCAATGGGTCAACCGCTTCGGCGATCCGCTCCGCCGCGCGATAGGCCTCATCCCCTCGGTGCTGGGCAACTCCAGGGTGGCGCGGCCCAAGTACTGGTACTCGGGCGTGCTGCACAGCCTCATCTGGTGGGGGTTCCTCGTCCTCCAGGTGCGGACGCTGAACTTCCTGCTCAACGGCATCCATGAGGACGCCAGCCTGGAGAGCCTGCTGGGGGATGTGTACACGCTGGGCTTGCGGCCCGTCATGGACGTCTTCAACATCCTCGTGATCGTGGGTGTTCTGATGGCGGCCTGGCAGCGGTTCTTCTGGCGACCCCAGCGAATGACGTTGAACATCGACGGCTGGATCATCCTGGGGCTGATCGGCTGGCTGATGGTGACGGACGTGTTCACCAACAGCGCCGAGATCGCGCTCGACCGCCCCAACCACGAGTGGGCGTCGTTCCTGGCGTTCGGCTTAGCGGAGCTGTGGGACGTGATCGGCTTCAGCGGACAAGCCCTGGAGTTGTTCCACGTCGCCTGGTGGTACTCGCACCTGTTGGACTTCCTCGTGTTCCTGGTCTACCTGCCGTACTCCAAGCACTCTCACGTCCTCACCATCGTGCCCAACGTGTTTTTCCGCTCCCTGCAGCCCACCGGCGTCCTCCAGCCGATCAAGGACTTCGAGACGGCGGAGAGCTTCGGGGTGGGGAAGGTGGAGCAGTTCAGCTGGAAGCAGATGCTGGACTCCTACACCTGCACGGAGTGCGGCCGCTGCACCGACGCCTGCCCGGCCAACCTCACCGGTAAGGCGCTATCCCCCAAGCAGATCATCGTTGACATCCGCCACCTGATGGAGGAGCAGGTCCCTGCCCTCTCGCCTACCACTCACCGGCCGGAGCAGCCGACGCCCCTCATCGAGGAGGTGGGCTTCGATCCGATCTGGGACTGTGTGACCTGCGGCGCCTGCGTGGAGGAGTGCCCGGTGTTCATCGAGCATGTGCCAACGATCATGGACATGCGCCGCTACCTGGTGATGGAGGAGTCGAAGATGCCGGAGACGGCGCAGGCCGTCCTGACGCAGCTGGAGCAGCGGGGCCACCCCTGGCGGGGGACGCAGCTAACCCGCACGAGCTGGATCGAGGAGATGGCGGCGGATGGGGTGGAGATCCCGATGTTCGATGGCAGTCAGGAGTACCTGTTCTGGGTAGGCTGCTCCGGTGCTCTCCAGGAGCGCAACGTGAAGGTGACCAAGGCCACGGCGCGTCTGCTTTTGGAGGCAGGCGTGAGCTTTGGGGTGCTGGGCAACGAGGAGGGGTGCTCAGGTGACCCGGCCCGTCGCCTGGGCAACGAGTACCTGTACCAGATACAGGCCCAGGGCAACATCGACGTGTTCAAGGCGAAGGGCGTGCAGAAGGTCCTCACGATGTGCCCCCACTGCTTCAACACGATGCAGCACGAGTACCCCCAACTGGACGGGCGCTTCGAGGTGCTCCACCACTCCGTGTTCCTGGAGCAGCTCATCGCCGAGGGGAAGCTGCCCCGACAGGTCGGGGCGAACGGCCTGTCGGAGAAGAGCGTGACGTATCATGACCCCTGCTACATCGCCCGCCACAACGATATCATAGACGAGCCGCGTAAGGTCCTCGCTTCCACGGGAGCAAAGTCGGTTGAGATGCGGCGCTGCAAGAAGGGGACGTTCTGCTGCGGCGCCGGCGGCTCCCACATGTGGGTGGAGGAGAGCGGCGGCCAGCGTATAAACCACGCGCGGACGGAGGAGGCGGCAGAGACAGGCGCGGACATCGTCGCCGTGGCCTGCCCCTTCTGCATGCAGATGTTCGAGGAGGGCGTTGGCTCCGTACCGCAGGCGGCGGAGAAGGGGATGCAGGTGTTTGACCTGGCGGAGCTGCTGGACATGTCCGTCGCCTACAGCAAGCCCGCAGCAGTGGCGCCTGCGCCTGCGGAAGAACCGCCGGCGGAGCAGCCGTCCGCCTCGGATGAAGGCTCGGGGGCTGAAGGCGGGGATTAGGACGGTCATCTCCGTGGGTGATAGAGTGCGCGGCCGCCGTCTGTGGTGACACGGGACATGAGAGCGGATTCCTCAACGTCGGGACGTATTCTTGCGGTCGTCACCGACCTCATGCTCGAGTCGCGGATCAGGCAAAAGGCGCGCGCCCTGGACTACGACGTCAGCGTGGCCGACACGGTACA